>WRLM01000003.1 GCA_009777615.1 Candidatus Methanoplasma cognatum
AGCGGGTGCGGAGGTCGTAGATTTTGCCGCCTATAGTCTGAAGCCCGCTGATCCAGGATATCTCAAAGAGATACTGGATGCGGGAAATATTGGAAAGATAGATGTGTTCGCCTTCACGAGTCCCCTTTCCGCACAGTCCTTTGCAGAGGCCGCTGAGAGCAGGGCCATTAAAACCGCAGACATGCTTGGTAAGGTAAAGGTTGCCGCGATAGGTAGACCTACGATCGATATGCTGACGTCTCTCGGTATAAAAGTGGACATTATCCCCGAAAGGGCAACGTTTGAGGACATGATCGCCGCGATAAAGAGATCTTTATCGGACACATACTGAATTTTTTGCAGCCTCTTTGTACGCTTAAGAAGTCTCACATCAAACCATTTGTACAGGTCTTCTTATGGACGTCTCAGTGCATCAAAATCAGGCTCCTTCATACAGGACCCACTCCGTTCCGTCCGTACTATCACTTCTTTTCCTTATATTTTGCTCATATGCGAGGTTTTGGAACTCTTGACATCAGTTTTGACAGGAACTCCTCTGTCCGTGCAGGATGGATAGTGACCGTTCTGTCCACGCCGTAGCTTATTCGTATATTCTTGATCTTTTTCGCTGAGAAAGAACTCTGTTCAGTGTCATATTCCGCTTCTACATGCTTAATGGAAGAATAATAGATTTCTTCTTTATATCGTAATGCACCCTTGATCAAAAGGCTGTTCGGGGATAAAGTATACTTCGTTCTTACGAAAAAAGGGAGGAAAAATAATAACAACGGCAGCCCCAATGCGTTTCTAATAATCCTGCCACGGTGGTGAATGTGAAAAAGACCGTGTTCCATAAAGAACTCGGTATAGATCAAATAGATCATCCAAAGCAGGGTAAGCACCAAAGCAAAGATGAGAAGATTGGTGCCCCTTTGCCTGTATACATCGCCCCGCATATGGGTACATCGAAACACGTGTATTTATTATAACAACGATCGGGGATCCTTCTTTTTATCCCGTATATTGGAACAGACAGTTTTATAGTCAGACAGAACAATCACAATAACATGATCAGGATCGGCAACGATGAGATTCAGCGCATTCGCGGAATAGTCGAGCCGATAGCATCGAGAAGAGGCGGATTCGAACGGATATATCTGTTCGGTTCCCGCGCCAGAGGCGACGGAACTGAAAAAAGCGATTATGATTTCTGCGTATATCCTGATGATGATGTAAGCCTCCTTAAACTGGTGGGCCTCATGAACGATCTGACAGCAGGTCTGGAAAGCGAAGTGGATATAGTAGATGCTACCGCACTGAAGGCTGGAGATGTCTTCATAAGTGAAATCGAAAGAGACGGGGTACTGGTCTATGAAAGATGAGTGCGGCCCGTTATATGCTCTTGGGATGATCATCAGATTCTGTAATTCTATAAGATCGGCAATGGAACGTTTCGGAAATGATGAAGAAGACTTCCTCGGAGATGAGTTGTACCAGAACAGCTGCTGCTTTGCACTCATACAGATTGGGGAGTATGTGAAGAAACTCCCGAAAGAGATCACGAAAGAACATCCGGACATAGAATGGTCTGAATTTGCCGGGTTGCGCGACTTTATAGCACACAGTTACCACAAGACCAATATGCACAGAATATGGATCATCATGACAGAGGACATTCCTCTCCTGAAACCCAGATGTGAAACGATTCTAGATGAGTTGAAAAATGAATAGACTCAGGCAACCTGATCGTACCTTGCGCTTATTGTTTCATGGTACTTATTAACTGCCTGGAATCTGGATCAACGCAATGCAACCGGCTTCCCGATCTTTTTGACAAGAATGTCATTCATGTCAGGATTTAGTCCAAGGGGCTCGGCATAAAATATCGCGATATTTCTGCCTTCTCTTTCCACAATCCCCCCGTTGCTGCCTGCAGGTATGCCCAATTTCTCCGGTATCTCCTCACCGATATGGGCGCCGGAAGCGAGGAACATAGGAAGCACGATGATCCTATCAAACCCGGCATTCATCATCTCTTCGTACGAATGCTCTATGGTCGGTTCATTATATTCGTTGAAACCGGCAAACACATTCCTGACGCCGGATGCTTTCAGGCGGTCGGATGTCATGTTGACAAGGTCGGCGTTATGTTTCATTGGGGAGCCATGTGCAACAAGCAATACTCCGGTGTTTTCGGAGCAGCCTACCTTCTTCAGCTTCTCCAGCAGGACCTGCGTGACGCCAGGGTCATCGCCAAAGGGCTCATTGTAATGGATCATGATGTCTTTGCCATACTTGGTCGACACAAAGCTCCCGTATCCTTCCGGTATTCCGAGTTTGCATGGTATGTCCTGTGTCGTATGCCTCCCAGACGCTACAAAAAGCGGCAGCGCAACGATCTCGCTGACGCCGTCAGCGGCCATTGATCCCATAGCATCTTCTATTGAAGGGTCGGTCATTTCATTGAATGCGGTGCGGACGCAATATCCTTTATTTTTTAGCAATCCTGCATGCATATCGACCATTTCTTTGTTGAACGGCAGCCTGGACCCGTGTCCGATCAGCAGCACGAAAGTCTTCTCAGACATGTTCACCCTCCTTCCTTTTGTTCTTCATTATTTTGAATATCATTTCAAACACCTAATATCTCATAGCCTCTCGGAGTGATCATCCTTCCTTTTGAGATATAAGTCTGGCTGTTACCGATTATCACTATGCAGAACATATCTATCTCGTCATAATCGATCGCACCCAGCTTTGTTATCTTTTTGCTTTCGTCCTTTCTGCCGGCATTCCTAACGATGCCGACCGGCGTCTTTGAAGAGCGATATCCGCTTATGATCTCCACCGCCTTTTGGAGATGGTCCGTCCGCTTCTTGCTCTTTGGATTGTACAATGCGATTATCATGTCCCCGTCGCTTGCGCGGTCTATGCGCTTCATGATGAGATCAAGCGGCGTCATGAGGTCGGAAAGGCTTATGATGGCGAGATCGTGCATAAGCGGCGCACCCAATATCGAGGCGGCGGATGAGGCGGCGGTCACTCCGGGCACGGTCTCTATTTCAATGTCAGATCCTATCTCGTCGGCCATCTGGTAGATTATCCCGGCCATCCCGTATATCCCGGAATCTCCGCTGCTCACCATAGCGACGGTCAGTCCTTTATCTGCCTCTTCGATGGCGATCCTGCACCGCTCAACCTCTTTCATCATGCCGGTCGTTTTGTATGTTTTATCGGGAAAGTACTCCTTTAGGATGTCAGTGTATGTGGTGTAACCTATCACAAGGTCGGCGTTCTCTACCGCGCTGACCGCCCGCAGGGTCATGTCTTCTTTGTTTCCGGGTCCGAATCCTACTACGTACAGTTTTCCGGACATTATGTCATCTCCTTGGACTGACATTTGTAACGTGCGTCATCGTTTGGTCTCCTTTCTTTTCTTTACTATCACAGTGGTGAAATAGCCGTACTTTCTTTTTTTGTCAAGAGGTCCGACATATTGATCATCGAGGCCGACATTGCTGACAACGAACACATCCGCTCCGTGATCCAGGCTCTCGATCTTTTCGGATATTCTGTCTATCGAGCCGTAGGCTTTCATTATCACCACGTTATCGAACTCGTCAAGCGCGTTACAGAAAAGTTCAGATCCCTCTGCCGCTGAGACGACCGCAAGACCTTCCGTGCCTATCGTCAGCGGTATCTTTGCCCTTGCGGCACCGTCACAGAACGACGGCACTCCCGGGACCACCTCCATTTCATAGCCTCTGCTCTCGATATCCTTGCCTACGCGCATGAATGTGCTGTACACGGTGGCGTCGCCGAGCGTTATCATGCAGACGTCGTCCCCCCTTTCAAGCGCGGACGTCAACTCGGTTATGGCGTCGCCGTAGTTGGACGATCGGACCGCTTTGTCGGATGACATACTGAACACAAGCTCCAAGACTTGTTTTCCCGAGACATCTATTGCTCCTTTGACGATGTTCAATGCGGTGCTGTGTTCCCCCCGCACTCTTACCGGATATGCGATGATGCCGCATTCTTCGATCGTTCTTTTAGCTTTTAGGGTAAGGAGTTCCGGGTCGCCGGGACCTATGCTCACTCCATACAGTTTTCCTTTCATCCGGGCACCGAGGAGTAGATGGCTATGCCCTTATTATAGTTTGGCACATACATCCAACAGAGAGTAAAAGATTCCGGGCGCCGCCGGACAGGTCATTCGGCGGAGGTCATCCCTCCGGAGAGGAAACAGCGGTATTCTACGCGCTGTTGTTCTCTCCCTTTTAACTTCCGCCTGTGGTCGCGGGTGCTGCCTTATGCTGCGAAATCTGACGATCAGCGATCGAACATGTGACCCCGTGGTGCATCCGTCATTGTTTCAATACGGGAGCACCGTTTCCCATCAGTTCCAGGATCTCCGAGGCATTGAACGGTTGTCCTTCTATCTTTTTGGCCGCCCTGAAGTGATCCCTTTTGGCCGCGACAGCGTAGTACTTGTAGGCAAGGAGCATATTCTTTTCCACGCCCAGCCCGTTCTCGTACATCTCTCCCAATTCGAACAATGCGTCGAGCGCGTGCGCGTCGGTCTCGTATGTCTTAGCGGCGGATTCCAGCATTCTCTTCGCTTTCACAAAGTCCCTGGCCACTCCGGGCCTTCCTTCCTTATAGAATACGCCCAGGCGGTGCTGTGACTGCGATTCGTTCTGTCTTGCCGCCAGCTCATACCATTTCGCGGCCTCGGCATAATCTTTCTCGAAGAGGATCCTTTCATTCATGTGGCCGACCTTGTATTGCGCTATGGCGTTGCCCTGTTCAGCGGCAAGCCTGTACAATCTGAAGGCCTCTTTGTAATCCTGCTCCACACCCTTGCCCCATTCATATCTGTAGCCGAGTTCGGCTTGCGCGATCGCGTCTCCCTGTTCGGCTGCGAGAGTGTACAGCCTGACGGCCTCCTTGAAGTCCAGCTCCACTCCCTTCCCTTCAAAGTACATGTAGCCGAGGTTGGCTTGCGCCCTGGCGTTACCCTTTTCCACTGAAAGTTTGTAAAGCCTGACGGCCTCTTTGTGGTTCTGTTCCACGCCTTTTCCCCAAGCATACATGAAACCTAAGTTGGCTTCCGCGTCCGCATTGCCTTGTTCCGCAGCTAGCTTATACAGCCTGACGGCTTCGTTGCTGTCCTGCTCCACGCCTTTTCCCCAGGCATACATGAATCCGAGGGTGTTCTGTGCTCTGGCGTCGCCCTGTTTGACGGCAAGTCCGCATAACCGAACGGCTTCTTTGTAGTCGCGTTCCGCGCCTCTCCCTTCGAAATACATCTGACCGAGGCTGGATTGTGCGCGGGCAAGTCCCTGTTCCGCCGCCAGCTTGTACAGCCTGAATGCTTCTTTGTAGTCGCGGTCCACGCCTCTCCCTTCGGAATACATGTGGGCCAGGTTGGCTTGCGCGCTCGCATTACCCTGTCCGGCGGCGAGCTTGAAAAGCTCAAGGGCCGCTTTATGATCTTTATCAACGCCCTTTCCTCTTGCGTACATGAGGCCGAGATTGTTTTGTGCGTCGGCAAGTCCTTTATCCGCAGCGAGCTTATACAGCCTGGCGGCTTCTTTGTAATCCTGCTGTACGACTTTCCCGTTTTCACACATGAAGCCGAGGCCGTTCAGCGCTTTCGGATCTCCGGTATTCGATCCGTTCAGCAGATCGAACAGCTCTTTATAAATGTCATTAAGCATACCCATCGCACCCATATATATCTCTGAAATAATATTCTTTTGTTCGGCGCGCGCCCGAATCACCTGTTTATTGCCAGATTGCGCGGGCGTTCAGCGTGTACAAACATTTTTCAAATTCCGCCGTGTTTATGCTCTCATGGCTGTCAGAACAGTGAATAAGCTCGTCAGGGACAGGATCCCGGCCTTAATAATCGAGAGCGGGGAGATGCCAAACTTCAGGATAATGGACAACGATGAGTTTCTGGAGGCGCTGAACGAAAAACTGCTGGAAGAGGTCGCGGAATACCAGAGATCCAAGAGCATGGAGGAATTGGCGGACATCCTGCAGGTGATCTGTTCGATATCCGAGGTCATCGGCCGCGGCTTTAAAGAGCTTGAATATATAAAGGACGAAAAAGCGGCCGAACGCGGGTTTTTCAAAATGCAGACGTTCCTTGAATCCATTGATGACATGAAATGATCATGAGTTCCCCCGCACGCTGCACATCATCCTCAGGGCGCTGCCGCCGTCGTAGTAGAATTCCTCCAGATATGCGATGGCCGTGAACCCTCTCTTTTCGTAGAAAGAAATGGCGCCGGTGTTCTCCTCTTTCACTTCCAGCTGTATGTAGTGTCTTCCGTCCATTGAGGTGCGGAATCTGAATTCCTCCAGCAGTCTGCTTCCGACCCCTTCTCTCCTGCGGCGGGGGTCCACGGCAAAGATCTGTATCGACGCTTTGTCCTGCGGTAGCCTTGCTCCCGAAAGGAATCCTATCACATTTCCGAGGTCATCCGCTGCAATCAGCTGTCCGCCCGGCCACCCGTTGATGAAAAGAAGGAACACCTCACGGACGTACCTTTCGCCGAGCGACTTGTCTGCGATCTCGTAAACACTGTCTATATCGGAGACGGTCATCTGCCTTACTAACATCAAAAAGGTATGGCGGTCAGCGGTTATTATTCCTCCTTCTCATAATAACGCCTGCACCGCCGGCGGCCATAAGGCCCGCTGCGGCGGCGGCCCAGAGACTATCCCCGCCGAAAGAATAACCTCCTCCGTCGGTCACCGTATATTCGCAGGAAGCCGAATAAGGCGTTCCGTCCATCGCCACACTTATTGTGTAGGTCCCTTCGGGAAGGCCGGTGCAGACGATCATGTTTATGTCCGACCGTCTGAGAATGCCTTCGCCCAGAACGTCCCACACATAGGCATAATGTTCCGGCCCGGAGACATAGAACGCATAGATCGGTTCCCCGTTGAACGAAAGCACATCGAATGTTATTTCAAGGCCGGTCTCCGCAATGGTGTGCTCATTCACTCCCCAGTCTTCAATGAACAGCTCGGCAAAGAACGCGGTCACCTCAGGGGAATCTATGACCATGGCGAATTCCCTGTTGTTAACGAACGAACCCTCCGTCCAGTTTACCGAGCCTACCCATACCAGATCATCCATTATCACGCCTTTGTTGTGTATGAGGGAGAACGATGCCCTGCCGTTCACAGAAATAGCTTTGATCGCGGTCGTATTATTCAGAGTGTTGACATATTCGTCGTTCCTGCCGCCGTTCGCGGAGGAGTCCAGGATTAATCGCGTATCGACCCCCCTTTCCGCCGCTGACAGCATCCACCTCAGCGGAGAGGTTCCGGCGACGGTCTTGTAGGAGCTTCCCAGGTCAAGTTGCTGAGAGAAAACCCTTACGTCGGAATTCTCGATGAAGTATTTCAGCGCGGATGCGGAATTATCCGGAGACAGCACGGGCATTATCCTGGCGTCAAAGGCTGCCGTTTCCTGATGATCCTCCGCCCCGCTGAAACTCAGGGCCCCCTGATACGGCTTCAGCGCAGGGTAGAGATCAAGAAGGGGGCGGACGTCCCCGTATGCCTGGTTCAGGTCGCTGAGGAACACGTTCCTGACATATTCTGCGAAACCGTTACTTTCCGCGACGATCCCCCAGCCGCGGTTCGAACAGCCCGGGCCCAGGTTGCTGGAGGTCCAATTCTCGGAAGTGACGATCACCTTCTCTGAATCAATTACCGCATACTTGTTGTGGAAATATGAGAACCGTTTGTAGCTGCCCGCGGGATCGTTGATAAGGTACACCTCGCCTCCCGCATCGGCAAGGGACCGCATCAGCGTGAGTTCGGTGCTGATATCGTATCCTAACACATTCCCTTCCAAAAGGACGCATACTCTCACCCCCCTCTCCGAAAGATCACAAAGGAGGGCGACCAGTTGGACGCTTGTAAGGAGATAGATGGAGATCAGGACCTCGCGCTCGGCTTGCCCTATCTCTTTGAAAATGGGAGAGCCGCGGGATTCAGGGAAGCTGAAAGGCGTCACGACGGCGTCGAAATACAGTTCCGGATCGAAAACGTTGTTGGTAAGACCCGGTTTTGTAGAGTTCCAATCGGTAAGAGAATCTGTATCCACGGAGCCTATGCGAAGCAGATATCTGCCTGAGGGCAGACTTACGGGCTCCCCGACCCAGCCCTCTTCTGCCTTTTTGTTCCCGTAGCAAACAGCATCGATCAATACGCTGCCGCAGTAAAGGTAGATATCGTCCCCGGCGTCCGCAAGTATGAAGCTCCCTTTCTTTTGAATGCGCTCATCGTCGAAAGTTATCACGCGGTCCCTCCCCGAGAACCAATCGTCTGCGGCGGCGGTCTTTACAATGGTCAGCCTTGTAAAAGGTTCGATACAGATATCCTCTGCAAATGTGAGCGTCCCCTCCCCGTCGGTTATGGACCAGCCGTTAAGATTCACATTTTCGGGACCATAGTTGAAAAGAGATACCCCTTCATGGCTGCCGAAGGGCTGCACCTCGGAGAAAAGGACCCCGTCCGTTATTTCCCCCGATGAGTTGTTTTCAACGAACAACACGGGCGATAAGAACAGCAGCAAAATGAGAGCAAGGCACCTTTTTTTGACCATATAATACAAATTGTTCGGTTTATATTAAAATGCGAAATACTAGAGTTAGGAGGTTATACAATAAGCATGAATATATATCGACAGACTGTTTTACAGATAGAGGGAGAAATGAAATTTGCAGGGATGCCGTTGCTTCGTTCGAAATATAGGGGAAAGATTGAGAACTTACAGCACAGGGTCCCGGTGAACATAAAGTTCAGGAAAATGACAAACCTCTTGAAGATCCGTAGGGGCCGATCGAAGGAGTTTTTGAGTTGACCAAACAGCTTTGTACGCCGGTCCGAAGGGTCAATGCATGCAGCGGTGCGGCATCCTCGCAAAAGTTCAGAGAACAGGATACGAAGATACAAGAAAAGATGATGGTAATCTGATGACGGAAGCGGGCATGAAAAAGCTAACCCGAAGATGTTATTGTGATTGCGGGCATGGGACAGCAAAGGGGTCGATCCCCTATCCTTACCATTTGTCCAATACACACGGCGTCTGACGGATTGCTCTTTACGCCTTATAACCACATGCCGTTCTGTTGCAGATGAGGGCGGGTAAGGGGAAGACATCTTTTCAAAAAATGCCCTGTAGAGAGCATACGGTCGTCCCGGGCCGGTCAGAGGCGCTTCACAAGATCAAGGAGCGCTGCTTTGGGGTCCTTTGCTTTAACGACGCCGGATGCAAGAAGCACTCCGGAGGTGCCGAGATCTATCGCCGCTTTGACGTCTTCGCCGGTCTTCACGCCCGCGCCGCAGAGGACCGAGATGGACCCGTTCACCTTTTTTACGGCCTCCACGGTCTTTTCGATGATGGCGGGGTTCGCCGTGGTCACCGATACATTCCCTCCGATGAGCTCCGGAGGTTCCACAGCGACATAGTCCGGTCTGAACTCAGCCACCTGTACCGCGGATTGGACATTTTCCGCACAAACAACGGTCATAAGGTCAACGCCCTTTGACAACTCAACACATTCTCCGATCCTTTTCCAGGGTGTTTTATGTTCGGAATGGTTGATCAGAGTTCCGGCCGCACCGCATCCCTTAATCATAGAGGGAGTGGTCCAGCCGGTGGCCGAACCTGGTGCGTAGGGATCCGCGTTCTGAGACAGAACGGGGATCGAAACGCTCCTCGATATCAGCGAAAGGTCCACGGCCGGGGGGCAGACCGTTATGGTTATTCCTGTTTCATCTGTCACAGCCTCGCATATCTTGGCGAGAGCGAGGGCGCCGTTCGCCTCCACTTCGCTGTATGCCTTGAAATTGACGATGATCGCCGGCTTAGTGACCTTCTTAGTCAAGTTTCTCAAACCTCTGTTTCAATTCCTTGAGAACCTCCGGCCTGGAAGTGTATTCCATTTCCTCCGCCGGAAGTATCGAGGGAGTGAAAGGCCCCTGCGTCCTGAGGAACCTGCTTGTCTTTATGGCATTTGTGCGGGCGGTGTCGAACGTTGGGTTGCCGAAGAAATCGACAGGCACATGGTCTCCGCCTTTGGAGTTGATATCCTCCAGCCCCTGAAGTTTCCCGTCATTCAGCTGGAACCCGAGGCAGCATATCCTCGGAGGTCCGTCGAAATATGTGGGATCGGATTCCTCCGGAGAGCAGGGGTAGAATGTTCCGTAGTGAGAACCCCTCATCCATCCTCCCGCGATCCAGGATGTCATAAGGAACGGCTGTGTGTACTCCCCGACAGACGGGAGGCCGTTCTGGCAGCGGCAGACGCACACCGGGTCGTCCTTTCCGATGTATTTACCTGCGGTAAGGTTGAGCTTATCGGTAGAAATGACGCATGCCGGACCGATCCCCGCCCTTGAGGATATTCTTTTAATGGCGTATCTTGAGGTGTCTCCGAGGAGCGCGAGGATGCTGAGGGTCTCCTCCGGCGAGGAGAGGACCACCTTCTTGCTGTCCATGACATCATGCACCTCCACGTCGAATCCTTTCTTCGCCCTTGCGTCGACGACCAGTCCGGTGGTCGTGAAGGGGTCCAGGAATATCCTGGAAAGTATGGGGGAGTATGCCGAGGGTTCGGTCTTGTCCGCAATGAAGAACAACAGCGGCTCCGATCCTCTTTCCTCGAACGACATCTCCGCAGAGCCGGGCCCGGCGCCTTTGACGTTGCCGGAGAACGCATCGGTGAGTATGTCTTGGCCGGCGGCGTACAGCTTCATGGATTTGGCGATCTTGGTGGCTTCCTGGAAACACTCCCACGCGGCGCTGTGTATCTCTTTGTTGCCCTCTCCTTTGTAGTGGGTCATGAAAAGGTTTATGTCGTCCCCCACGCGGGTGACATAGAAGTCTTCAAGGATCCCCTGCCTCTGTTTGTCTGCCAGGATCTTCTTTGCAACCTGCATCATAGAAGGATGGGGCCTCGAGTGTCCTACAACGGAACCTACGTCCGCTTTGATAACTGAAACGGTCACTTTCTCTTTAACCATGGATTCACCATTTTCTTTTTGAGTATAGGCAGACAGTTATAATAATATTTATTTTGAAAGGAACGACACTTTTTTCGGAGGAGGAGTTTGTCAGTTTTTTGCATATGTATTGATATATATTCATATAAAAAATATGTCCAAAATATTTAAGTCGTATGTAATGGGATGCTCGCCAGACAAATTATTTCATATAAAATACAGAGGGGGAAGGGAATATTATACCAACTACCTATAGAAAATGCCGTGCTGCTTAGCGTACCATTTCGGCCAGCATAGCAAATCCCAACAGGAATGGGAAGGCAGCGGCAGCGGCGATTCTGCTGGTATCAGTAATCATGATGTCGGCCCTTCTGATAGCATCGGAGGGAACGGAAGCCGATCCGGCCGATGTGTACGCGGACACGGTGCAGGAACTTTCGGACGCTATGATCAACGCATTCGAAGATACGAACATCTTCCTGACAGAGGACTTCGCTGACGATCTGGAGCTTAACGGCACCATACAGATAATACTCCCTTCCACACACGACTATAACATTACCATATGCGGCGGTACGGCGCTGACAGCAAAAACAGGCGAACGGCATTTCGATATCGTCAATAACGGCACGGGCACCATAAGGTTCGAAGATGTGAAACTCACGAACGATTCCAAAGTGCCGAATACCGGCGGCATGCAGCTGCAGGGAGGGAACTATGAGTTCGCAAACTGCTCGTTCACTGACCTTACAAGAACGTCAGTGACCTTCAACGGGAACAGGAACGACGCCTCCTTTGTTGATTGTACCTTCAGCGACAATGTCAACAGAGCGATAGTTCTGAGGGGCGGCCAGTCTGCGGATGTCGCCGAATATGATCTCAGAAACTGCCTGTTCCTGAAAAACAGCGTCACCGGCTCCACCAACAGCGACGAGGGCGGCGCGGCAATACATGCGAAGGGCTCGTATTTCAGCCTCAGCATCGACGACTGCGCATTCATTGAGAACAGATCCGTCGGAACGATGCAGGCGATCTCTTCGGCGGGCGCAAACAAAAGGATGGACGGCGGCGCTCTGTACATCAACGCCGCCGACGGCAACACCGGCGCCTTACTGAACATCCATAACTCATATTTCGAGAAGAATTTCGCACAGGATGACGGCGGCGCGATACTTGTCGAAGGGACGCAGACCTTTACCAGCATAAGGAGCAGCATCTCAAACTGCACATTCTACGACAACACCGTCGCCGGGGCGCATTACGGAGGGTCCATGTTTGGTCTCACCGCCGCGGTCACCGACGGTGCGGGCGGCGCGATAAACTATTTCGGACTGACCGAATCGGAGGTCACACACTGTACATTCTACAACAACGGGGTGACAGGCGCATATCCGGCGGGAGTGAATCCCACCCTCAAGTATGGGAGCACAGGAGGAGGCGGCGCGATCGCCGTCGATACGGGCAACTACGGAACAGACATCGAACATCTTCCCCCGATGCCGAAATTGACCAACAATATCTTTGTCGGGAACTATGTGCTTTATCCCGCTTCCCAATCGAATATCAATACCATCAACGGCCTTTCCGGTAATGTGCTCGGCGACATGCTGGAGCGTTCGAGGACAGGTAACGTCTTCGTCCTCCCCCTTTGTGACGCTGATTTCCAAGGGGTCCTGCTCGGAATGGATCCCCGTATGCTTGAGAACAACGGGAACATAGGCTATGACAACGGCAACCATGATACCTACGGCAACCCGAAAACAAACCACTATTACCACACCACAGGGTCAAGCGGGTACAGTAACGGGATCAGCTCGACCGAGGGGATACTTGTCAAGAACATATTTGCACATTACAACGGCACCGCCAACAGAGGAGATCCGAACACCGCGATATCTACGGAGTACGGAGACTATGTCGGGGCGGAAGGCAGTGTCACGAAGAAAAAGTGTTTCATCGTGAGCCCAACATCCAATGAGCTGTACCGCGACGGGTCCGTACCGTACGTGGTGGAGATCCCCTATGACGCGCTGGGAAATAAGCGGGATACGTTCCCCAATGCCGGAGCGGTCGAGATATTCTGGACCATGTTCAACCCCGGCGCCGGCGCCGATTGGACGGACGCTGTGCCGACTGAGATAGAAAATCCGGACAATTCGGGCGAGGTCTATGAAGTGATACAAAGCCTGAACTTCGGCACGAACAACAGCTACTATGTGATGACCGCCGTCGGCATACCGGATGTCCCTTCGGGGGACCTTATCGCGATGCCGCGCTCGGCGATAGAGCATTCTTCCCCCGACTACGGATTCCTGGGATGGCGCAGCAGCGTACCGGACCTGGACTGGATCGGCTATGCACAATGGGCGGCCGATAACGGTTATGTCGAAATATCTGTCCAGGAATTCCTGGGCAGCCATCCTCTCACCGATCTGCCTGCGGACGCGTTCCCTCTTTATCAGCCCGGGGACATAATTCACTCGGCAAAACAGACACTGACGGCAGAGTGGCAGCAGGACCTTTACAGAGTGGATTTCGACCTCAACTACGACGCCGTGCCCAATTGGTATAACTCACCCGAACCGGGGAAGGAGGCGCCGAGGCTGAATGTTGCCGCAGGAAGCACAATTGCGGCGCCTGTTGAGCCGCAGCGGACGGACCATGCGTTCGGAGGCTGGCATACGGATGCGGGATGCTCCCAGGTCTGGGATTTTGATTCCGACGCCGTCACGGCAGATATCGTCCTTTATGCCAAGTGGGCGATCCTGACCTACAGCGTCATTTATCACAGCGACGGAGCCGGCAGCGGCGCCGCTCCGGCCGATCCCGGCAGCCCCTACGCAATATGGTCGCAGGTAACGGTCCTTGGAAAGGGTACGCTGAATAGGACGAATTTCACCTTTGAAGGGTGGAGTACGGTCCCCGGCGATTCTTCCGCCGTGTATGCGGAGGGTGATACGTTCGTCATCAGCGGAGATGTGGACCTGTATCCCGTCTGGACGTACGTTCCCGGCGGGGGCACCGCGCCCGCAACATTCTACATCTATTCGAGTGCCGATGACGGATCGTACATAGACCCGCTGGGTACCGTGAGCGTCAAGGAAGGCGGCAGTGCGGCGTTCACCTTCTCCGCCAGACAGGGATATGATATTAAAGCGGTCTTCATCGACGGAGAGGAACGACCGGAGCTTCCCGGCGCCGGTTCGTATACTTTCAACAATGTCATTAGAGATCACTACATATCCGTCATATCCGCCGCTCCGGAGACGGTCGTCCCGGAGGATATGGAAGGTGGAGGAAAATGGTCCCCCTTGAACCTGATATGCGCCGTGATCGCATTGGCGGCAGGCGCGATAGGGATCGTTGCGGGCAGGAACCGGTCCGTCGAAGACGAAAAGACGCGCAGGTCCAGGTCGGCAGCGGCGCTCAGGGTGCTCGGCCTGCTTACCGGGATCATGGCGATCGTAGTGTTCTTCCTGACAGAGGATTGGACGCTGCCGCCGTCGGCTGTGGACGAGTGGACACTGCTGATGTTCGTTCTGCTCGTTGCGTCCATATTCGCAACCCTCGTCAGCTTCCGTTTTGACAGGGCAGGGGAAGAGTGAAGTGGTTCCGAGATAAACCGCACAACAAACGCCCGTCCTCAGGGACGGGCCTCTTTATTTTCATCAAACATAAAAGCCGCCTACTGCAAGTTATTTATTATATGCGGGTCTAATCAGGCATGTTAAAATGACCTCGATCAGAGACTCCGGTAATATTGGTAAGGAAGACGGCATCGTTACAGTGAAAGGATGGGTCCAGGACATAAGGAATCTTGGCGGCATATCCTTTCTGACCCTCAGGGACAGGTACGGTACGGTGCAGATAACAATGCCGAAAAAGAAGATAGAACCAAGTTTATTCGAATCGCTTACCCGGCTGTCAAGGGAATCGGTCGTCGCAGTGACAGGAGAGGTGAAAGAAAGCGACCAGACGGCTTTGGGCGTCGAGGTCATACCGATCTCGTTCGAACTTTACAGCGAAGCCGGGGTACCGCTGCCGATGGGGGTCATAGACAAGGTCAACGTTGAGATGGACACGCGCCTCAACAACAGGTTCATGGACCTCAGGAAGCCGGAGATGAAAGCGGTGTTCGAGATAAGATCGCTGGTGGCCGAACTGATATCCGAGGCCATGATCAAGAACGGTTTCCTGAATATCAGCACCCCCAAGATAGTCGCTACGGGGGCGGAAGGCGGCGCAACGCTTTTCTGCATAGATTATTTCGGAAGGCAGGCATATCTGGCGCAGAGTCCCCAGCTCTATAAGCAGATGATGATGTCCACCGGCCTCGACAGGGTGTTCGAGATAGGTCCGGCCTTCAGGGCTGAAAACTCCAATACGAACCGCCACGTCACAGAGTTCTCTTCTTTCGACGGAGAGATGGCCTGGATAGAGAAAGAGGAGGACGTCATGGCGGTGATAGAAGAAGTGATTGATCACGTTCTCACGCAGCTCAAAGAAAGGGGCAAGAAGCATCTGGACATTCTAGGAAAGGATATAATTGTCCCGAAGAGGCCGTACCCCGTGCTGACATACACCGAATGCCTTAAGACGGTCATCGGTCTCGGCCTGCCCCTTAAGGACGGGGACGATCTCGGTACTGAGGGTGAGAAGCTGATAGGCGATATGATGGCCGAAAGAGGGAACGATCTGTATTTCATCATCGAATATCCCGAAGAGGCTAAGCCGTTCTATATCATGGAGAAGGAAGGCACGGATCTGTCTTTCTCATTCGATCTGGATTACAAAGGCCAGGAGATATCCTCCGGAGGCCAGAGGGAGCACAGGTACCCTGAACTTCTGAAAAGGATGGAGAAGAAAGGCCTGAACCCAGAAGACTTCGGTTCCTATCTGGATGCTTTCAGATACGGCATGCCCCCCCACGGAGGCTGGGGGATGGGAGTGGACCGTTTGGTCTCAAAGATACTGGACCTTCCGAATGTGAGGGAAGCGATACTGTTTCCCAGGGACACGAGCAGACTTACTCCGTGATGCACTTTCGGTACTTTCAGCCACCCCCATGTTTTCTTTTAATAATCTCCCGTACATCCAGACAGTGATATCATGGCGGCGGCCGGAGACATTTACGAAAGGGAACTGAAGGGTCTGCTCAGCGGGGATCGAAAAGCGATAACGAAAATGATCAAGACCTGCAGTGAAGAGGAGACCAGATCCTACAATCTGATGCTGGAGGACCCGTTCCTGGTCATAAGGGCGGCGGGGTCTCTCGGCGTGGACCTTGTCGCTCTCAGATGGGATTACTCGTTCCCCATAGAAGTTAAGAGTTCGGCCGAGGAAACGATGCATTTCAGCAGGAACCCCAGGCTCACCGAGCAGGCCGCGAATATGAAAGAGGTATGCTGCAGGTCGAGTCTTCTCCCCGTCTACGCATTCAGGCTTAAGAGCGTAAGGGGGGATCCGTGGAGGATATTCACGATCCCCACCCGCAATGAGCTGAAAGGAAAGAATGAATCCCTTCGGGAAAGGATCCCGAAGATGGAGGTCACCGGCAACGGGAACTATGTGATGAGGTGGGGCGATGGTATGAAGCTCTGCGATCTCATGTCGTATATGTCGGACGGCAATGTCCCGGAAGAGCCGGACGGCGTCGTCAGCGGCGGCACTCCGGAAGAGATATATGAAGAATAAGGGCCGTCAGCACTCATAGGGCTCATCACGGATCAGCCTGGTTCTTTCTTCATCCGGCCGTCTCATGATGGTTTAGGCGGTTAATAAAGCGTATGACGAGGCGCTCAGGTCGCTCGGTAAGCGGTCTCTTTCTTTCCACGAGCCGTTTTTTCAGGCACGGTCTTCCCCTGCGTATAATATAAATTCCTCCGAACCTATGGGGGAAACATGTGGAAACAGGTCAAAGAGAGCTTTTGGAAAGAGAACCGCGAGTCGAAGGTCGACGAAGTGATGGACGCTGTGCAGGACATAATCGATCTCGTCAGGTTCGAAGGCGATAAGGCGTTGGCAGACCTGACAATGAAATTCGACAAGGTCATGATCGAGGATATCGAAGTATCCAGAGATGAGATCGAGGAAGCGTATGAGAACGTAGACCCGATCCTGCTGGATGAGATAGAGAACGCGGCAGACTTCATACAGCGTTTCCACGAGCTTCAGGTCCCGGAGGACCTCTGGCTGAAAGAGATTGAGCCGGGGATAACCCTGGGCGTGAAAAGCACTCCTCTGGAAAGGGTGGGCTGCTATATACCTGGGGGAAGGGCGTCTTATCCCTCCACCGCACTGATGTGCGTGATCGCCGCAAAGGCCGCGGGCGTGGAGGAAGTGATATGCTGCACCCCGCCGCCGGTCAGCCCGCTGACGTTGGTGGCCATGGACATAGCCGGCGCGGACGAGATCTATAAGGTGGGCGGCGCCCAGGCCATAGCCGCAATGGCTCTGGGGACGGAGTCCATAGAGCCGGTGCAGAAAGTGGTCGGACCCGGCAATGTTTACGTAACAGCCGCGAAGATGATGCTCAGAAAGAACGTGGAAATAGACTTTCCCGCCGGACCGAGCGAGATCGGGGTCCTTGCGGACGAGACCGCTAACGCAGAATTCATCGCGGCGGACCTTCTCGCCCAGGCGGAGCACGATCCGTCGTCGGCGTGCCTGCTGGTAACGACCGATCCGGAGCTTCCGGACGAGGTCTGGTCGTTCATGGAAGAGCAGATGGAAGGCGCTCCGAGAAAGGACATAATGCTATCCGCGCTGAAGAACTCAGGATATATCGTGGAAGAGGACATGGAGCTGGCAGCGGAGATCATGAACGGCATAGCGCCGGAACACCTCTCGATACAGGTCAAAGATCCGCTGGACGTTCTTTCGAGGATAACCAACGCCGGGTCCGTGTTCATAGGACCTTATACGCCCATTGCGGCCGGCGATTATGCATCCGGAACTAATCACGTTCTTCCTACCGCCGGGTATGCGGCGACGATGTCAGGGCTGAACGTATCACATTTCAGGAAAACATCCACGGTCCAGATGATATCAAGGGATGGACTTGCCGTCCTTGCCCCCACCATAATAGCTTTATCTAAAGCTGAGGGGCTGCACGCACATTCAGATTCGGTCAAGATAAGGGGACGGAAAGAAGAATGAATCAGGCGGAAGAGGTTGATCTTTTCGACCACAGCCTATACATAAACAGAGAGCTGTCCTGGCTGGAGTTCAACCGCAGGTGCCTCGCCGAGGCCAATGATCCGAGCGTTCCGCTGCTTGAGAGAGTGAAGTTCCTCGCCATAGCGTACGGGAACATGGACGAATTCTTTATGATAAGGGTCCCCGGGCTGCTGCAGAAGGAAGAGAGCAGCAGTCTGATAGCCATCGGGCCGGACGTCTACCGCGACACAAAGGCTCTTATGTCGGAGATAAACGTCTCCGTCGACAACCTGGTGGACGGCTACGAGGCGTGCTGGGGCAAGCTGAGGAAGGAACTGTATGACGGCGGCATACGGATACATGACATCGGTTCCCTCTCCGACGGCCAAAAGGCCTGGGTCGGAGAATACTACAGAGAAAGGGTGCATCCCCTGCTCACCCCTCTGGCGCTGGACATCTCCCATCCATTCCCGTTCATATCAAGCAATTCGCTCAATATCGCGGTGAGGATAAACAACAAAGGGGAGAACATATACGCAAGGGTTAAGGTGCCGCTGAGCATTCTGCCGAGGTTCGTAAGGATACCGTCCGAATCCCAGGGTATGGATTTTGTTCAGCTCGAAGACATAGTCGAATCGGAGATCAATCATCTCTTTCCGGGAATGAATGTGACGGGGGCGTACATCTTCAGGGTGACAAGGAACGCGGACATCCAGGTGACCATCGACGAGGCATGCGACCTGATGTCTGCCGTCGAGACGTCTCTTGACTCAAGGGACGTGGGGTTCCCGGTCAGGATGATGGTGGAAGAAGGCATGCCGAACGAGATGATATCTCTCTTCGGAAGGAATCTGAAGCTAAGGGACAATCAGATACACACGGCAACGCTGGGAGGAATGCTTCTGACCGACCTGTGGCAGATAGCATCGCTTGACGTGCCCGAATTCAGGGACAAGCCCTTCGTCCCTTACGTCCCGCCCGAGTTCGGGGAGGACAGGTGCATCTTTGACACCATCAGAGAAAAAGACTGGATGATATTCCATCCCTACGAGTCGTTCGATATCATCGTGCGCTTCCTTAACGAAGCGTCAGAGGACGCCAGCGTTCAAAGCATAAAGATATGTCTTTACCGGATAGGAAAGGATCGGTCGATCATAAATGCCCTGAGAAGGGCCCGCGAAAGCGGCAAGACCGTCTCCGTCCTGATGGAACTGCGCGCAAAGTTCGACGAGACCAACAACATTTATCTGGCGAGGGAGCTCGAGAAGATCGGCGTCCATATGGTCTACGGGCCGGTCGACCTGAAAGTGCATTCAAAGCTTCTGCAGGTGGTCAGGCTGGAGAACGATAAGCTCATCAGATACACCCATATGAGCTCCGGAAACTACAACACGAGTACAGCGAAGCAGTACGGCGACACGTCCTTCCTTACCATCAACAAAGAGATAGGGGATGACGTCGGCGAACTGTTCAACGCGCTGACCGGCGTCTTCGGCCCCAGAGATTATAAATGCCTCCTGGTCGCCCCGACGACGCTGAAGAAGACCCTTATCGGAAAGATAAGAAGGGAAGCGGAGAACCAGGCGAAGGGGAAGAAGGCATACATCGCGATGAAATCCAACGGCCTTGTCGATTCCGATATCATTGCGGAATTATACAAGGCGTCAATGGCGGGCGTGAAGATCGACCTGAACATCAGGGGCCTGTGTTGTCTGAGGCCCGGTCTGAAAGGGATCTCTGAGAACATCAGGGTGATCAGCATCGTCGACAGGTACCTTGAGCATTCGAGGATATATTATTTTGAGAACAACGGTGACCCCGAGATGTACATGGGGTCCTCCGACATGATGCCGAGGAACCTGATCGCAAGGGTGGAGGTACTGTTCCCGATAGTCGATAAAAAAATGCTCGCGCTGATAAAAAAGAACATACTCGATATTCATCTTAAAGACAGCTTGAAGGCCAAATGTCTGACCCCGGGCGGACGGTACGTCCCGGTGAAGAAGAAAGGCAGGAAATTCCGTTCGCAGGAATGGTTCATCGAAAACAGAGGCAAATGGCATGGCTGAGGATTCAAAGGTCATAAGCTTCATCGATATAGGAACGAACTCCATCCACATACTCGTCGTGCGCTTCTTCGGGAACTCGATCGGCACTCCGATCTACCAGGACAAAGAAACGGTGAGGCTGGGGCAGCACCTTTTCAAACAGGGTTACATCGACGAAAATACCATTGAGAGGGTGCGCATCGTTATGTCGAACTTCGTGCAGCTCTCAAAGGACCTCGGGGCGGAGAAGATAATAGCATATGCGACATGCGCCGCGAGGGAGGCGTCAAACAGAAAAGAATTGCTGGACGCGGTGAAGGTGGAAGGCGTTGACGCAAAGATAATATCGGGGCTCGAAGAGGCGAGGCTCATAAGGCTGGGGGTGTTCGGCCCGAACGGCCCTCCTCAGAAAACATTGGAAATAGACATCGGCGGCGGCAGCACGGAGATAGCCCTCTGCAAAGGAAGCGAGGATCTCTTCTTTGACAGTCTGAGCCTGGGTTCGGTGAGGCTCGCGTACGGAGGGGAAACGGACCACACCAAAGCGCTGACCTTCTCTGAATATGATTTCTTAAGACGGCAGGTCGACATGATGTCCTACCGCACCTGCCGCAGGGTCAGGGAGATAGGGTTCGAAAAGGCCTACGGGTCGTCGGGGACAATGATCGCTCTCGCGGAGATGTGCGCCGCTAAGAGGGACGGGGATTCATCCTACATGATGTACTATGAATTGGTGGAGGTGATGAAGGAACTCTACAGGAAAGACGTCGAGGAAAGGAAGGAAGTGCCCGGTATGAATCCCGTAAGGGCCGACATCATTGTATCGGGCGGGGCGGTAGCGGAGGAGCTCATGTACCTTCTGGGGATCGACAGGATAGAGATAAGCGAGAGGGGCATGAAGCAGGGGATGGAAATGGATTATCTTCTGAACAACGGGCACTCCGAGTTCAATGTGAAGGAGTCGTCCGTGCTGAACCTCGCAAACAGATGCCAGTATCAGAGGCCCCATGCGGAGACGGTACGGAGGAACGCGCTCCTGCTGTTCGACGGCATGAAAGAGCTCGGCATACACAGCATAGACGGCGAGATGAGGACGCTCCTGTCGTATGCGTCCCTGCTTCACGATATCGGGGAGTTCATAAGCTATACGAAACACCACATCCATTCTTACACGATCATCGTCAACTCCTTCCTCCCCGGGTTCGATAACGAGGAACTGAGGACAATGGGGCTGCTGGCGAAATTCCACCATAAGAAATTCCCCGACAGGGGATCAAAGCATTTCAGCGGCATGAAGGAAAGTGAGATATCGGACATCCTGATGTGCGCCATGATGCTTAAGATCGCCGACATACTGGACCGCCACCGGAATTCCTCCGTCGATACGGTCGATATATCCGTATCGGCCGGCGCCATAACGGTCGGTCTGGGATCGGAGTCCGACATAAGCATGGAAATATGGAAGCTGAAGACCATAAAGGATGATTTTAAAGATGTTTTCGATCTCGACCTTGAGATAAAACGGCTGTGACCCCCTCAGCGAAGGTGCGCCGCGTCGCAGAAGGGTTTGTTCTCAGACCTTCCGCAGCTGCATAGGGCGACACGGTTCCTCACCTCATACACATAACCGTCCGATGATTCCACAGGTATCCCGCCTTTGACCCAAAAGGGACCTCTCTTCGTGCCTGCCGAGGTTGCGGAAATGCTTTTTTCAAGTTTTGGTTCCTGTATCTCCCCGTCTATTGTTATAACAAGACTTCCGCCCGAACAATCGTATGTCTGCTGCAGCGCGATGTCGAGAGTTTTCTTTTTCTTGACGGTGCTTTCGATCTTATGTCTTCCGTGGCAGAACCCGTCGCCGACGCAAAGCGCGGGGTCCTGCAGCAGGGCAACACCATCATCTCCGTGGCAGATCTTCGCCCTCTCGGCAAAGGTGTTCCTTGGGGCGGTCTCTGTGCCGTCGAAATTGCCATGGTCACCGCTGCAGAACGGTTTGTCCCCGGACCTTCCGCATCTGCACAGGGCGTACGTCTCGTCAGGGTAGTGCTTCTTTCCGTCCGCCCACCTGTCCGGCTTGCCCATCGCATCTTTTTCGAGGACCTCTTCTTTAAGAGGTACGCCGCCGTACACTATGTACGGGCCGTTCTTCGTGACTTTGATCTTATTACCGTCGGACATGATATCGCCTAAAGTGATAATTGCTGTGTTGGTAAATAATATCGTTAGTGGGAAACTGCGTCCGTACTGCTCGGATCGTTTGACGGAATGACCTCTTCCGAAGTTCAATGACAGTTTTTGATGAAGTATATAGCCGATGCCGCCGCAGCTGCGGCGGCAGGCCATATCGGCCAGAAATCAGTCGAAATTATGCGAGGGTAAACGACTTGTATTACCTAAAAAGGCAATATCATTCTATTTTTCACAATGTTTAAAATATTAAAACGAGCATTTTCGAACCATAGCAAGGGGCAACCCCTTGCACCGGTTTCGACCAGTTGCCTCTTGCTCAATCTTCCCTTCTTGTGAAGTTTTTTCTTTCGGGATGCTATATGGTATGATGAGATGTCAGGCGCAGAGTTCTTCGATAAGATGGCCGAGATAAATCAGTCCCCGGCCAGATCCGGTCTTTGTTCTATATGCAAAGGTTCCAGAAGACTCTGCGGAAAGGACCGCTGCCCTTTGATGATCAAATTCTATTCCCAGCAGAGAACCATGCCGCTGATGGACATAAAGGACCTGGCGGGATGCAGCCCCCCGGCGGTGTTCGTCGGCAGATACGGATATCCGAAGGTGGACATCGGTCCGCTCCTTCCACCCGAATTCGGCGACACATCGATACTGGACAAGCCGGAGATGTGGGTGGGCAAGTCTATAGACGAGATCGTGGATATGAGGTTCAGGCTGGTCAGGGGGAAATACAGGATAGACGCGAAGAACTTCAAGGCCGCCGGCAGGATCGTCGACAGCGTTCAGGAGCTGGCGCTGACGGAGAGACCTTTGGAAGTGGAAGCGAACTTCAGGCAGAAGCCCAGAGGAAGGGTGGTTCTGGACGATGAGGTACAGCCATTCGGCCCGTCGGCGAGGATGGACGGCATGACCATAGGGAGCGGGAGATTCGAAAGGAACCTGGAGAAGAGCTTCTACGACATCGATCTGAACGCCGCAGGGGCCGTGGTCAGCGCCTACAAGAACGGCACTCTCGTCTCCGAGATACAGAAAGCGTTCTCAGTGGGTACGATGGGAGCGGAGAAAAGAAGGCGCTTCGTGCCGACGAGATGGAGCATCACGGCGGTGGACGACATCATCGGCAAGGATCTGCTTAAAACAACAAAATACAACCAGACGATAGATGAGTTCAGGATCTACCAGTGGGAGCAGCTTGACAACAGGTGGTGCGTGCTGATGATGCCATGCACGTGGAGGTACGAGCTCATCGAAGCTTGGTATCCGAACACCACATGGAATCCCCTGGGCAAGACGATCGACATCATTTCCGACTGCGAATTCTTTGAGGGAAGGTCAGAATATGCGCACATCGGCGGCTGCTACTATGCGGCGAGGATGGCCGTGAACGAACTCCTCCTCAAAGAGCGCAGGACCGCCGGAGTGGTGATAATGAGGGAGGCCCATCCCGGATATGTCATGCCGGTAGGGGTATGGAACGTGAGAGAGAACGTAAGGGCAGCTCTCAGAACAAAACCGTTCAAATTCGACGTACTGGACAAGGCCCTCGCACATGTGGACGGGGTGATGGATATCAAAAGAGACACATGGATCAGGAACTCCGGTATTCTGAAAGATTATCTGACGCAGAGGAGGATAGAGGACTATTACTGACCTTATCGAATTCGAGGGCGCCTTGGAATGGGACGGCTGTTACAGGATAACGGAAGCGAAAAGGGCACTTTCCCCCTCCGGCCTTCCCGGCATAGATTACGCTCTCAACCCGTACGGGGGGTGCGAACACGGCTGCGTTTACTGCTATGCGCCGGAGGTTCTGCACACCGATTGGAAGGATTGGAGGGTCGTGAAAGTAAGAACGAACATACCAGAAAGGCTGGCCAAGGAACTGTCGGGTCTGGAAGGAACGATAGGGATCGGAACTGTAACGGACCCGTATCAATACGCTGAAAAAAGATTCAGACTTACGCAGAGATGCCTGGAGATACTGAAAGAAAGGGATTTTCGTATACACCTTCACACGAAATCCGATCTGATCCTAAGGGACATAGAATTGATATCATCCATGAGGGGAGAGGTGGGGATTACAATAACAACTCTCAGTGACAAGTTCTCGAAGATCACCGAACCGGGCGCACCCCTGCCAGGAAAAAGACTGGATACATTGAGGCAGCTTTCGGAAAGAGGCATCGACACATACGCTCTGATCGGGCCAGTGCTGGACCACCTGGACGGAAATGAAGAGGAACTTGTGGAAGCGATCGTTTCTACCGGAGTAGAACGGGTGTTCATCGATAGGCTGAACCCGCGGCCGCTTCTCACGGAAAGACTGAACCGCATGAACATACGCGGATCGGAAAGGCCTAGGGAAAAGATACGGAAGCTGGCAGCAGCTTCGGGACTTTCGGTCAGTGATGTTTTCTGACCGCGGCCGGATTCCCTTCGGGATAAGGGAGGCGCATTATCGTTCAGGAAATGACGTCAGTTGCGTTCTTTGATGCCGATAAGCTTCATGACCGCATCCCTGTCCTCGTCATCTTTCACATCTGTCATGAAGCTGCGCCCTTCCGCATACGGCCTGGCCTCAGAGATGGCCTTAAGGATATGCGGCGGCAGGTCCGAACCTTGCGCTGCGCATACGGCCTTCTCTCCGAGAACGAAGTTCGCTTTGAAGGATCCTTCCAGAGGGATAAGGTACACCAGGGTCCGCTTGCCGCTCTTCACAACGAGCGTCCAGCCCGCATCTTTGCTGTAGAATTTCCATTCTCCGCTCACATCCTTGTAAGCGGATGCGATGTGCCCCATGACACGGTCCCACAGGTTTTTTCTTTCCCCCAGCACTGTCAAGACCATATCTTCGTCCGGCTTGACGGCTTTATCTCCGAACGCACTTAACGACATCTTTCCGCTTCCTGTAACGTATTGCATGATATTTTATCTATCTCCCGGCCAGACACCAAGCCTATAAAAGCCGTCGGCAATATTGAGGCCGGCGATCGCGTGGACGAAGTCTCTTTAACTAACAAAGTTAGAACAAAATAGAAAACGTTAATATAGAAGAACAAAATTACCAGACTAATCAAATAAGGAGAAATCATCCTATGTATGCGAACGGAAATCAACCTATCATTGTGCTGAAAGAAGGCACAGAGAGAACAAAGGACAAAGAGGCTCAATTCAATAATATCTCGGCCGCCAAAGCCGTGGCCGACGCCGTAAGGTCCACGCTCGGACCCAAAGGAATGGACAAAATGCTTGTTAACACCATCGGAGACGTTGTGATAACGAACGACGGTGTGACGATCCTCAAAGAGATCGAGGTTCAGCACCCTGCGGCGAAGATGGTCGTCGAGGTCGCAAAGACACAGGACAACGAATGCGGCGACGGTACGACAACGGCGGTAGTGCTCGCGGGAGAACTTCTCAAACAGTCGGAGGAACTCCTCGACGCGAAGATTCACCCCACGGTCATAACGAACGGATTCAGGATGGCCGCTGACAAAGCGTTAGAGATCCTGGATGAGATAGCGGTAGACGCTACCAAGGACGAGATGCTCAAGAGGGTGGCCGTAACATCGCTGACAGGAAAATCCGTCGGCGAAGAGTACGAAAAACTTGCAGACATAGTGGTAAAAGCGACAAAGTCCGTTATGGAGGACGGCAGGGTCGACGCCGATAACGTACGCGTCGAAAAGAAGGTCGGCGGTGTCATCGGGGATACATACCTTGTTCAGGGCGTTGTAATAGACAAAGAGGCCGTGCACTCCCGTATGCCCAAGAGGGTGGAGAACGCAAAGATCGCGCTCTTCACCGCATCTCTCGAAGTAAAGAAAACAGAGTTCGATGCTCAGATACAGATCTCTGACCCCGCGGCAATGTCCGCCTTCCTTGCAGAGGAAGAGAACGCGATGAAAGCGATCGTAGAGAAGATCAAAGAGGTCGGCGCGAATGTCGTATTCTCGTCAAAAGGAGTCGACGAGCTCGTCCAGCACTATCTCGCCAAGGCGGGGATACTTGGTTACAGAAGGTGCAAGCAGAGCGATGTCGAAGCCATCGCGAAGGCCACCGGAGGAACCGTTGTGGGGAGTGTCATGGAAATATCCAAGAAAGATCTCGGGACGGCCGGTCTTGTAGAGGAGAAGCTGGTCGGAGAGGACGGAATGGCATTCATCACCGAATGCAAGAACCCCAAAGCGATGACGATCTTCGTACGCGGCGGGACCGAGCACGTCATGGAAGAGGTAGAGAGGGCGCTCAACGATGCGATACGCACGGTCGGGGTCACCCTTGAGGACAAGAAAGTGGTCGCCGGAGGCGGCGCGCCCGAGATCGAGCTGTGCCTGAGACTCTCCGAGTACGCCTCGACGGTGGGCGGCAGGGAGCAGCTTGCTATTGAGAAGTTCGCAAAAGCGATGGAGATCATACCTTGGACGCTTGCGGAGAACGCGGGACTCGATTCCATAGACAGCATCATTAAACTGAAGAATGCCCACGAGAAGAAGAAGGACGGGAAGTACTATGGTCTGGACCTTTGCTCCGGAGAGGCAGTTGACATGCTCAAAAACAATGTCATCGAACCTTTGAGGGTCAAAGTTCAGGCGATAAACTCTGCGGAAGAGGTGGCGAACATGGTCCTCAGGATCGACGACGTCATAGCCGCGCGCAGAGGTGCCCCGCCGCAAATGCCTCCGGGCAGAGGCGGACCCGGCGGAATGCCGCCTGGCATGATGTAAGATCAAACTCCAGGGAGGGCAACCCCCCCCCTTTTAATAAAAAATTCTCGAAGGTGATATCATGGGATTCTTCAAAGACCTTGGTGAAGAACTGGAGAACGCGATCGACAGAGGCGCAAAGATGATCGATGAGGCGGGATTCAACTCAAAGATCAATGACAAGAGGCGGGAGATCGACAAGGTCGAAGAGGAGCTTGGAGAGCTCTTTTACAAAGCATACAAGGACGGAGAAGACCTCTCCGGCATCGGCGCCTACCTATTCAAAAAGATAGACGACCTCTATGTTGATATCGAGAAGATCGAAGCGGAGAAAGAGGCCGCTAAGAAATCATAAGCCCAATGCAGCCTCACAACAGCTTCGAGACAGATTTATTTCAAACTACTTTCTCTCATCTAGTTGGATGATTTCATTTTCAAAGAGAGGATGAAGGATTATGAAAACCTTGGTTGACACCAATGTGCTTATCCTTTGAAGTGCTCGATGTCGATCACGATAATCTTGATCTGATGTCGACGATCTCGAAGATGGATTGCTGGCTTTCTCTGCCATAAGGAACGGAATAGGTGCAGTCATCACCAGAAACGAAAAAGATTTCTGTGAAGCAGAGATGACCGTTATAAATCCCAAGGACATCGGCAGACGCCTTGGCCGTTATGTTGAAGGAGGAAACGTTGTGATTGACAATACCTTTGACAATAGGCGTTATTCGCTGCCGGAAAAGAGTCCTAGGATGTGTGAAAGTAATAATCAATATTTTTAAACTTTATTAAGCTATAAGCTTTAATTGTATCGCTCTACTCTAAGCTTTTTATACTCCGCCACTAATATTGTGCATGGATGGGAATCCATGCGAGCAGCACTCTACGTCAGGGTATCCACGGAAGAACAGGCAAGAGAAGGGTTCTCCCTGGACGCACAGACCGAAAGACTGGAAGCCCACTGCAGGGTAAAAGGCTGGACTGTATCCGGCATCTATAGGGAAGAAGGATATTCGGGAAGGAACACAAGCCGCCCGGAATACAAAAGAATGATGGCCGACCACGAGAATTGGGATGTTCTTGTTGTTCTGAAGATGGACAGGATACACCGTAACAGTGTGAACTTTACCATGATGATGGACGATCTGAGGCGCAAAGGCAAAGAGTTCAACTCTATGCAGGAGAAGTTCGATACAAGCACCGCGATGGGAAGATTCGTGATGGACATATTCCAAAGGATCGCTCAGCTGGAAAGTGAACAGATCGGCGAAAGAGTGAAGATGGGCATGGTCATGAAGGCCAAGTACGGCACCGGGTACATGGGTTCCGGAGAAACATACGGGTATGTTTATGAGAGAGGTTCTCTGACTGTTGTAGAATATGAAGCGGAGGTCATCAGGAATATCTACTCTATGCGCTGCGGGGGGATGTCGCTGAGGTCCATAGCGGACACATTGAACAATTCTTTCATTCCCCCCAAGAAAAGCGTAAAATGGACGCACCAATCTGTTTCAAAGATACTGCACAACCCAGTCTATGCGGGTTACAAAAGATGGGATGGTATCGTAAGCAGCGGAGAGCATGCCGCGATAATCGGCCAGGACGTTTTCGAATCGATCAATGGCCCGATCGGATGAGGGCCACTATGAAAGCGGCCGTCTATGTAAGGGTGTCAACCGAAGAACAGTCAACGGAAGGGTATTCGCTGGAAGCGCAGAAATCGTCTCTCCGGGATTATTGTATCGCAGAAGGCTGGGAGATCGCCGACATATATGAGGACGCGGGATATTCCGGAAGGAACATCAAAAGGCCTGAATACACAAGGATGATGGATGACCTTGACAAGTGGGACGTCATGCTGGTCCTGAAAATGGACCGTATCCACAGGAACAGCCGGAACTTCATGAACATGATGGATGACCTCAATAAAAGGGGGAAGAAATTCGCTTCGGCGATGGAATCTCTGGATACGAGCAACGCTCTCGGAAAGTTTGTTATCGATATGATACAGAGGATAGCCCAGCTGGAGAGCGAACAGATCGGCGAAAGGACCTATATGGGAATGAAAGAAAAGGCGGAATCCATGTCCAACACCGAAAAGGAAAGCAGGACAATGGGGTTCAACGCGCCGTATGGATATGATCTCAACAACGGGATACTTCTTTCCATGCCTGAAGAGCTAGAGGTTGCCAGAGAAATATTCACGGAGTATCTGAAAGGGTCCACAATGGATGGTATTGCATATAAACTGAACAGAAAGGGCCTGCTGACAAAGAAAGGAAACCCGTGGAATATCTACAATATAAGGAATATTCTTCACAATCCTATATATGCAGGATATATGCGTTGGGATGGAACATATATAAAACATTTTGCAAAAACGGCAGTATCATCGGATGAATACAACCGAGTTCAGCACCTAATTTCCTCCAAGACCAGGGATTCCAGGAAGAAGAAAGTCGAAAATATACCTGATGATCCAGAGTAACCTGGATGTATGTTACATCAACTCATATTTAAGGCTTTCTTTTATTTTCCCTATGCTGGGTTTTTATAGATATGTGTGCAACCCATATTCTCCTGCTACCGAAAAACAATGCTCTGGGTCTTTTGAAAAGCCCATTTTTGACCGAGGTTATTTATATTATCTAAGTAGAATTACACCCTTGAGGTTAACCCTCAAAAAGGAGGAAATAAAATGGTAGAATGCCAAAAATGTTTAGACCCAACGTCGTTCGGTCTATTTTTGGTCGCAACAGTATCGTTACCCCTAGCGCTCTTTAACTTGATAGGGCATGATGTAGCTGGAGAGAGTGTATTCGGTGGTCCCGGAACCTTGTTCTTCACGCTAATCGGTGCGATGATAATTGTTGTGGCAATGCTTGCATACAGATCTGACAGTAATTTCGGCTTTGTAGTGTTCGGATTGGTTGGTACAGCAGTCCTTATGACCGGACTAGGTTACGATGGTGGCGGATATGCAGAAGGACTGGGTGTCTTTTTCGGAGCAGGTGCTTGGGAGAATCTTACCTTTGCGATAATGTTCGTACTTGCAATAATATGGTCCATATTCGCAAAGACCCCGAAGAACCTGTCCCTGATATTGGTCACGACGACCCTGATATTCTTGTTCGTAGGACTTAGCGGTCTGATTGATGGCGACTATTGGCACTGGCTAATAGGAATCGCAGCGCTGCTCAACTTCCTGTTGAACGTATACCTTGCATTTGCTTTGGCGCTCGACGGCAAGCTCCCGATCTTCTGATCGGAATGCAAGATCAAACCTTTTTCAAACTCTCTTATTTTTTCTATCCAGTGTAAATAAAGATATATCTCATCAGAGATATTGGGTCTTGAATAACATGAGGCAAGATAAGAAGAACAAGCTGACGGCAATATTCGTGGTCCTGATAATGGTCTTCGTTACTTTCGTAGTAGCGGCGGCATGGCTCGCAGAAAACATTTGAGAGTAAATTCATATATTGCAATTAGTTAAGCTCATATCTTTATTGCATTAATTAATTGCAATCAGACATCTCTTTTTCACATCCTAGGTAATTATACTTTAATAATTAATGCAGTAGCTTAACTTATTTAATTATTATAGTACAACAAAGGCGGTCACCGCAGACAGACGCATATCTGATATCCTGGAGCCGCCGATAAATGAACGATTGGGGCGTGAACTAAAGCGCCCTCGGCGATCACGCCGATATGTGGTTTAAGGAGATAACCGGTGGCTCCAGGATACCTGCCGTAGATTGGCCGAGGGATATTTAAACCGCGCAGGAGCAGTGCATGGGGCGGGATTCATTCTTTGATCGGAGTTCAGCAGACATCTTAAAGATCCGAAACACAAGGCTTGTAGCTCAGTATAGATCGTTTCGCTTCAGAATGAGAGGGGTCTTTGAATAATTGTACGAAACGCGCGATGCGTCTATACTTTTTGTCGATTTGCAACGTATTCAACTTGATACTCGGGAGACCGTCGTTGACACACTTGCTGATATGTTTGGTCAAAAAGATCATTTTCTTGAATGTTAGAGGATATTGAAGTGAAAAATGCATCAGAAAATGAATATTTACATCGGTTTTCTGATTATTATTGATATACTATTATTAATTAAGCTAATATCTAAATTATATTAATTAATTGCAAAGTAATATCTTTTTTTCGTTAAGAAAATAGTCCTTCTTTAATAATTAATGTAGTAGCTTAACATGCTATATTAATGAAGATATGTCGTAATTCACAAAAAACAGCCGGACTTTTTAACCGATTATCCTGTAGCCGTGGTTGTCTCCGTCAAGTTGGAATTTTACGTTACGGTCTCTCAGAATGGACATGATGGTCTTAGCGTGTATGCCTATGCCCACATTTATGAATTGATTCTCAACGACCCTCTTCCCCTCGTACTCCGCAGTGGGCTGGAAACCGAGAGGCATATGCGCTGTCTGAACCTGCATAGCATAGATCCTTCCTTCTTTGTCGTAGATGGGACCTCCCGACTGTCCTCTCAGGCCCGGCGAGGATGTCTCTATATACAACATCTCGTAGTTGCCTTCTTTGCTCCTTTCCTTTTTCAGGACGTTCCGCGTATGTATTCCGTCGTTGGGGAACAGCGGCAGCGGAAGCACGCCCTTTTTTATGCGGAAAGCTTTGCTGCTTTCGTCGAACTCCGATTCGATCTGAGCAAAGGGGAACCCGAGCCTGCATACGCTGGTCCCGGGTTTTAGGGATTCCGGCTCCCTGAAAACGGGGTATTCTGCTATCCACTTTGGATCGAAAGGCTCCAGTCTCCCCACGCAGATGTCGATCTGCCTGTCCACAAATGCCTCGACAAGTCTGACCCCGTCCCATGCCCACCAAAAGGAATGATTGGTCAGCCACTCAGGGTCTGTGCGAATGGTATTGAAAGGGGAGCCTGAATCCGAGTTCCTCGATGAGTTGAGCTCATTTACTTCTTTGATCTTGTTCTGATCATTTTGGAATTTAACAAAAGAATCGAACATATGTCCGGCGGTGATTATCCACCCCTCTCTGTTGATCACAATGAATGCTCCGCAGGTAGCATTCACTTTGCCGTCCATCTGTCTGGTCGAGATGATCAGGGGTCTTGTGAATTTGGCCGCTTTTTCGCAGGCATAAGCAAACATACAGGACTCTGAATGCCCTTGTAGTATAAATTGTATCCCAGAATGATTGGCGAAATGATATTCCGAAAAGAAATAGGTTTATGGGGGCGGGTGCCCCTTTATTGCTGTTTCACTATCGCATCGAGAAGTTCCGGGATGTCCAGCACGGCGCTTCCGATGGAATACACAAGATTCTCGTCCGCAAGTATCTTATCGATCACATTCGGATCTGTAAGGGCCATTCTGCCTATGTGCATGACGTATGCTCTGGCGAGGTCCTGAGCATACTTCACTTTGATGTCCATCGCTTTGGTGTCTTCGGCGCGGTCCTCTTCAGAGAGGCCCGGGAGGTAGAAATCAGTGTAGAGGCGCAGTGACTGTTCCGGCAGGGAGGCGATGTCCCAAAGGTCTCCGGTGAGGTCGTTGCTTCCGTCCTTAAGGTCGTCTATTATCGACTTGTATCCCAGAATATCCTTCTTAAGGAATTCCATCATATCGAGGCATTTCTCCGCCTCATCACCCATAAGGTTAGTTGCTTTTTCCTCGAACTCATCGATCTCCATGACCTTACGTCCGATCGCCGCGCGCATGAGCAATACCTGCTCTCTTATGTCTGCGTTCCCATCCATTTTTTCCACCACTTAGTGTTCAAAGCCTGAGCTTATAAAAGTATATACGCTATCTTTATATAGCCTTTTTCTTTTTTCGCAGTTTCTTGTATATTCAGTATATTTTATCGCAGGATACTTTCTTTGCTTTTTTGCCGCAGAACGGGCATTCTTTACGGATAACTTCGATCCCCTTATCATCTTCCATCACGAGCTCCGGGCCCATATAGGTGTCCATGATCCTGATGGTACCGTTCAAAGCGGAGTCAAGCATCTGCTTGCAGCACACGGCTTCGATCTCTATATCCGATATCTCAAGGTTCAAAATGGGTCTGGATCTGAGCTTTCTGCTTATCCTCTCCGACATTCTCGCTATGAGCCTTTCTGCATCCTCTTCCGCCCCCGGAATGCCCATTTCGGCGGCAAAAGCGAACATATACAATGCTTCCCGATCGTTCTGTTCGACGCCGAGACCGCCTTCGTACATCTTGCCGAGGACATACATCGCGACAGGGTCCAGAGAGGTTGCCGCTTCCGAGATGAGCTCGTATGCTTTTTCAAGGTCGCGGTCTACGCCTCTGCCGTCAAGATAAAGGAATCCGAGGGTCCTTCTTGACGCAAGATGCCCGTCCTCGCTTGCTTTGATGAGCAGTTCAGCGGCCTTTTTCATGTCACCGCCTTCATTGAGGATCATGACGGCCTCGTCGTACATTTCGTCAAGGTCCATGTATTCCCCTTCAGACACGTTCGCCACCTTCGCTTTCAAGATCTGAAAGCAGTTTCTTTGCCTCCTCGCTTCCGCTTGAGGACGCGAGTCTCAGCCATTTCATTCCCTCTTCTCTGTCTTTCTCGACTCCGAACCCTTCCAGATAGTACGCGCCGACATAGTACATGGCGCCCAGCATACCTCCGAGAGCAGCGTCGAGGAACCATTTGAACGATAATTCCGGGTTGGGGGGCGATCCCAGGCCGTGTATGATCCCAAGGCGTTCCATTGCGAAGGTGTCGCCCTGCTCAGCAGCTTTACTGTACCATTCGGCCGCTTTCTTCAGATCTGTTTTCACTCCGATCCCCATCTCATAGCATACGCCGGTCTGAAATTGAGCATTGATATTTCCGGCGGAAGCGGCGTTTTTGTAAAGTTTGAAGGCCTTTACCACATCTTTCTCTACGCCCAGTCCCTCCTGATAAATGAAGGCCAAAGAATTCCTGGCCTCAGAGTTCCCCTGCGCGGCGGCCTTCCTGAACAACTCTGCCGCTTTTTTGTAATTCTGTTCTACTTCAACGCCGTCCATATATGCTATCCCAAGGAACAGCTGGGCGTCGCTTATTCCCGCCTCGGCGCCCTTCGCGGAGTATTCCACCGCTTTTTGCGTGGTCATATTTGTATAACGGTGCGACATGAACATTCGCACAAGGAGGGTCATAGCGCCCGGCTGCCCCTTCTCACTTGCAGACTCAAGAAGTTTGAATCCTTTCTCCGCGTCCTGTTCGACGCCCATTCCGAACAGGCAGGCCATTCCCATAGCATACAGTCCGTCGGGGTCGCCTTTTTCGGCCATCCTTCTCACTTCATCAAGATCCGCTTCGAACGCCCCTGTATCTGTTTCGAAAACAAATCCTTTATTTTTTTCTGACACGGGGGTAAATAGGCCGTCTGTTTTATATCGTTTCACTTCAGCCTTGTCCTTATGGATTTGAGATAGCTCTCGGCCTCTTTGTACTTAGGATATTTTCTCTCTTTGTTTCTGAAATTTTGGTCGTGAGCCCGCCTGCCGGGCCTGTAACCCTGCGCTAAATGAAGGGATTCGTGATATACAACATAATCCAAAACGAACTCCGGCACGGAGATATCGTCCAGCGCGGAGGAAACCCCGACCACCCTCATCATCGGCGAGCAGAACCCCATCTTCGTTACATTGGGAGTCTTTGTCCACGAAAAGAACGAATTATCGATGCTATCGGGTTCCAGAAGCCCCGAGTCGAGAAGCCGATCCAGAGATCCTATGAGGTCCCGTTCGTTTCCTTCCGGCGATCCGGTGAGGTTCCTGCTCCTTCTCAGATAAATCTTTCTCTTGCTGTTTATGTACTCGTCGGACCTTACCCAATCCAGGTATGTCCCGCCGTATGCCGGCCTTTTGTCGGTGATGGTCTGAACCACCGTTCTGGAGAAATCCTCGATGACGCCGTCGGGTGCGTCGATAAGATAGTCCGAGACCATCACGTCAACAGAATCGCCGGTTCTTTTCCAGAAGGCTTGGAACTCCTTGCGGCCGTAAAAGGAAGCGGCCTTCAATTCCAGGCCGTGCTCCGAGACGATCGGCGAGACGATCTTAAACAGTCTTTCGTCGTTTCGTATCATTTCCCACCGTTTTTGGCCCAAGCAGGGCATCTTTCTGTTTTTGTTTCATCTGCATCGAATGTTCCGATTTCAGGTTCTTGGTGTTGTCGTAATCTCTTCGGGTATGGTACATCATTGTGGATACCGTAGACGGCGTGGGAGTGAATATCTGGACCTGTTCGGGGTTGGTCCTGAGTTCTTTGTGCACAAATCTGTTCAGTTCTTCCATGTCTTCCTGATAGCACCCCGGATGCGCCGCCATGAGATAATATGTAAGGAACTGGTCCTTTCCCTGCCGGATATTGGAATCGTCGAACATCTTTTTGAACTCGATCAGTATGCCCGGACCGGGCTTCTGCATCAGTTCGAGAACATGGGATACCGAATGCTCGGGAGCGATCTTGAGCTGCCCGGAAACGTGGCTTCCGACCAATTGATCGACGTATTCCTTTCCGCTTATGCGGTCCGACACGACCATATCATACCTTATCCCCGAAGCGACGAAGACTTTTTTCACGCCGGGTATGCCGGAGATCCTTTTCAGGAGGGATATCTGCCTCGAATGGTCGATGGGAAGATGAGAGCAGGGTTTCGGGTAAAGGCATTTCTTATCTCCGCATGCTCCCTTTATGAGCTTCTTTGAACACTCTATACCGTACATGTTCGCGGTAGGTCCCCCCACGTCATAGATGATGCCGTTGAATCCCGGCGCCGAGGCGATCCTCTCCGCCTCTGAGACCAGAGAATCCTCGGACCTTGAAACCACGGTCCTTCCCTGATGGACGGAAATGGCGCAGAACGAGCACCCACCGTAACATCCTCTGTGGGAAGTGATGGAATTCTTTATCGTCTCCATAGCTTTCACTTCCCCGTCTTTAAGATAATACGGGTGCACGGCATTCTCGTAGTCCATGGAATAGACCCGGTCCAGTTCGTCCGGGGTCAGATTTCTGGAGGGCGGGTTCTGGACGAGATATCTGTCTCCGTGCTTCTGATAAATGCCCTTGGAGATGATAGGATCGCTGTTCTCGTAGAATATCCTGAAGGCTTTGATGAAATCGTCTTTGTTGCCGGCGCATTCCTCATACGACGGCATTTTGATATGGTCCTCCGGAGGCTCTTTGCCTATCCGGCATATGCCCCTTATACCATTGACGTCCTTTTCATCCTTCATTCTCTCCGCTAGTTCAAGATTCGACAGCTCGGCCATGCCGTAAGTGATGATATCGGCTTTGGAATCGAAAAGAATGCTCCTTCTCACTGAATCTGACCAGAAGTCATAATGCGCGACCCTTCTCAGGCTTGCTTCTATCCCTCCGAGAACTATCGGCTTTCCCTTAATGTGCTTCTTTATGAGGTTGGCGTACGCGATGCAGGCACGGTCAGGACGGCGGTCGTTCACACCGCTGGGGGTAAAATCATCATCCTTCCTTCTTTTGTTGGTCGGGGTGTAATTGGCGACCATAGAATCTGTGGATCCGGCGGTAACGCTCCAGAACAGTTCCGGCTCCCCCAGCCTTGTGATGTCCTTCTCAGAATCTATCACAGGCTGGCATATGATCCCCACCTTGAAACCATGCTCGATCAGCCAATGGCCTATGACCGACGCCCCGTTGTAAGAAGAGTCTATGTACGTATCGCCGGAAACTATCACCACGTCAAGGTTCTTCCAGCCTTTCTTCTTTATCTCTTCTGGGGTCGTCGGTATGAACATCGCTTTTTCTTAAAAGCGGTATTCCATTATATAATCATCCAGAAAGAACCCGTCTCCGATATCCTCTTTCCTCTCTTCGACTATGGTGAAGCCTTTATGGGTATAGATACTGATTGAGATGGTGTTCTCCTTGTATACGCGAAGGTACAACTTCCTCATCTTCATATTTCTGCACCACTCCGCTAGAATGTCTATGGCCTCGGAGGCGAGTCCTTGCCCGCGGAAATCTTTCAATATGTAGATCCGGCTCAGCAAAACCGTGTCACTATCCCGCAGTACGCATATATATCCGACATTAACGTCGTCCTTTTTGATGAAACAGTACAAGTATCCCTCGCACATCTGCTCTTTGATCGCCAACTCAGACTGGAATTTTTTCAGAACATACTCCGGCAGGTCCCTATCGGGGAATGTACTGTAATAATCTGTCCAAATCTCTTTGGCCATTTCGGCTAACTCCTCAGCATCGTCGTATTCGCAGAATTTCATTCCTACTCCTTCCTTCTATATTCGTCCCCCTACGTTTTCCGCAGAGCGTTCAATAAATATATATTATTTACTTTCGTACGCGCAACCGAAGGGCATTGCGGGCACCGTTCAGAAGAGATATTCCGCAATACGGTCGTACATGAAGTGGCCGCCGCCTATATCGACCGTCTCATCCCGAACGATCTTGAAACCTTTGTGCAGATAGATGTCAATGGACGATACGTTGTCCTTGTTCACGCGGATGCGGACCTTTTTCTTCTTAAGCATCCGCCCTTTCTCCAATATGTCGTCCAAGGTCCCGGAGCCGAGACCCTTCCCGCGGAACTCCTTCGATATATAGAACTTGCTTATGAGGAGCGAATCGCTTTCCGGCACTATGCAGAAGTATCCCGCCTTGGTGTCACCCGCCATGATGAACGAATAGAGATATCCGTCGCCGATCTGCTGTCTGATGGCTTCCTCCGTTTGGAACCTGCCCAGGATGTACTCGGTATCATCCATGCCTATGATGGTTGGATAATGTTCCATCCAGATGTTCCTGGCCATTTCCGCCAGCTCCTTTGCTTCATCCGTGCCGCAGAATCTCAATATCCTCCCTTCCCGATAATGCGGACCAGTTCGCTCAGGCCCTCTTCGAAATTAACGCCGAACCTTGTGTCGGTTCCCGCGTTCTTTGTCCTCAGGATACTCTTGGAGGTGAACTCCACGGCCGCCGCATTCGCTTCGGCGAGGTCCGATCCGTTCATAAGCGCGGAAACGACGACCGAACCGAAGACGTCGCCCGTGCCGTGATAATAACCCTCCACCAGATCGCGGAAGGAGTAGGATATCGCTCCCGTTTCCGTATCATATGCGGCCGCGCCGAGATGTTCTTTGTCAAAAAAGACGCCCGTCAGGATGATCTTTTTCGGACCGATGCTCCCGAGCCTTCTCAGCAATCCTTCGATATACTCTTTCGAATACGGCCCCTTGGAATATTCCTCTCCCAGAAGAAGGGCCGCTTCCGTTATGTTAGGAATTATCACGTCGGCCTTCTCGCATAGTTTCTTCATTCCCATAGGAAAATCTTTGCTGAATACGGGATAAAGTTCCCCGTTGTCGGCCATTACGGGGTCCACCACGATCAAGGTATTCTTTTCTTTTGCCTCTTCGAATATCTTCGATACGATATCGATCTGCTCAAAGGAACCGAGGAATCCCGTGTATATGGAATCGAAACCGAGATCCAAGGTTTTCCAGTGGTCCCAAATGGGAAGAAGATCGTCCGTGAGGTCCCTGTACGTATATCCGGTAAATCCCCCCGTATGCGTGGAGAGCACAGCGGTAGGCATCGCCACGCACTCGACCCCCGTTGAGGATATTATCGGCAGAGCTGCGGTAAGCGAGCACTTCCCGAAGCAGGATATATCGTGTATGGCGAGGACCCTTTTCTGAGCCATAGGGTCAGTTAAGTGCTGATCAATAATAATACGTTGCTGTAAAAAGAAGCCGCGGGCAGTAAATATATTCTATTGATATTGCAATACAGTTCCCATTACATGAGAAAGATCTCCAGAGACTACCTCGCATACCTTGCGGTCGCATTCATGATACTGGGCGTAATCTTCATATCGCTGTCCCAAGGATACCTGTCATTTTCGATGTATCCTGCGGTGATATTCCTCTTTTTCGGTTTCATTTCGATATACTGGGGGATTTATTATATGAAGAAGCGCGAATCATTCGATATCACCATTACTACCAGCTTTTTCATCAGAAAAGAGAACCTGGAACATTACGATACGCAAAGAATGATAAGGGATATGGGAAAAGTAATGATGATCATGGGGATCTTCATCATCGCGGGTGGATCGGTATATTTCTTCATAGAAAGTACGGGAACAAGGTCCTTGATATTATCTGTTACGTGGATTGCAGCCTTAGCAATTCTGGTCGGATTCTTGATCGTCTGCAGAAAAAGCAAGTACCTGAAAGAACCGGGTTCGTCCTCACGGTGAAAAAAGCAGAAGCACCGCGCAAAAGCGATGGATCTGTTCAACATCCTAACGTTTATCGGCAGTAAGCCGTAGATTGTTGCGGATTATGCGCCAACAAAGCCGTGCCGGTTTGAACAAAGTCAGGGTTTAAATCAAAAGATAGCATAAGAGTAAATGATGTCTCCATCGCTCGACGAGCACCTCGAAGCAGTATTGCAGGACTGCAATGATAGGATCAACCGGCTGGAGGAGTCCGGGTGCTCGGATGACGAAATGCTGGACGCCCTGATCAACAGAGGCAGTGTCCTTTCGATGATGGAGTATTACATGTCGGCACTGTCGGACCTCAATGACGCAGTCGATATCATCGTCAAAATGGAACGCGCCGGTAAACAAGCGGACCCCGGAAGTTTCATCAGAGTGTTCGTTTCCAGAGGGGAGCTGTATGCGGAGAACGATCCGGACCAGATGGCTGAAGACTACGCGATCGCATCTGCCCGCCTGCACGAATTCGGCGAAGATTCCAAACTCTACGACAGGAAGAAGGTGATACAGATGTGTCTGGACTGCTGCGAGGACCTTTTGAGCGGCGGACACCCGGAAGGGACCTCGCCATTCATCGACAAACTGTATACGATGCTTATCGGACACGATGATGACTGGTCGAAGAACAGATATCTGGAGACGCTGGTTATAAGCGCACAGTCGATGGAGGAAATGAACATGGAGGATCAGGCCATGGAGTTTTTCTCCGAAGCGATCGGCGCCGGATACGAGCTCTTTGAAAAGGGCTCGCTGGAGGACATGATGTCCCTGATATTCGCTTTTGTTCTCAGAGGGGATATTGAGCAGAAGAAAGGCCTTCTTGAGCGGTATCTAATAGACAGGAAGGCTGCGATCTCTCTTCTAGAAGAGCTTATGTCAATGAACAAACTTGACGATATCCAGGTGTTGATAAGGCTGCATCAGGATGTCGCAAATACATATCTTACGCTCAACAGGGTCAAGGAGGCGGAGGAGCACCTCATGAAAGAAGTCATGCTGAGTATGGATGGGGCGGAAGAATATATCAAAGAATATGTGGACAGGGACAAGCGCTGAGCACTTTCAGTATATTCGGGCACCCCTGAATTAACATTATAAAAGGAACAGGCTTACTGTGATTTGATGGAGAATACATTCTGCTCAAACTGCGGGTCTTTGGTCTTACCATATCAAAAGAAATGCGGTTCATGCGGGCGGAATGTGGATCGGTCGTCGGAGAACGGGCTTGCTAAGTTCGCAAACGCGGGACAGCCTCCGAAGAAGATGGTCGAAAAAGAGAATCCGGAAGCACCCTACCTCCCCTACGAGCCGAGGGAGATGCAGCTGGATATCATCGCCGACATCAGGAGGGCCATCGATGAAGAGAGGCACATCGTGATGGAATCTGGGACCGGAACGGGTAAGACCATAGTCTCTCTCGCAGCCGGCCTGGAACATGCGAAGAGGACCGGTAAGAAGATAGTGTACCTCACAAGAACGATATCTCAGAGCGACCAGGTCATGAAGGAACTGAAGGCGATCTCCGGCATCAAGCCGGTCTCCGGAATAACGATCACGGGAAGGAACAAATCCTGTCCCCTGTTCTTAAGAGAGGGACTGGATGACCTTCCGCCCAACGTATTGTCGCTGATGTGCGACGAAAGGAAGAAGAAAAGTCTGAACGATGGAGCAGGCGGCTGCAGATACTTCGACAGGACAACCGCGCAGGTCAACTACGTCGTCGATTATTGTCTCAAAGAGTTCCCCACATCCGCGGAGCTTGACGCGCACTGTGAGAAGTTCGGTTCCTGCCCGTATGAGATGAAGAAGATCCTGATGAAGCACATGGATGTGGTCGTCGCTCCGTACATCCATATCCTGTCGGAGGACATCCGAACGAACTTCATCGCCAACCTCGGAGGCGAAGACGTCCCTCTGCTCCTGATAGTGGACGAAGCGCATAATATAATAGATGCGGCGAGGGAACAGGAAAGCTTCTCAATAACAATGAGGATGATCGACGCCGCGATCGAAGAATGCACAGTGACCAAGACATCCGATGTGCTGAACGGCATAAAGGTCGAGGACGTCATAAAAGCCGTAAAGAGTGCCGTGAAGCAGCTGGCCACTGACAACATACCTTTTGGGAAGACCGAATTCAGACTTGGCAAGGACGCTGTGGAGAACATAATCATGAAACGCTTCGGAATGACCAGGAGCGATCTGAATAAGGTGATAGAGGAGATGATAGACGTCGGCGAAAAACGAACGGATGCCTTGGCAGAGAAGGGGAACCCCCAGATCTCGGAGATATACGCCCTGGGCGTAGCTCTGAAGGACTGGGCGATGTCCGACAATGACAGGTATGTAAGGTCGGTGAAGACCTCGGAGAACGGCGAATATCTTTTCGCAGCGTGCATAGACCCGTCCGACATAGTTAAGTTCATGCAGGAACAGAAAGGCGCGGTGCATATGTCGGGTACGCTTCAGCCCTTAGAACAATATTACAAGATCATGGGACTCCCCAGGACGACCATTGCCAGGACGTACCCGTCACCGTTCCCGAAGGAGAACAGGTCGGTCGTATACGTTGACGACGTGACCACCAGATACGAAAAAAGGGATCCCTCTATGATCGCCCGCATAGGAAAGAGGATCTCCGATCTCTGCAATGCAGTCGACAGGAACACGCTGGTTTTCTTTCCGTCTTACAAAATGATGAAAGAGATGCGCTCGGTCCTCGAGAGGGATATCGGCAAGCCGCTATATTGGGAGGAGTCAGGCCAGCAGAAGAGGACCATGAGGGCGCTGGACGCTTTCAGAAGGGGTACCGGCGGGGTATTCTTCAGCGTCATGGGCGGGTCCATCGCAGAAGGCATAGATTTTCCGGGCGAGGAACTGTGCTTCACCGTGATAGTGGGAATACCATTCACCCCGCCGTCCCTGGAGCAGAAGGCGATGTCCGAGATGTTTGATGCCAGATACGGGCCGGGGACGGGATGGAAATATACGACAGAGGTCCCCGCCGTGAGGAAGATAAGACAGGCCATCGGAAGGATGATCAGGAACGAGACAGACTACGGCATGGCGGTCATCCTGGATTCGAGGATATCCGAATACAAAAGGCCGCTGGAGGCCACATTGTCCAAGGATCCGGTGAAGGATGCCGTCGAATTCTTTTCGAACAGATAAGAATGCAAAACTTGTAAATATCGACTGCCGATAGAGGAATCATGGCGGCAATGAACATCCTTTCCAACATGAGGGTCTGGATAATACTGGGTGTTATATGCGCGTTTATAGTAGGGCCGATCGGCGACATCTCTTCTACGCTGATAGTGATCGTTCTCATAATCCAGATGACCTTGTCTATGGACGGGTTATCATTCAACGCAAAAAGCCTAAAAGAAAACAAAGGGCCGATATCGTATTCCGTTATCGCATGCTTCGGGATCTCGACTGCGGTAACGCTAGTCATAGGGTCTTTTTTCATTGCGGACCATCCTGAGATCTGGAAGGGCTGGGTCGTGCTTGCCGCCGTTCCGTGTGCGGTTTCCGTTGTGACAATGTCCTTCTTTTCCAAAGGGAACACAACGATGTGCGTTCTTTCTCTGGCGGTGATATATTTCATCGCGCTGGCGATGACGCCGCTCATAACATGGGCGCTGGCGGGGGAATCGGTCAGCGTATTGAGGATATTTTCCTACGTGGTGCTGTTCGTCGCCGTACCTATGGCGGCATCCGTTCCGCTGAAGAAAGTGAAGATAGGCAGAGATACCAGGATGATCGCGATAAGCGTCATGCTGTTCTTTGTTGTGTTGCTGTCCTTGGGGCAGAACAGGGAGTATCTTTTCTCGGAACCGGGCGTTGTGTTGTTAGTGGCGGCCGCATGCATCATCCGCGTATTTGCCGTCAGCTTCGCGGTGCTTCATTTCTTAAAAAAGAAAGGCACCCGGAGAGACGATAGCATGGTGTACGTCCCCATGGCGGTGTGGAAGAACTCGGGCCTCGGGGTGACGCTGTGCTTCGTTCTTTTCGGCAGCATGACGGAAGCGGTTATACCTTGTGCGATATCGCTTCTCATCGAACTTCTGTGGTTTGCAGCCATCACAAAGTACATAGAGAGAGTTTGGCCGGATAGCGCCGATCGTTCACACCCAGCCGACGGTTGAGTTAAATATGAACATAATATTGCCAAGCTAAGCGGAGGTAGCTAAGCCCGGCCCACGGCGCCGGTCTTGAAAACCGGTGGTGTTTCACCTCGGGGGTTCAAATCCCCTCCTCCGCGCTTTCTTATCAATCTCTCAACCTGCACGACGAGTTCGCTTAAAGAGGGCCAATTCACACATTAAGACTTTCGCAACTCTCACATCAAAATTCCCACAACTCTCACATCAAAATTCCCACAACTCTCACATTTAAATATGTTCCAGCACATATCTGATATTGTGGAAGAATATAAGCCAAGATTGGCCGATGGTGAACTCAGAAGAAAGCTTGGAGCAATAGGGGCCGTACTTATAACAGGGCCTAAATGGTGCGGCAAGACCACCACCGCTGAGCGGATTGCAAAAAGTGCGATCTACCTGCATGATGCGGATATGCGGGAGGCGTATCAACGGACATTGAAGGTCAAACCATCGCTCCTTCTCGAAGGTGAGAAACCGCGCCTCATTGACGAATGGCAGACCGCACCGATCCTTTGGGACGCAGTCAGATACAGCGTGGACAGATCATCCGAAGCGGGACAGTTCATCCTTACAGGGTCAACGACGGTTAACGAGTCAAAGATCTTACATTCGGGAGCAGGGAGGATAGGAAGGATGAGGATGCACACTATGAGTCTTTATGAGTCCGGGGATTCAACAGGCGATGTATCCTTGCGGAGCATGTTCGAGGGAAATGAGGTATCCGGCGTTTCCCCGCTATCGATAGAGGATGTTGCCGCGCTGATCGTCCGAGGAGGATGGCCGGGGTCATTGGGGAAGAGCCTTCTGGATGCACAGGTGCTGACCGAGAGCTACTGTGAGACGATACTCCGTTCAGAGGTCAAGACCGTAGACGGAGTGGATCGTGACAGCGATAAGATGCGCCAGGTCTTGAGATCCCTTTCGAGAAACGTTTCGACCCAGACGCCTGATACCACCATCATGGCCGATATGTCGGCTAAGGACAATGCGCCTATTCACATCAATACTCTGAAGGCATATGAGAAAACTCTGAGAGAGATTTATGTTATTGAGGATCTTCCCGCGTGGACCCCTAAACTGCGTTCGAAAACATCGGTCAGAACATCGGATACCAGACATCTGACCGACCCGGCTATAGCCGCATATTTCCTGGGAGCGACCCCGAAAGGCCTTTTTGCCGACCTGAAGACCTTCGGGTTGCTGTTCGAGTCCATGGTCGTAAGGGACATGAGGGTCTACGCACAGTCAGCGGGAGGGAACGTCTATCACTACAGGGATGGCGACGGAACGGAGGCGGACGCTGTGATCCAACTCCGCGACGGCAGATGGGGCGCTGTGGAGGTGAAGCTTGGATCGGGAATGATCGACGAAGCTGCAGAGAATCTGCTTAAGATAAAAAACAAGATCGAGAGTGAGTCCTTGGGGGAGATGTCCTTCCTTGCCGTTGTCACTGCGTCTGGATACGCATACACGCGCGAGGACGGCGTGCACGTAGTGCCGGCGGGATGTCTTAAAGATTGAATAACAAAGACACTGAAAAAGGCATTATTCATACCATGCCCGACATTCCCGTTAAGGGTTATATTCTGAGGACGCAGTACCGATATTATGAACGAAGCGCTAAAGAACATATATGACAGGTCATCAGTCAGAAAGTTCAAGAACGAAAAAGTCCCCGATGAATGCATAAAAGAGATACTCAAAGCCGGATTCTATGCGGCGAACGGCATGAACCGCCAGGCAGTCAGGTTCGTCGTCCTCGAAAACAAAGAGACGATCAAGAAATACAACAGAAAGGCAATATCTCTTTTTGCAGAGATGGCAAGGGCGGCAGGGCAGCCCAACCCGATGGCCGAAAAGATGGCCAACGACCCCAGTGCGGACATATTCTACGGAGCGCCGACGCTCGTATTCGTATTCACGGACCCGAGCGCAGTGACGCCGGTCGAAGACGGGTCGCTGACGGTGGGGAACATGATGCTTGCAGCGCATTCATTAGGATACGGAACATGCTTCATAGGTTTCGCGGCCGGATTGGGATATGATCAGGAATTCAGGAAGGAATTCAGCGTACCTGACGATCACAAATACGCAGCGTGCATGATACTCGGCAAGCCCGACGGCAGCATAGAAAAGCATCCCCGTTCCGAAGTGAAGATCCTGAAGTGGGTCAAGTGAAGCGATGAAGTATCCGAGCACTCTGACTGGCACTTTCATCGAAAGGCCCAACAGGTTCATTGCATACGTGGAGATAGACGGAAAGAAAGAGAGATGCCATGTCAAGAACACCGGCAGGTGCAGGGAACTTCTGATCCCGGGCGCAACAGCCGTGCTCAGTGTGCCGGACAACCCTGACAGATCCACCAGATACGATCTTATCGGCGTTTACAAGGGAGATATGTTGGTGAACATCGATTCCCAGGCGCCGAATAAAGTAGTCGAGGAGTCGATACACCGCATACCGGGGTTCGAGGATGCAGATAAAGTACGCCCGGAATACAGGTACGGGGACTCACGCATAGACATTTATGCAGAAAGTGGCGGTAAAATGAAATTAATGGAGATCAAGGGGGTCACCCTTGAAAAGAACGGCCTTGCTCTTTTCCCCGATGCACCTACCGAGCGCGGTCTCAAGCACGTGAGGGAACTGGAGGCCGCTCTGAAAGACGGGTACGAAGCGTACATAATGTTCCTTGTACAAATGTCCGGGCCCAAGGTCTTCTCTCCTCACTATGAGATGCATGAGGAGTTCGCATCAGAGGTCGAAAGAGCGTACGGATCCGGTGTAAAGGTGCTTGCTTACGATTCTGTCGTTACCGAAGACTCCATATCGCTGGGTAATCCCATTGACGTCGAGTTCGCAGGTCACTCGTAATCCACGTCGGCAGCATCGCCGCCGCCCGCTTCTTTAGCATCCTCTTCGATGATCTTCTGCACAAACTTCAGATATTTCCCGAGCGCCACTTCCTGATCGTTGATCATCTGGTGCACAAGATACACATTCTTCAGCGCCGGCGGGGCGTCTATGAATTTTCCGTTCTCCGGCTCGTCTCTTATCATATTCATGACGACGGACCTCATTGATTTTGTGCCGGCCATTGTGCCTTGGTAGCCAACCACCGCATCCAGCGCGGACGCCCCGTATGAGGTTGCGTTGATGTAACCCATCGCCGCATCGCACAGATCCGAATAGAAGTTGAAATCCACATCTTCCACAAGGTGGGTGAGCTTCTCGTGCAGCTTTTCCTGGTAGTACGCATATACCTCTATCTTCGATTTGCTGACGTCCGACACCAGTTCCGAAGGGCCGAACATATCCTTCATATCCTTGATGGTGAAGCTGGCGTTGATCTTGAATTTGCTGACGGTCTTATCGTTCAAAGTGATGACCATGTTCTTCCTTACGAGGTACATGTCGATAACAGGCTGGATTATCTTGTTGTGGCGTACGATCGCTTTTCTCTCTTCGCGTTTTTTCCTTTTTTTATTGCTGTTGGCATTGATAGTGTCAAGGATAATGACGGCAAAAAGCAGGGCGAACACGCTGCCCATGCTGCTTCTTAGAACATCTAATATATCCACTGTCCTGTTGGCGAGGAACAGGATGACCGATGCTATTGCTATGAATGAGATGATCGCAAGTATTGAGAGGACCAAAAGCCTTGAGGTGTGCGCCCTTTCAACACGGTCGGAAGGCTTCTTGTTCTTGGTGCTGAGCATGTCTGAATTCTTTATCGTACCTAGTATGTCCGGAACCTTTACTTTTGGGATCTTCATTGGATCACCCCGCATTTCATTATTACGTCTCTTATGAGCTCCTGGGTCTCCTGCGGTGTTTTGATCGTGTTGACAAGATACACTTCGCAGTTCGAAAGGAAATCCGAAAAGAACCTGCTTCTTATCTTTCCTTTGTGGTCATTCCAAATGATCTGATGGGGGTTGCACAGGTCGTTCAAAAGCAGGTAGTTCACTCCCTCTTCCGGCATAAGCCGCCTTATTGCGACGGGATCGGTATGGTCTCTTTTCATGAGGAAGACGTATCTGATCTTTGTCATCGGTATGACCGACGATTCGCCGGCAACCCACCTTACGTTCGCGATCCCCCGGCCTTTGTTGTCGAACCGCACGTGGCTTACAAGCGGCTTATACTCCTCCCAAACGTCTCCGATGTCGGCGTCGATGTAGCAGTTCTTCTCCGAACCGTGAGCGATCGGCCTCCTGTCGCCCAGTTTGACGAAGTACCAGTCGTCAGATATCAGATGCGCGTTGCTCATTCTCAGTAATCCCCACGACTGGGTCGTCTTTCCTGTCTTGGAAGGCGCTATCAGGGTCACCCCTATCCCATCCATATCGAGCACGGCGCCGTGGACCGAATAGGTGTCATGCGCCTCCTCCAGAATACTTCCGGATATCCCAAGCGCTATGCTTTTTATCCACCCGTAATAGTCGAAGTTGAAAAGGAAAGCTATGTTGTTTGCAGGTTCGAACAGGACCTTCATATCATAAGCCGGGTCGCAGATGGAGTAGATCTTCGCATGGGCCCTTATATCATCGGACATGGAGTAGAAGTTATCTTCCCACATATTCAGGTGTTCTCTGTCCTCCGTCAGGAACTCAACACACAGGCCGAAGATATCCACCTTGGAAGAGTACGATTTGAGGCCTTTATATTTCAGCCGCAGTTCCGAGGCTTTTTCGACGTCGATGAGTTCCACTTCATAGCTCATATGATCAAATGAAAATGGAGATATTCATATTTACTGGATTTGGTCGAAAGGTCCTTCTTTGGTTTGAATGGAGAGAATGCGGGCAGAGCCCGCATTGCAGATGTCTCACACTTGATATATACAAGTATTATCCGAGACGATCCGCGCTAATCCGCTCAAATCAAAGGGATTTGAAAGCATATAATTACATATACCAGCTACCGCGTTCACTCCCTCTGCACGGCATACTTGCGATGCCGAGGGGATGAGATAATGACAAATAAAGCAGTTGTTTACTCTTCGAAATTGGGAAAGACAAAGAAGATAGCAGCATATATTGCAAAAGAATTGAATGCCGACCTGTTTGATCTGAAGAAGCAGACCGCCATCAACCTTTCTGAATACAACCACATAATATTCGGCACAGGCATACACGCCGGGAAACCGTACCGTCCGCTTGTCGAATTCCTTGAAAAGAACAAAGAACAGTTCACCGGCAAAAAGAGGTCGCTTTTCCTCTCATGCATGTACGGTGATAAAAAGGGCGAGGAGCAGCTTAAAAGGGTCTCCGCCCAACTCGGTATCAGCGACGCTTCATTCTTTGTGGGAAAGGATGAAAAGAATGAAGAAGGGTTCGGAGCGTCCGTAGACGCCTTCATAAAGGAGATGTCCAGAAGATGAACGCGGACCCCGTTCATCTTATCATCATACTATATGTCATCTTGAACGGCGTTTCGTTCTTACTCTTCGGGGCGGATAAAAGGAAGGCAATAAAGGACAGATACAGGACCAAAGAATCGACCCTGATCATTTCCGGGATGGTCGGTCCTTTCGGTGCTCTGGCGGGGATGAGCGTTTTCAGGCACAAGACCAGGAAAATGAAATTCAAGATAATCTATCTGTTTCTGATCATACACCTGGTCCTGATCCTGTTCCTTATTCAGAGGTTCCTGATCTGAGCAGGCGGTATGTTCTGACGTCGGTGTTGATGTTCTTATCGCCCAGAAGGAGGACCCTGCTGTCCTCCCTTTCTTTAATTATGGACATCCCAGTGACATCTCCCAGCTGCGATGAGAAATCTTTTATTTCCTCGAAGGACGGCATTGACGTAAGCGAAAGTCTCTGTCTCGACGCGCCGACGAATACGTATCCTTTAGGTTCTATAAGGTCTGGGTCAGCTCTGATATCCAGCTTCCCGTACTCGTCCGCCCATCCGAAATTAAGGTCCTTCACCAGCGTATGTCTTATCACCGTCCTGGTATCGAGGGAAGGGAGCACGTCGAGCGTCCGCATCAGTCTGCTCCATCCGTCGCTTATCTTCGGTCTGCAGACCTTTTTGTATATCTCTTCGTTCGGAGCGGCTACCGTCACATACAGCTGCCTCGGCAGTTCATCCAGAGACGCCAGCTGGTCCGGGTATGTTCCGTTCGTTACCAGGAACGTCGTCATATTCCTTCTGTGGCATTCTTTGATGAAGTCCGACAGATAAGGATAGGTTATCGGTTCCCCCGCAAGGGATATCGCGACCTGATCCGGGTTGGAGGCTTCTTCGAACATCTCCCTCGGGCAGCGGGAATCTCCTTTGAACCCCGATATGAGAAGCCTCTGGTGGGCTATCAGAGCATCCAGCATCTCTTTGGGCTCCGCCCATTCTTCTACTTCGAAGTCCCTTTCCTGCACCCTCCAGCAGAAACTGCACTGCTGGCTGCATTCGTTTATCGCCGGGGTCATCTGCAGGCACCTGTGGCTCTTGATGCCGTAGAAATCCTGTTTGTAGCAATGGCGGCCGTGTATCATACTTTCCTTCAGCCAGTGGCAGAGCTTCACCGCCGCGTGGTCTTTATAGAGACGGTACTGCTGCTTCACCAGCAATTCCTTGTATGATTCGTCCATTCGATCCCTCAGAAGTCAAGCAGTCTGCTTTGCGGTTTCCCGTTCGTTGCAGGAGCGGGTCTTTCGGAAGGTCCCTCATCCCTTTCGGGAGGGGCGGATACGGCCTGTTTTACAGGTTCCGGCGCTGTCGGGTAAGCTTCTTTTACGATCTTTGAGTCTATCTTTGAATTCAGAAGCAATCCGAGTTCCTCGGGTTCTAGACACATGTCCTTTGCAAGCATCGCTCTGAACTCCGGATCGTTCATCGCGATCTCTTTCAGCGATCCCAGGATATCCGTGTCAACTCTTTTTGTGGATGTGTGGAGGGAACATGCTATTTTGTAGGATAGCGAAGATTTCAGCGCCCGCGCCGTTTTCGACCTTGACATCTTCATCAGGTACTGCGGGAATCTGAGCCTGCCGTCGGACGTCCTGCCGCCGATCCTCGATGTGGAAACGCCGGCGGTCATCATCACGCTCGCGTACGACCACAGCCCGTAATACTGGCGCCTGCTGACCCTTCCCAGGAATACGTCCGCTCTGGAAAGCTTCCCGTATCCTCTTACCAGGTCGCCGTGGTCCTTGTACTCGTACGGAAGGTTCTCGTCCACCCAAAGCATGGCCGTCTCCGGGTCCACATCAGTGTCAGACAGCGCCCTGTATGCACCGAAGGGATCATTGCCTCTGAACATCCTTTCCAGCACGGAATACATGTCCTTCTTGGCGAACCTCTCCTGCAGGCTCTCAGCGGAGGATACGTCAATGAAGTCCCGCCCTTGGGAAAGGGCTTCAAGGTCCCTTACCGCCGCCCGCATATCTCCGTTAGAGTTCTCGGCGATCCTCATAAGAACAGTATCGTCGGCGGTGACGCCTTCCGAGAGCGCTATCTTCTTCAAAGCGCCGGCGATGGATCTCGCGGTCGGTTTTCTGAATGTTATCTGAATGGTGTCCGTTTTCACGGTCGAGCTTTTTTTTGAGAGAGCATAGAAATCGTTGACTATCAGGATGACTGGCTGCTTTGTCGTTTTTATGAGCTCATTGATCACAGGCAGAGCCCCTCTGTCGGCATTTCCGAATAAATTATCAGCTTCGTCCAGGATGATGAGCTTTTTTCTGCCTTCTTTGTTACTTTTGTACTCCTCATCCATTCCCAGCGAGTTGAAGTAAGATCCTCTTAAAGCCACTTCTTTGATAACGGCGCCCGTTCTTTGGTCGGAGGCGTTCATCTCTACCATATCCCACCCCTTCTCGTTGGCCAGAGCTTCGGCGGACGATGTCTTGCCCACTCCCGGTGATCCTATCAGAACGACGGCGCGTTTCTTGGGCATGCCGTTCTTCCATGATTCCGCCCATTCCGCCAGTTCCCCCGCCGCCGAGGGGTTGCCTATGACATCCGAAAGTTTCTTCGGCCTATACTTTTCAGTCCAGTCCTCGGTCATGGCGCATCACTCGGCGGTCTTCGGCGGCATGAAAGCCAGAACAACCACTTCCATCGCCTGCATGAAGTAGACGAATAAGGATGTTATCACGAACATCAGCGTCATAAGGAGGGATTCATCCATTCCGCTCTTTATAAAGAACATGAACACGGATATCATGAGGAATATGGCTCCCCTTTTCCATTTCTTGAAATACAGGTGGCCGAGCCCGTATATGCTGTACAGCCCGGTGCCAAAGACATCCGGCATAAATCCCAGAACCCCCGGCACGAGGGCGAGGATCAGCCCTACCCATCCGTATTTTACCATGCGGGGCCTGAACACCACCATCTGTGTTCTGGATAACGGCTGGCCGCAGCTGCGGCAGAACATATCATCAGGAGACATCTTCGCGCCGCATGACGCACAAATGTCCGTTTCCGGCGGTATGAAATTCCCGGCCTGGTCCAGCCTTATCGTGTTGTCTTTCTTCCTTCCGCACGAATGGCAGAATTCCGAATCCTCGGGTATCTCGCTCCCGCATTCAGGGCAAATATATCTCATCTGTTTCCCCAGCCGTATGCTTACATGTGCATACGATAAATCCCATCATCACATTCAACCTTAATAGGCTCATCGTAGAGTCCGCTCATTGTTTCTTCGGTGAAGAGTGCATCCTTTTTACCGTCGGCGAATAATCTGCCGTCCCTCATCATTATGACGCGGTCAATGCTCTTAGGTATGTCCGCAAGATCGTGCGTCACTATGATCAGGCTGACGCCCGCTCTTATCAGGATATCGAACATGCTTCTGAATTTTGACGCCATCACGACGTCAAGGCCGGTCATAGGTTCGTCCATGACGAGAACACTCGGTTCGGTGACGAGCGCTCTTGCGATCAGCGTGCGCCTCATCTCGCCGACGGAGAGCCCACCTATCGCTCTGTCAAGGAGGTCGTCTATACCCATCATGGCGGCCGCGCTCCAGACCTTTGAGAGCATCTCCTCGGTCACGTTCATGTTCCTGAAAACGTCAAGGCTTCCGAAGAATCCCGAAGCGATGACCTCACTTACTTTGGTATCGTCTCCGAATTGGCTTTGAAGGTCCATCGATACGATCCCCATCCTGCTCCTTACTTCGAAAACGTTCCAGTTATCCTCTCCGAATATCTTCATGACAGCGGGGGAGTCCTCATTGTAGTAGGGGTGTATCTCCCCCCTCAGCAATTTCATCAGCGTGGTCTTCCCGGAGCCGTTCTTTCCGATCACTGCGGCGCTTTCGTTCTCCTCTATCGAAAGATCTATGGAATCAAGGATCCTCTTTCCGTTCCTCACGACGGAGACGTCTCTCATTTCCAGCATCTTCATGAAAACCGATAGATGAACATCCCTAAAAATGTTACACAAAAAAGTGAAAGGGGGAAGAAGTTTGAGGCTGTTATTAGGAATCTGTGTTGTTCTCATCTGCCTCTGCGGGCGCCTCCGCCGGTATGGGGTTCCTCACCCTGTCTATGAGGTATATTACGGCCAAAGTGATCACGGACAAGGGAAGCGCGACTACCAAAGCGTCGACAAACATTATGTTCGAATCCATGAACAAGACCGCATTGCCGGTGATCCATTTGCATATTGGCAGGAATATCGACGAACTTGCGTTGATGAACAATGCCCAGAACAAATATGCAGCGGTACCCACAGAGACGCTGGCAAGCGCGGCGTTCTTTCTGGGATTCTTTGCGAACAGACCGTATGTCATAAGCGGCAGCAGCGCCGCCGCAGTGATGCCCATGAACAAAGACGTCGCTTTGGCGATGATGTCGTTAGGCATGAGATAACAATACACCACGATCAGCACCATTGCAATTGCCGTCACTGATCTGTTTACCTTCAGCGATTGGAAGTCTTCGTTCTTTTTGGTCATCCTGTTCTTCAATATTGTGTAAAGATCGTGTCCTCCAGCCGCACCTATCGTATGCATAAGGGCGCTGAGAGTGGAGATCGCGGCGCACAGCAGCGATAATATGAAGATACAGATGAATATCTCTCCGGACGTTGAACCGCCGAACGCGCCGAGCACATACTCAGGTATGATGAAGTCCACTCCAAGGTGGAGCACGTTTGTAACATAATCGAACGCAGACATGCCGAAATTCTCAAAGAAGTAAATGTTGCATAATGCGCCGACGGTATAGGCGCTCCCTACAATGATGAATATGAACAAGCTGCCCACTATCATGGAGCGCTTGAGCATTCTGTCATTTTTTGCTGACATGAATCTTACCACAAGCTGAGGCTGCGTCAAAGCGCCGATACCCACTCCTAGCAGGAACGTAGATACCACCAACCACCATTCTTCTGTTCCAAATGATGGGAACGAAGCCAAGTCATTGGCTCCGTTCAGTGTACCTGGGCCTTTTAAGCCGGCAAGCGATCCGAAGTCGCCCAGAGTATATACGGTGACCGCCAATATGACGATCATGCCGATAAGCATGACTCCTGCCTGCAAAGCGTCGTTGTACATGACGGCGATTATCCCGCCGTATACGACGTACAGACCGACGATGATCGCCAGTATTATCAATATGACGTCATAGAACTCGTTCAGGCCGGTAAGCACCACGAGGGTGTTAACTCCGCCTTTCAGAACTGCGGCGCAGTAAATGGGCATCATTATGATTATTATCAGTGCAGTGAACCCGCGGATCCCTTTGGATTTATATATCTTTCCAAGCAGATCCGCGAAGGTCGACGCCCCGAGTTTTCTTCCGACCCTCCTGACTCTGGGTCCGAACACGACGAACGCCACGAACAGCCCGAGGAACAGGTTCAGGAAGCACAGCCACATCAAGGCCGGACCGTGCGTGGCGGCCTGGCCTCCGAACCCTATTATGGCAGAGGCGCTCAGGAACGTCGCCCCATATGAAAGAGCGATTATAAAGGAATTGGATTTGTTTCTTCCGAGAAGGAATTGCTGATTGTCTTTCGTGTTGCGGTATCCATACAGACCCAGCAGTATCGTCACCGCGACGAACACTATCATCAGTCCGAAAAAAAGGCTCAGAGATACGCCTTCAGCCATCACTCCTCACCTTCTTCTTCGTCAATTTCATCATCTTTTTTGAATATAGCCCATCCGCAGCATAAGATCACACTGAGAAAACATCCGATGTATGCCCCTATGATGTATGGGTCGGTCAATCCGAAGAATGTCATTTTAACACCTACGTGCTAAGTGTTAGCACGGCGCACACATCATTAGCGAAGTAATATTTAATACATGCTCTGAAATAAAATGAAAAACCTGCTTGCGGCCACCTACCAGCAATAGAAAGATATTATATACCCTCCCTCAATAGACCTAGCGTTAGGCTTGACCGGGGAGCTTGGCGTGCCCTATACCCGCAACCGTCAATAGCGGGGGTGACTGCAGAGGGCGGCAAAGCTGAGGGTCCAAGCCCGCAGAGTGACTATGAGATCTTGTCCTGCAGAGCCGGAGTTTGTGTGCTGAACGGCCGGAGGGTCGTATCGCCCGCATTAATCGGGGAAACCGGGTCAGGTCCTGACGGGAGCAGCCTTACCTCGTGCTACTGACGTTTGCGGGGTCGCAGGGTTGAGAAGCGATGCGGTCAACTTGGGTCAAGATGCGATGTCCACCTCTGTGGCCTAACACTCATCTTTTCCTGGGTGAGCACCCGGTTATGATGTCCTTCTCAAAATCGAACAGGACCTTTGTTTCTCCGTCCATGCTGAGTTTCAGCTTCAGGGAATCGTCGATCTTTCCCACAACGGCGCCTTCGCACCCAACGGTCTCGAAGAGTCCGATGACCTCGGATGAATTCTCCGGCGGACAAGCGAACAAGAATCCGAATCCCTGATATGAGAGAAGCCATTGGATCAGATCAACACCATCGGGTATAGGTATCTTCTTTATGTCCACTGTGCCCCCCTTCATAGAACTTTCAAGCATCATGCCGAGCGTCCCCACACATCCGGGATTGCTCATATCTTTCGCTGAATGGACCAAATGCTTTGACGCAATAACGGACATCATCTCTATCTGGGCCTGGACCAGCGCATCTTCTTTTCTCGACGTGGTGTCCCATGCATATCTCAGGCCCGGCGGGTAAAAACCGTCGAGATCCATTACAAAAACAATATCGTCGTTATCCTTCGCTCTGCAGCTCAGTATAATGTCTCTTTTAGGGACGGTTCCCATTATCGAAATGTCGATCGCGTTATATTTGCAGTCCGGGTGTGTGTGCCCCCCTACGATGGGGACGTTGAATTTCTTCACCGCCCTGGACATCCCCTTCAATATCTGGTTGCAGACCGCACTCTTTGACAATGAGAGAACATCCACCATGGCCAGCGGTCTGCCGCCCATGGCGGCTATGTCGTTCACATTGACGAGAACGGCAAAGTACCCTGCGTAGAACGGATCGGAATTCACAAGGGACTCCATTATGCCGTCGGCTGCGAACAATATGTAATCGTCGCCGTACTCAACCGCTGCCGCATCTTCGCCCTCAGAGGCCGCGACCCACGGGAAATCCCTTGTGGAAAGGGATCCCACTATTTCGCGAACCGGCCTCTTCCGGGTAACTCCAGGGAATGTCCTTATAGCCTCAATAATGGCCTCCAGAGTCATCGCTACCGCATATACGAAAGAAGATAAAGTTTGTTGTATGGAACGGTCAGAAAAGGACGGCCGCCATCACAAGCACCAGCATGAATATCATTACTAACGACAGAGAACTCGTTATACTGGCGGTGATCTTCTCCCTTCTCTTCTCATCCTTCATTCCAAGCCGCTGAAGCAGTGCGCTGAGGCCTCCCTGGAAAATGAATCCTCCGTCGAAGGGGTATGCGGGGATGGCGTTCGACACTCCGAGCATTATGTTCAGCCAGAATATCCAATAAAGCACACTTACCAATACCCAGAACATGTCGCCCAGCGGGACGTCATACCACCAGTGTGTGACCTCCGGGATCGGGGAGAAACCTTTCAAAGGCCCGCCGATATATGTCAGCATGGACCATGCCGCCGTCGTTATAGATTCGGCGCCGTATATTGGGTTCCTTCCCGTATCCAGTATTATGTCGGGAGTGGTGAAGCTCATTCCTGATACAGACGTACCTATCCCTATGTACCCCACCCCTCCATTGTCTCCCAGTGTCAGAGTTTTGGTGAAGGTCTCCGTCCCATCGGCGGTCATGCACAAAATATCCGCCGTTTCTCCAGGCTTGGTGGTCTGCATGAAAGATAAGAATTCCAAATAGTCATGGATCTTTTCGCCGTTAATAGATAAAATGAATGTTTTGTAAAGAACCTTCTCCGGTTCGCAAGCAGTCTTGTCCGATTCGCATTGTTCTTTGTCCGATTCATTAAGCTTCCAGGCCGGACTATCCTTTGTGACCGATTCGATGAACAGCCCCCATATCAGATCCGCCGTATGCTCGCTGTCTTTGGTAAGGTATGTGATCTGTACTACATCCCCCGGCTCCCAGGAGTATGTCATGGTGTGATCTTCCCAATAGAAGTATTCCTCGCCGTTGACCAACTCTATTATCGCCCCGCTGGGGATGCCTGCAGAATGGGCAGGCGAGTCCGATGATACCGCATAAACGCCGGTGTTGTCCCCATATGAGGACGAGACGTTACCAAGCATCAGAACGGCGAATATGGAGAATATCGCCACAGCTACTATGAAGTTGACCGATATTCCTGCCGAATACAGATCCAGCTTCGCTCTTCTTGAGCTTTTTTCGATGTCCTCTTCGTTTGGTTCCACGAACGCGCCCAGGGGAATGACCCCGTACAGAACGCCTGTAGAGTCAACCCGCATGTTGTTTGCCCGGGTCTGCATGCCGTGCGCAAGCTCATGGACAACCATAGCGACCACCAACCCCAACCACCCATAATGTATGGGGATAAGGGGATTCAGGCCCGGTATGGCCAAACCCTTCTCCCAGCCGATCCCCGGAGCTGCAAGGCTGGCCGAAATATTACTTATCCCCACGACAATGATCAGGATCAAGAACACCATAAGGAACATCGAGATCGCAAGGGAGAGAGCGCCGAAGAACTTCCAGAATCTCTTGTAAACGGACAACCTCTCCATCATCCCGGTTCCCCATTTGGTCTTGATCATCACACAGGGGCCGTATTTTACGAGGCCGCGCGCCGCCGCCTTGGGGGATCTCCGCACCCAGATGTAGAATGGGACGTAGATGATCGTAAGGATAAGCAGGACAATATAGGTTGGATCCACGGCGCCGCCTCTGTTAACGAACCCTTATTACTGTTTTCTTATAAAAGGGTCAACGAGGCGTTTCGACGGAGACGTCGGGTTCGTTGTGGTCGAATATGATCTTTTTCGCCCACCATAACTTTTTGGCTTTGATCATCCGATCCGATCCTTCTTTTGAGGACGGCGTACTGAAATCGAATCCCAGGAGCAATATCTCCTTCGCCCCGAAATGCCTGGCGATGCACACGGCGCGGTCGCCATCCGTGAACCCGCCGTAATTGGACACAACATTGTCGGGCCTGGATTGCGTTGTGAGAACGACCGGACCTAAGAAGTCCTGCGCATACCTCTGTATCAGATGAGTATTGTCGCCGTGCGCGTGTATGAAAGTGACGGCGCCCTTCTTACTGGCTTCGATCTGCGGCCCGATCTCGCCGTCAAGGTCGGTCACCACGATGTCGGGGGCCACACTCATCTCTCTCAAAACTGCGACGGACGAGCCGGACGCGATGAGCGTGCCTCTCGGGGCGGCCGATGCGATATCCTTCTTCAGATCGTCGCTGTTACCGAATACCGTGGCTTTTCTCTGCATAACGACGTCATCATCAGATATGAGATAAGAATTCAGCATCAGCGCTTTCAGCATGCGCGCGGAACTTTCGTCCGTTAACGGATCATAACCGAAGTCTTCGAGTATCTCGTTATAGATTGGTTCCCAGTCCTCAGGCAGCATCCGCATCCGCGTCCTTTGTGTTCTCGGCGGCCTTGATCGCGCCTTTCATGCGGTGCTGAAGCAATGCGGACATCAGGGCCAGGATGATGCCTCCGATGAGTTCCGCAGCGAATACGGCGTTGCTCTTCAATCCCATATCGAAATATGCCAGAACGACGTCCAGCGCACCGGTCGCTATCAGTCCTATCGCGACGATATTTATGCTTCCGATTATGAAACTTATTTTGATCTTCTTAGCGGAGATGTATTGGTCGACCATGTCGCCGATCTGATAGGCGAGGATGGAGAATATCACAAGCCACAGGGCATTGGATATGAACCATAACGCGCCGAGGAAGAATGAAGGTATGTATATTTCGCCGAGGGAAAGGTATCCGGCGACCATGCCTATCAGGAAAAACAGCAGAGAGATCAGGACGAAAGAGACGGTGACGCTGCCGCTTCTTATCCTGGCCATCCATTTGACCCTCCAGAGGGATAACCACTCCGGTATGTTGTATCCGTACAGCAGTATGAACACGCCGATCAGGAAAACGACAAGAGGGGACGTGATGTTCGAAGGGGCGGTCCCGTCTCCTAAAGCTGATGCGATGGGAGGCACTATGAACAAGAGCATGATGAGAATGATTATCCACCCTATCGGAGCAAGGAATCTCTTTCTTTTGCCCGGATCCTCCAATATCTTGGACAGGATGTAGACCGTTCCTTCCAATCCGGGGGCCTGCTTGACATACACCTTCTTGACCGAATCAATGGGGATCCTTGACGACACTATCGGATAGACATATTCATCCTCCGCTCCGTCCCCGACCAGTATGACTCTGTCGGGAGAGATCATTTTGAGCACTTCTTCCAGCTCATCCACGATGGCGGCGTCCGATCTGTGGCCGACCTTTTCATTCCCGCCTATGAGCGCGATCTCCACTTCTGTGTTCCCTTCGGCTTTGATCTCCCTGTAGATGCTGATCGCTGCGTAAAGAGCATTGACGTCGGAGTCCTCTGGGTCGGCCACCCCTAATGCCGTTGCGGCTACGGAACACCCTTCCACACCCACAACCGGCGTCTCGATGCCGCCCTTGACGCCGAAGTCGTCATCCCTGTCCACAACGAGGACCAGTGTCTTCTTCATCGCTACTGGATTGTCTCATTAATATAAGAGGATGATGTGAATTGAAAAGGATAAGCGCCGGATGAGGGTCAAGAGGGGAAACGTTTTCTATCTGCTATGATATGGTCTTTCCATGCGCATCAAATGGCACGGACATTCGTGTTTTGAGTTCATTGATCTGGAGAATTCTCTGATAGTGGACCCGCACGATGGAAAATCCATTGGGATAAAACCCCCTGTTTCGAACGCCGGCATTGTGCTGATCTCGCACAATCATTTTGACCATAACGCACAGAGAATAATCAGAAACGAACATTCCGCACTTATCGCCGAGACGGGGGAGCGCGAGATAAGGGGAATGACGATCGAATGCCTTCCTTCGTTCCATGACGATATGGAGGGAACTCTCAGAGGAATGAACACCATCCATAAGTTCACTATGGACGGTATAACCATTTGCCACTGCGGCGACCTCGGAGAGATCCCGTCCGACGACGTCATCGAGGCCCTGAAGAATGTGGATATAATCTTTGTTCCAACGGGCGAGGTCTACACCCTCCCGATACCGAGACTGAAAAAATTCCTCGGTATCATCAACCCGAAGATAGTGGTTCCGATGCATTACAGGGTCGGGGGGCTCACACTCCCCCTGACGACGCTCGACGAGTTCCTGTCGGACGTGCCCAAGGACACGATAGTATACGTAGGCAACGAAGTGGAACTGTCTTCAGACGACATACAGGAATTCACAGGCGTCTGGGTCTTTGACAGGTGATCAATAGAGCGCCAAGCCGTCCTCTATCCTGCCCATTTCGACGGGTGTGGTTTCGTCTCCGATGAGCGCACCTTTCGAATTGCATAATATGCCCGACCCGACATATCCGGAGCCGTGGTTCACCGAACCTTTCTTCGCCTCCACGCCGAGGACATCCTTCAAAAGGGCGATGTCCTCCGCTGTGGCGTTCACGTTGCAGAGGCATCCTTTGTTCGTTGCGACGCATGCCGATCCGACCGTGCCGTAACCGGCAATGGCGGATCTGACAACCTCCACCCCCAGAGCATCGGCGATCCTCTTTTCCGCGCGGGGGCCCAGCACAGGGTTTATGATCGCGCCGTTGTCATTTGCGAGTACGTTGTTCCCTGCGGCATTTGCTTTATCGGGAAGCACGGTCACGTTTATCTTTTCCTTTATCTTTTCCAGTTCAGATGATTCTATCATCCCGGACACGACGGCGCCGTTGGAATTCATCCTCACGAGCGAACCGATGACAAAGGCCCCCGATATCGTCGTAAGGATCGTTTCCACTCCGAGCACCGCTTCTATATCCTCTGCGAAACCGGGTCCGGAGTTTGCCGCCACCAGCGACAGACTCTCGTTTACCGATGCATAAACTCCGATGTTCGGAGTGCCGTTGCAGCGGGAAAGTCTCATCATCCCTTTCACTCTGAAAGCGAGACCTCTACAAGTCCGTCGTCGAATTTGACGGCCTTGACGGTCACTTTCGACGGAGGGTTCCTTATCCCGTTCTGCCAGATCCTCTCGTTAAGGGAGGCATCTATCCAAACGTTATCCTCGTCGACCTTCATGTGTCTCATGATGTAGGACCTGACCTCTTTTATTGCGCGGGCGGACCTCTTCGTGCGGGGGGCCAGCTTTGTCTTTCTGAGAGGTATGGTCATTATCCTTTCGATCTCATCTGCCATATTCCTCACTCCTTCAGTTTGGTCATGCGCCATGATCTTCTCTTGGGGTGGCGCAGGAACTGTCTGTTCGTTCTCATCATGACCCATGCGGGCACGCGGCGGTTCTGTTTAATCTTTTTATTAAGCCTGCCTTTCATCGCAGGCGGTTTTGTACTGGACATCGTCATCTCCTCTCTATCTTGATCTCCCGCTGTTGGGGCATGATCTTCTTTAGAATGTCTCTGAGCATGGCGTCCGTTATCACTCCCTGCAGCCGTCCGCTCTGTGCGAGCTGGATCAGCTGCATCTCCACCATGTTGGCCTGTTCCGGGCTGGCAAGTTTTATGTTTGCCAGCCTGTCCCTCGCCTCGGGGGTGAGTATCTGTCTGAGTACGGACTGCTTCTGCATCTCGAATTGTCTGGCCTGTTCCTCCTGCGCGGCCTGGTTTGACTGCTGCGCCTGGACCTCTTCCATCCTTCTCCTTCTGAGTGCTTCCAATTCGGGATCTTCCATGCCTGACACCTTCATTCCTTTCTTTCGTCGAAGACCTCTTTTGCAGTGTTGTCAAGCAGCGACTGGCCCGCCGGGCTTATCATGCGGCCCTGCTTGCTTGTCGGCAGGAGATATCCGGCCGCCTCAAGCTGCATCATACATTTCCTCGCGATATTCCGGCTCCCTTTGACCGCCCTGTTGGGCATCGAACCCTTATCAGCGGACCCGCCGTATTCGGCGGCGAGCTTGGAGGACCCTAAGGGCCCCTTTACATAGAGCTTCCTGAGAATGGAGGCGGCCCTTGTGTACCACCAGTCCTCCTGCGTAGGCGCCCTTTCGGTGTGCCTGCCGGTCTTTGCGAACTCCGCCCAGCTCGGAGGGGTGATCTTATCGTTTCCCTTCAGTTTCTCCGCTGTTTTGAGTATGAGTTCGTCGGCAGGAACGTCATAGACTGTTACCATATTCATTCCTCGTATTTTGTCAGGAAGCGTGTCCCCGACAATCACGGACTTTGGTATAAGGGATGTTATATAAAAGCATAGCTGACTGAACATAATGTAAAACCGACCCCGCACGTCCGGCCAGGCCCCCGTGCGGCCTGCGGGAGAAATTCCCGCCACGGCATGAAAGATAAGCGTCCTTCATGATATCCGTGGGAAGGAGTATCTTATCGAAGTATATGAATTGAACTGTTACCCCCGTTCTCTACGATGCCGGTAGCGGGCCATGATCACCTGTGGCCTCCGCCCCCTCCTCCAAAACCTCCGCCTCCGCCGCCGGTAAATCCACCTCCGCCGCCGCTGCTGAAACCTCCTCCGCTGCTGCCTCCCCCGCCTCCGCGGACGAATGCCGTATACGAGGCCTGGTTGATCGAAGAGATACTTTGAGAGAGTCCGCCGACACTGTGGAGCACGTACATGTAGGTGAGAGTGTTCAAGCTCGAGCCGTACATTCCTGGCTCGGCGAACCGCACGTCCAGCTCCTTGATCACCTTGTCGGCCGCTCCGAGGGCAGCCGCATAGACCAGATGCTGTTCCCAGAGCGGGAGTTCCATGGCCCGTCTTTCTTTCATCAGCGTCATGTCTGTGTAGAACTTTTTCAGCGCAAGGACCTTTGCGCGTTCATCCTCGCCCTTGACGGTGAGGGGGCGGGATGTCCTTTCTGCGACGGCCGCCGACAACACGGCGATGATGAAAGAGATAAAGATGGCGGCCGGAATATAGTCAAAGAAATCAATGAAAGCGGCGATGCCTATGACCGGAACCGTCAGGATAAGCGGTATGAGAGGGATAATCTTCCACTTCGAATTCCGCCTCCCCAGAGCGTCATCGACATAACTGCCCGCATTGAATTCCTGTCTGTCGATCTCCGACAGCCGTATGTGATCCGCCGAGCCGCCTGCAACAGCTTTCTTTACCTGACTGAGCGTGATCCTGATATCGTCCTGTCCTTTCACGGTGCAAAAGAGCATGTTGTAAACGCCACGTTCGAATCTTGTCATAGGCGCGTCCCCGTTGAGGGAAACGAAAACGATCTCCTTTCCCGCGCCCGCCTCGATCGCAATTATTTTCTGAACCGCTAAATTCAGAACGGTGGCGGTTATCCTGTTGCCGAAACCGGTCCTTGCCAGTTTATAGTAGCCTCCCAATTGCGCCGCGATGTTCGGTTTGATCGAGGGCAGCTCGCGCAAATACGGCTGATTGAAATTCGGTTTGTTGCGGGGGAGAAGTTTGACCGTTAACACAAGGAGCAGCAATGCTGCGGACACCATCGCAACGATAAGCCACATCTGGATGTTTGCCAAAAGGATGACCAGTTCCGTATGCTCGCGGAATTTTCTTTCCTCATCAAGTATCGAACCGAAGGTTTTGTCCGTCCTTACCGGAGTTATGGAGTACAGTTCCGTCTGCTGGTTGACAACGCGGATCTCGAACATGGTGTATGCCTGCAGATTTGAACTTTTGAAAACAGCGTTCGCGGTGCCGCCTGCGAACTCGCAGTAGCCATTCGGATCTCCGTGGCCGAAGATGCGCGTTGCTGTCTGCGTACTGCCCGGCGGCATGGTGACGGTGACCGTCAGATCCTTAAGGTCATCTGAGAAATAGGTGAACACCTTGTAATAAAAATCAACGCAGTCGGAGTACCTGCCGACCACGTTCGCAAGTTCGTACTGAAAGACCACCGTATGCTCGCCTGACGCGGCTCTCTTGTAGAAAGCGTTCATCTCCCACTCGCCCGAAAGGGCATTCATGCCGTAGGAATAGAGCGCCATACCGCTGCCGCCCATGTACGTTGCCTGGCTGCCTGTTTCGTAGGAGACCAAATCAGCCGCCGTCCCGTCTATGATACAGCTGACGGACGATCCTATCAGCGCATTTACTTTCTCATCGGGGAATGAGATGTACATCTCGCCGCTGCTTATGCCGGACCACCTGAAATTGTAAGTTTCCGCTACTGCCACGCTGCCGTCCGCGCGGACCTCGATGTCCACATCTGTTTTGTAGTGATCGAATTCGTAATCCGGATCGTCCGGCAGGAAGGTTGCCAGAAGGATCACTACGAAAATAATACAAAAAACCGCGACCACGATCTTTTCTGTCCTTTTCACTCTGCCGCCCCCGCTGGTGATCGCATACGTTATCTCGGTACCGGCTCAGAAACTGACCCTGACATTTTCCAGCTCGGCTTCCGGTGCGTCAAAGAACTCTGCTTCCTTGAATTTGAGAATGGAGGCGAAGACGTTGCCCGGGAATGTCCTAACGGCTTTGTTATAGATCATGACCGTATCGTTATAGAAACTGCGTGAGACCGCAATGGTCCTTTCGATCTCCGAGAGCTCGTCCTGGAGCTTTACGAAGCCGATGTTCGCCTTAAGGTCCGGGTATTGTTCGCCGAGCGCGAACAATTTGCTGAGAGTTTCCGTAAGCTGATTGTTAGCTCTCGCAAGGTCGCGAACGCTGTTCGCCGAAGCTCCCGCGCTGCGGGCTGTGGTCACATTCTCAAGCGTTTCTTTCTCATGCTTGGCATAGCCTTTCACTGTCTCGACGAGGTTCGGCACGAGGTCGAACCTCTTTTTGCATTGTATCTTTATCTGACTGAAACTATTCTCGACCTTCAGTTTCTTTGCGACAAAGCTGTTGTAGAACAGTATCATCGCTGCGGCCGAGGCGACCAAGAGCAGACCCAAGATGATCAGACCAGTCCAAAGCGGCGACATTTTTACTTCCCCCTTCCTTACGCCTTTTGTTATGCGCGCTGCTGTATTTATATCCGCCCCGTGAAAAGGATGCCGGAGAAGATTAGTGTATTATATAGAACAGACAATATCAATCTGTAAGCAGACCGGCAGCTCCGGACTGTCCGGCTAAATGGGGAGAGACACATGTGGGGAAAGAACAGATATGGTATGGTAGCCCTCTCCGCCCTGGCAGTGCTGGCGATGGTCCTGCCGGCGGTCTCGGTGGCATCCGGGGAGGAAGGGTACGCGGATGGCGGGGAAGGTTTTGTCGTCACAAGCGCGGGTCTCCTTTTGGCGCCAGGAGAGAGCCCCCTCGCTGTAGGAGCCGTCCTCCTGATGCTTGGCGGCTCAGGCGAGCTGATATGGTCTAAGGACATCGAATGGTCCGGCGGCGGATACTCCGGCTTCCGATGGAACGATGTGCACTTGGTCCGCTCGGCCGCTGCAGTAGCGGACGGCTTCATCGCCGTCGGGGAACTCGTGGAGAAGTATGACACGGCGGGCAACCCCGTGTGGCAGAAGAGCTTTGACGAAGCGGGTGCGACCTTGTTCTTTTCGGTGACAGGGACGGCGGACGGCTTCATCGCAGCCGGGAACAGGGACGGCGACGGGATCATCATGAAGTGCGACGGCGAAGGCACGGTGATATGGGAGGCGAGCCTCGCCGCCCCCGGCAAGCGGTTCATATTCCAATCCGTGACGGTTGCCCCCGACGGGCTCGTTGCTACGGGATACTCCCACGACGCCACCTTCTTCGACGACAACTGGTCGGCCGGCCCCCGCAATACGGTCATCGCGAAGTTCAACGATAATGGCACGCTCCTTTGGAGCGATGAGCGCAGCATGCCTTACGACGCCACCTTCTGCTCGGTTGCGGCGGTTCCGGGCGGGGCGGTCGCCGTCGGCGGCTCGATCGGCAACCCGCTCATAGTGAGATATAGCAACAGCGGGGCCGTGCTGTGGGAGAAGGACGTCGTCGGTATGTCATCCGTTGAGTCGGTGATAGCCGTGCCGGGCGGGTTCGCGGTCGTGGGAGAAGCGTACCATGGCCCCACGTGGGACCGCGATGCGGTCATCGCGATGTTCAGCGACGCCGGCGATATCGTCTGGCGGAAAGACTTCGGCGGGGCGGACGATGATTCTTTCAGGTCCGTCGCCGCGGTGGAGGGCGGGCTGATCGCCGTTGGCTACTCGTATAAAGGATCGTTCGGCAACGGCGACCTTGCCGGCATAGAGTCGAAGAGCACGAGGGACACTATCATCGTGATGTTCGACGACACCGGCGGCGCGGCATGGGTGCAGAATACTCCCTGGGGGATTTCCGCCATCATCAATACGGAACCGGATATGTCGGGGGTGTGGCTGTGGATGGGCGCGTTTTCAATCGCCTTCGGGCTGGCATGCGGGGCAGCGTTCCTGCTCTCGGCAAGGAGACAGGGCGGACATGGCGCAGAATGATGAGAGCGAGTGAGTAAGGCACATACTCCTTCGCAGAGACACCGTGGTTGCCATTGCGCCTAATAATAGTATTATACTGAGCCAGATATATACATCTATAACCACGGTTATTGGCCTCTTCCTAGGGGGGGGGAACGGCCTGGAGCAAGGAGGGAACACACATGCGCAATATGAGTAGGGGGGTTTTGGCGGTCTTGTCCGCGCTGGCGGCACTGGCTATGATCGTGCCCAGTGCTGCGATACTGTCTGCGGAGGAGGAGGGATTTGTTAATGGGGAAGACGATCCTGGCACGGATCTCTTTACGCCGACTGCGGCAACCGAAAGTTATGTCGCTGCAGGGACCATCATAATGAAGCTCAGCAGCACGGGCGAACTGTTATGGGGAAAGAATCTCTTGTTATCTGGTTTCAATCTATTTATGTCTGCGACAGTGGTCCCCGACGGCTTTGTGGCTGTGGGAAGTTCGATCGCAAAGTACAACAACGCAGGCGACCGGGTATGGCAAAGGACATCCGGTTCCCTTATACTCAGTGCTGTGACGGCGGCCTCCGACGGATTTACCGCAGCCGGAAGCAGAGGCAACGATGCGGCCATAGCGAAGTATGATAACAGCGGATCAAGGATATGGGATAAGACCTTTGGCGTGCCCGGTTCGAACGTGTCCTTCCGTTCAATAACGGCTGTCTCCGATGGTTTTGTAGCTGTGGGAACCTCAAATGAGATCATCCGCAACGGCAATACTACGTGGTATGGTCCTGCAGACGGAATAATTGTGAAATACAGCGGAACAGGCGATGTGGTGTGGCAGAACAGTTTCGGTGGGGACAGCAGCGATTACTTCAACTCGGTGGCGGCAGTACCTGGCGGAGTGGTCGTTGCAGGAGAGTCGGCAGGTTACGCGAACATCGTGAAATATGGTGACGACGGCGCAGTAGTGTGGCAGAAGAGCCTTAGCCGGGAAGACGCAGATTCATTTAAGTCAGTGGCTGCGGTCCCCGGAGGGTTCGTCGCGGCGGGAGATGTATACCATAATACCTACGGCAGCAGAGACGGCGCCGTAGTGAAGTTCGATGACATGGGAGAAGTGATCTGGAAGAAGAGCTTCGGCGGAGTGGAATCAGACTATTTCGAATCGGTAGCAGCCACGGAAAGCGGTTTCATCGCCATAGGAGACTCATACTACAGATCTTTTGGGACCGGAGATCTGGTCGGGGTTGAATCGAAAGATGACTCGGTGAACTTCATCGCAGTGAAGTTCAATGACATAGGAGAGGCAGAATGGGTGTATAACTTCGGCGGAATAGACATTAAGGGCATGCTCTCCAGCTTGACTGCTGGCATTTGGCTTTGGTTTGGGATCTCTGCTGTAGTCGCAGGCGTGCTGATCGGAGGCATATTATTGTTTTCGTTGAGAAAGCCAAAGGGAGCAATGCCTGGAAAGTGAAGCAATATGAAGCACAAAGATCGCTACGACGACGAATATGTCCTCGATCTTTCTTTGAAGATACACTCAGTAATGCCGGGTTTTGATAAAGATGCTTTTTCAAACGGTCTGATAGGCCGCCTTGATGATAAAGAATTGTTTGCGAGGCTCGACATTATCGTCGACGCCATGGAAAAAAGCATGGGGATTGACTACTCAAAAAATATCCAAGTGTTTTTTAATATGCTTGGCCCGGAATTGACCCAACCTGAGGGGATGTTCACCTCAGGGTGGTGGCTGTGGCCCGTTGGCAGGTATGTCGAACGGCATGGGAATGAAGATTGGAAGCTGTCTCTGCCCTTCCTGAAGGAACTGACGAAGCGGTTTACAGGAGAGTACGCCATCCGCCCTCTTCTGAAAGAGCACCCGGAAGAAGTGATGGATGAGCTTATAGCGTGGACGAAGGATGAGAACGTTCATGTCCGGAGGCTTGCAAGCGAGGGGGTCAGGATACGTTTGCCGTGGGCGGAGAAATTGACCGTCGCTTTGGACGAGCTCGAAAGGTATGCGGTCATCCTCACGAACCTGAAGGATGATCCGGAAAGGTTCGTACAAAAAAGCGTCGGAAACAATCTGAACGACCTGTTCAAAGAGTCGCCTGAAAAAGCAAAGCGGATCATCGAACAATGGGAAAAGACGAAGGAAAGCAAAGCACGGGAATGGATCGTAAAGCACGGCATGAGAAATCAAAAATGACCGTTTTACAAAAGACCAAGTGCTCAGCCGAATATCGCGCTATGGACCGCGCCCCTTACTTCAGGCATTCTCTTCTTCTCGAACATGGGGTGTTCCTTGAACCATCTGACGTTCAGAGGCGATGGGTGCGGTATCACGAATGCGGGTTTACCTCTTATCCTTTGATCGGAAAAGACCAGTTCCGTGAAATCATACTTAGGGAAGAAGAAATCCGCCGCTGCCTTGCCGACCAGGACGAAGATATCATTGTTCACAAGCTCTATCTCTTTGCTGAGCCATTTCTGCGCGCATATCTTCGGCGGAGGGTTGTCCCCTTTGTTCTTTGACTTCCCCGGATAGCAGTGCCCGACGGATGTTATGTAAAAGATGTCTGGATCATAGAACACCTCCTCGGATATGCCGTACCAATCGTTCCTTAATCTCCTGCCGCTTATGTCGTTGAACGATCTTCCGGTATTGTGCACATGTACCGACGGCGCCTGGCTGACCTGCACTATCTTCGCGTCGGAGTTCCCCATGCAGACAGGTCTGGGCTCAAAACCGAAAAGCTCTCTGCATTCTCTGCAAGCTAAGAGCTTCGTTTTTAGTTTTGCTAGGTCATCCATGATAACGTCATCATTCATTTCGGCATTAATATAGGTTCGATTCAAGTTGAAAATAAATGATGACAGTTTGTCTGTAATACTAACTGTAATGAGGAAATATGTAAACAAGCAACGGCTGAAACGTTCATGATGATTAAGAATAAGACCAGCATTATCACGGTACAGGATGTTCACGTCACGATAGCATCTTTCGACATTGACGATTATATTTGCATAACAGACATGGCAAAGGCTAAAGAGGGCGAGTCTCGTGCTGCGGATATAATCAAAAACTGGATTCGCAACCGCACCACTCTGGAATTCTTGGGCACCTGGGAGATGATGCATAACCCTAACTTCAAAGTGGTCGAATTTGACCACTTTAGAATGCAGGCAGGATTGCCGACCTTCGTCCTAAGCGCGAAACAATGGGTTGAAAAGACCAATGCGATCGGAATCTTCGTTCAATCCGGCAGATACGGCGGTACGTATGCGCACAAGGATGTTGCATTTGAATTCGGCTCTGCAATCAGCCCGGTGTTCAAACTATACTTGTTAAAAGAATATCAGCGGCTGAAGGATATAGAGAACAACAGCCATAAGCTGGAATGGGATGCCAAACGGTTCCTGTCCAGGACCAATTACCTGATACACACCGATGCTGTGAAGAAATATGTCCTGCCGCTTAGTGATTATACAGAACAGACGGAGTGGCTGGCATACGCAGACGAGGCTGACCTGCTGAATGTGGCAATGTTTGGTTGTACAGCAAAACAATGGCGTAATGAAAATCCAGAACTGGCAAAAAATAACAACATCCGTGATTTTGCATCTGTGAATGAACTGGCGGTCTTGTCCAATCTTGAAACACACAATGCAGAATTGATAAAAGCAGGGAGACCCAAGACAGAACGGTTCCAAACACTGCTGGAGATTGCTAGGTATCAGATAGCTTTGCTTGATGAGGCAGAGCGCATGAGGTCGGCGAAAAGCGGAAGAACGCTGCCGGAATAAACCCCTAAACGTAAGCGTCCAACAAATCCCTAAGAACCTGTGTATCTCATCGAATGAAGACTCTCAGTCATTGTGGAGAAAGCATTTTCCTGTTTCGGTTGTTTTTCCTACGGATTCGGCAGTATTATGTCATTACGACAAAATCTATGCGGTCTGCCTCCGACCGTCATTTCACACAAAATCTGAAAGAGCCAAAATTATATAGAAAAAATGCACTGTTGTCATGATAAAAATGGAAGAACGATCATCCTCGAATTTTTGTATGAAATGCGGAGCCCCGTTACGCGAATCCGATACTTTCTGCACAACCTGCGGTGAGGCGATAGGCAGTACCTCCCAAGCACAGCCGTATTCGCAATATGGGTACCCACAGAATAAAAGCAACAGATTGAGGAATATGGCAATCCTATCGGCTGTCTGGGCCGCAATCGCATTAGTGTTAGGCTTATTCTTTATTCTTGGAGCAGACTATATAATGGGTATATTCGATTCAACCCCCGATTTTTGGAATATTATGGAAGATACATATGGCTACACTCGTGATGATATTGCATATTCACTCTTTGTGACAGGCGCGGTCATAGCAGCTAGCGGTGCATTTGCGGCGGTCACAGCGGTGCTGTCCATGACAAAGAAATTCCACTTCGTGGCATTGATAGCGTGCATAATCTCCTCTTTACTTGGACTTATAATACTGGTGGGCGCTATCGGGTTCATAGTAGCATACTTCATATACAAAGCAAAGGACGAGTTCAAAAGTAACAATCAAAAAATATAAGCCGAGCGGGGACATCTTCGTGAGAGGATGTCCCCGCTCGGCTAGAGTTTATAAATAAAACGCATTTCGGCACACTGCTCATGAGTCTGCCGAAAATTTAGCTATTCATCGCCCAAGGTATTATTGTACTCATTGCTGTTCGATCATGTAACCTCCAATTAACCCACCGGGTGTTTTTGCTACGACTAATAGTATGCCATTTTTATTCACATCCTTGTCAATCATCTCATTTAATATATTATTAATAATCACAAAGTTCCACATATCAACTATAAGGCTCACATATCCCAACACAGGCACGAAATAACTAATTGCCTCGACGGTAATTGCAACAGCGAGACCCTCTACATCTGACGGAGGAAGTCCCATTTTTATTGCTTGGTTGACTTTTGCAATTGTGTCTGATTCGATATACATCGTCTCTACGACAACATGTGGGGTAAGCCACCTAAGCCATTCTGCAGGGATTGGGATTATATCAAACATAGGACTCACATATTCAGTAGGTAAAACAGCCGTTATTCCGCCATCTTTTGCATACACTATTTCTATTGTATGGTCACTCGTCACATTATTGAATATGTAGGATCCTCGATTTTTCTCTGCATATGACAAAGCCACTCCGTCAACCTTTACTTCGAATACAAAATGTTCTGGTTTCTTAGCGAAAGAGACACTAACCCAGCCTCCTTTATTAACTTCCTTGACAGAGCTATCAAGTGTCGTATATACAAGGCCACTTTTAACTTCTAAATTAGTTACCGTAATTGAATAGTCAAATGGGCCCGGGAGAGTGGTGGTCGACACTTCGATAGTATGGTTCATATTCACGCTACGGAATGTGTATTGTCCCCGTGCTATCTCTTCCTGAGACAAAGCCATTCCGTCAACCTTCACTGAAGAAAAATAGCCGTATAGAGTGTATCCTGCATTTACGGCAAAGGTGAAGGTTTGGCTGGTGCCTTTCTCCACTGCTATTTTTCCGCTGGGAGATATCGTTGCTCCAGGGTCAGAGGTTGCAGTGATGTAATAGTATGTAGGAGGCGTACGGATACTCTTAACATCTATTGTGTGATCGGCCGTCACATTCGAGAATGTATAGGATCTGGCAGTCATCTGCGCAGATGTCAATGCAGTTCCATCTACCGTCACCGAAGATAGAGTATATCCTGCATTAGCGGAGAATATGAACGTTTGGCTGGACCCCGGCTGCACCGACACTGCACCGCTCGGCGAGATCGTCGAGTTGGAGTCGGCGGTCGCAGTTATGATAGGGAGCAGGGCGCTCTTCACATCTATCGTATGGTCGCCGGTCACGTTGGAGAAGGTGTAGCTACCTCCGAATCTCATCTCCGTCTCAGATAGAGACAGAACGATCCCGTCCACAGTCACGGAGGACATATAATGTCTTGTGTTGGGGTAGAATGAGAATGTCAGGCTGGACCAAGATAGCACCGACACTGTTCCGCCGGGATATACCATCGAGCTGGAGTCGGCGGTTGCGGTGATGGTAAAGTATGGAACCACGGAACTCTCCACATCTATCGTATGGTCGCCGGTCACGTTGGAGAAGGTGTAGCTACCTCCGAATCTCATCTCCGTCTCAGACAGAGACAGAACGATCCCGTCCACAGTAACGGAAGATATATAATATCCCGCTTTGGGCCGGAATGTAAATGACTGATTCATTCCGTACTGCACAGCCGCGGTCCCGCTCGGCGATATCGTCGAATTGGAGTCGGCGGTTGCGGTGATGATCGGAAGCGGAGCGCTCTTTACATCTATCGTATGGTCGCCGGTCATGAGGGGGAAGTCATAGTTGCCTCCGAATCTCATCTCCGTCTCAGACAGAGACAGAACGATCCCGTCCACAGTAACGGAAGATATATAATATCCCGCTTTGGGCCGGAATGTAAATGGTTGGCCTGATATGTGTGTTATTGTCACGATTCCGCTCGGCGATATCGTTGAATTGGAGTCGGCGGTTGCTGTGATGACTGGGAGCGAAGCGCTCTTCACATCTATCGTGTGGTCGCTAGTCACGTTGGAGAAGGTGTAGACTCCACTGCTCATGTCTGCCTGAGACAGAGGTATATCGACTCCATCCACAGTCACGGAAGATATGAAATATCCGGCACTGGGCCGGAACGTAAATGACCGGCTCGATCCGTTCTCTACCGTCACGATCCCGCTCGGCGATATCATCGAGTTGGAGTCGGCGGTTGCGGTGATGATCGGAAGCGGAGCGCTCTTTACATCTATCGTATGGTCGCCGGTCACGTTGGAGAAAATATAGATGCCTTCGAGTTCCATCTGCCCTCGTTCAAAAGACAAAGCAACCCCATCCACCATCACGGAAGATATGAAATATCCTGTATTGGGGAAGAAATAAAAGTATTGGGTTGATCCGCTCCACACTGCCACAGATCCGCTTGGATATACCATTGAGTTGGAGTCGGCGGTTGCGGTGATGATCGGAAGCGGAGCGCTCTTCACATCTATCGTATAATCGCTTGTCATAACTACAAGGTACATTTCTTCATTGTGCATCGTATATTGGGTCAAAGGCCGATCGACCCCGTTCACTGTCACGGAGGATATGTAATGTCCCTCATTGGGTGAGAATACAACATTTAGGAATGCTCCGTACTCCACGGTCATGGTGCCGCTCGGCGATATCGTCGAGTTGGAATCGGAGGTTGGGGTGATGGTTGGGAGAGGGGCGCTCTTCACATCTATCGTATGGTCGCCGGTCATGTTGGAGAAGGTGTAGCCACTTCCATTGTTCATTTGCACCTCATACAAAGACAAAGCGACTCCGTCTACAGTCACGGAGGAAATGTAATATCCTGCGTTGGGGGTGAATGCAAAGTATTGGCTTGTTTCGGAGAACACCGGTACTTCTCCGCTCGGCGTTATCGCCGAATTGAGATCGGAGGTCGCGGTAATGTATTTGATTTGAGCAGGATTGACAAAGATAGTAAAGTCTTTTGTATAAGGAGTGCCGACCCCTTTGCCGTTTGATATGGTCGCAGTCACCGTGACCGTACCTGTCGCAGTTGTAGATAACACATCCCCGCTGATGGTCGCTCCTGTTGTCCCCGCGTTCTTTACGGACCAAGTTATGGTCTTGTACGAGGCGTCAGACGGGAACACCGTTCCTGTCAGGGTCAACGGCGTTCCGGCAGTAGCCGCCGAAGGCACCTCGGTTATGTCGGTCACACTGATGTCGGTGACTGGAATCACATGCTTCGCGATGATTGCATCCTGGTCGCCTCTCGCCGCGGTGCCGGTCCAATCGCCGTTGCCGAATGATCCTTGCTGTGAATACCCCGCGGCAACAGCGTCGCCAGGTACTGCCGCCACTGATTGAAAATAATCAGCAACAGAGCCGCCAAAATTCCCTTTAAATGTTAATCCGTCGTCCCCCCCCCCCTCCGCTGTGGAAGCAGTGAAGGCGGGTACAGAGACCAGCACTGTTACAACCAGTGCAAGGAGTACTAAAATGCCCTTTTTATTCTTCATTTTTACACCTTTTTTATATTGTCTCCGATCAAGATGAGGCCCCCCACCTAGTCAGAGCAAAATAAAGATGAATATATACTCTATATAAACCCGTTCTAGTCGGAAGCGGAAACAATATACATTCTCCGCAGAGGCAGGCAGGAAATAACGCTACAATGAAAACTGTATGAAAAAAGATTGCGGCCGCAAAGGGCCGTTTCAGGTTTATGAACGGAAATAGCTACGCTCGTTCTTCAGCACAAAATAGAGAATAATGCCTATGATGCCGAAGATAATAGTAACCAAAGCCAATATCGACCCTATCAAACAGTAGGTGCATGCTTGCTGGTGCCCTTCTTTTTTATGGATGTTCATGCAGCAGAGGAGGGCAAATATTCCACTCATTATTAGGGCAATTCCAACGGCGAAGTTAATCGCGCCGGATATCAAAAGACCTCCGACTGCCATGTTCGAAATGCCAGCTAAAATAGCTACTATTGCCCATATGCAACCCAGAACGAATATGATTGTGAGCGATCCACCCATGCTCTGGTTTTGGTTATTATTCTGATTGTAGCCGCCACTGTTGTAGCCGCTACCGCTTCCTTGGCTCATGGTGTCGAATCCGCAAGCGGGACAATATCTTGTCCCCTCAACGACGTCTTTACCACAGTTTGAACAGTAAGATGCCATGATAGCAACAACAGGATTGCGTATATTTAATTATGTATGGTCATATCTTTTATTGTTCGCTCCGCATTGAATAGTTATATACTGATGTCACTATATACCCACGGGATGCTCTCTAAAAAAATCATCTGTTGATCCGAGCATGTCGTTGTGCTGTCTGGTACATTGTGCCACCTTCTTTTTGACGGCGTCCGTTCCGAAGGCCGTGGGAATAAGAGATTAAAAGTGGCGGGAAGCCCGCCGGTTTACCAGTTCTGAGCCTGTACTTCAAAGAACGACTGCGGGTGCTTGCAGGTCGGACACAGGGCTGGAGCTTCCTCTCCGACATGGAGGTATCCGCAGTTTTGGCATTTCCATACCACTACCTTGTCCTTCTTGAACACTTTGCCGCTCTTTATGTTCTCGTAGAGTTCGAGATATCTCTTCTCGTGCACTGCCTCGATGTCACCCACCAGTTTGAATTGGTCGGCGATCTGGTTGAATCCCTCTTTTCTGGCCGTCTCCTCGAACTCTTTGTACATGATGTTGTGCTCGTAGTTCTCTCCGCCGGCCGCGTCCTGGAGATTGGCAAGCGTCTCGGGTATGCAGCCGCCGTGAAGCGCCTTGAACCAGAGCTTTGCATGCTCTTTCTCGTTCTCGGCGGTCTCCATGAATATGTCCGCTACCTGGTTGTATCCTTCTTTTCTTGCCTGTGATGCGTAGTAGGTATATTTCGTCCTTGCCTGGCTCTCTCCCGCGAAGGCGGTCATCAGATTTGCTTCTGTCTTGGATCCTTTCAGTTCCATTTGTTCACCTCATTTCCGGAACCGGTTCTGTTTTTAAAGCGGTTTCGCCGCCGCTTTTTCAAAATGAACCGGTCACCTGCGGAACAACGTCCTTTTCTTCAGCTTTCCTTCAGAATCGAACTTCTTTTCCATCAAAAGATCATAATTCTTCTTTGCGGGAATGTCCCCAGGGTCGAGCTTCAAAAGCGTCTCAAGCTCCCCCCTAGCTCTTTCGTAATCTTTCAGATCATTCAGCAAAAGGACCGCGTAGTTCCGACGGTAGATAGGTTCCATAGGGTTTAAAGATATCGCCTTTTCGTAGTATTCGGCGGATCTCTTGAAATCGGTCATCTGGATCCTCAAAAATATGGCGTATGCGTTATATAGGTCGGCGTCCGGAGATGTCTTTAACAATTTTTCATATATCCGCACAGTCTCTTTGTTATTCTTTTTGTGTTTGGCAAGGACCGTCACCATAGCTTTCATCGCCTCGACATTCTCCGGTTCCAGGTCAAGTATGACGTTCATCTGCATCAGACCGGCCTCCATGTCCTTCAGATCATAGATGAGCGTCCTGGCCAGCTGCATCCTCACCTTCGTGTTGTGGGGATCGTTCTCCAAAAAAGACTCCAGGGTCTTGACGGCGCCGCTCGGGTTGCCGCTTTCGGCCTGCCTTTTCGCTTTGGAAACGGCTTCGTACTCCGGATCCTTCATAGAACAATGAACACGGCGGCATTAATAATGATTATGAACCGAACTCATTCTTCCTTTGACAGAAGATAGCTTTTGATGATGCCGTTCTTGAACCCTTTGTAGTAAGTGTTCACGTAGACGAAGGATGTTATCATAGACACGATTCCCATGAACGCGACATATCCCAGATATGTGTTGAGGATCCTCATGAAATCCATTCCCAGGTATACTGACAGCGTCAGAAGCATCATGAAGAACGTGACTGCAAAGAACCCCTGGTACAGTCTCCCTCTCATGCCCTTCCAAAGGTAGAAGTCGCGGGGCGCATCGGATGTCACCTTAGCGCCAATGGACTTGACTATGCTCCACGGGATGACCAGCGGAGATATGAAAAGTGACAGCAGCATTCCGATCAGAAGCATGTCTTCGGAGGGGATTATCTGAAGGAACAGCGGATTTATGAAAATATATGAGCAAATCACGATCCCCAGCGCGAACAGGCTGAAAGCGGTGTTCAGGAAAAGTTTGGTGTTGAATTTTTCGTCATCGGCATCCGGCTCGAACTCTATCGTTTTTATATCGATGATCTCAGGTATCTGGAACAGCCATTCCGGGACATGGTTCTTCCTCTCTTCCGGCGGACGCTCCAACGCTCTAAGTATTCTGTAGAAATAACTTCTGAAATACCCCACTATGACCGAGACTACGCCATATGCAACGAAGAAGGTCATCAACGTTATGGAATATGTGCTCACCATAAGGGCGACAAGGTCTGTGTTCTCTCCGAAAACGTCGAAGTATTTCACTATGAATTCGTTGAAACCTATGTCAGACCCCACTATGGACAGAATGACCGCGACCAGCGCAGGCAGCAGCGATACAATCGGAACGACATACTTCCAGGTTATCACGCCCCTGTCTGAAAGAAAGACGCAGGCCATCCCCAGCATTAAGAACCCCAGGGCGAATCCGAGACATATTCCGAACAGTATCCCCGTGAAGGAGTAATTTTCAAGATAGATCGTCAGAATAATTGTGAATACCGAGCATATGACCAGGAAATACGGGAATATCCCTGTGATGAGTCTGTCAAGCTTGTCGTGCCTCGTGTCCTCGTTGAGGTTGATTATCGTCCTAAGATATGTCATGGGTTTAGGGACCATGTTCTTTATCCTGTCGGACGTTTCGCTCATAACCGATGATAGGCCGTTCCACATATTTAATGTTCGATAATTATATTATCAGAAAGATAATGTAGTGACATGGAAGAAAAGAGGGGTCTGAAGAACAGAGGATACTCTCATGCCGATGTCGATGAAAGACGGAAAGCGGTTGAAGAATTCACTGGAGCCAGCCTCGAAAGCATCTCCAAATACTGTTTTGATTCGGAGAAAGCGTCCAAGAACATTGAGAATATGATCGGTGCAACGCAGATCCCTCTGGGATTCGCTGGTCCGATCGTCATCAACGGAGACCATGCTAAAGGGGAGTTCCTCGTTCCGCTGGCAACCACCGAAGGCGCGCTTACCGCATCAATATCGAGAGGGATGTCCGTCATCAATGACGGAGGCGGCGCCAGAGTGAAGATCTTTCAGGACGGTATGACCAGAGCGCCTGTTTTCAGAACGGACGGAGTGGACCACTGCAAACAGATCATGGAATGGATCGACCGAAACATGGGACTTCTTGCGTCGGTGGTGGACACCACGACGAACCACGGAAAACTCCTTTCCGTGGAATCATATCCGGCAGGAAGGAACCTCTTCATCCGCTTCACATACGGAACGGGAGACGCGATGGGAATGAACATGGCTACGATCGCCACTGAAGCGGTCTGCAAAGAGATCGAGACCAATACAGGCGCCGTGATGGTGTCCGTATCCGGGAATATGTGCAGCGACAAGAAGCCGGCGGCGATCAACATGATCAGAGGCAGAGGTAAGACCGTCATCGCTGAAGCGCTCATTCCGAAAGAGATAGTCGAAAAGAGGCTTCACGCCTCCACAGACTCGATCGTGGAGACCAATACGAGAAAGAACCTTCTAGGAAGCTCGCTGTCCGTGACCCTCGGGGCTAACGCTCATGCCGCGAACATGCTCGCCGCTGTGTACATCGCAACGGGGCAGGACCCGGCGCAGGTGGTCAGCGGAAGCATGACCACGACCATGTGTGAGAATATCAACGGCAATCTCTACATATCGGTGAGGATGCCGTCGGTGGAGGTCGGGACGGTCGGCGGAGGCACCAGGCTGCCTTCGCAGTCGGAGGCGCTCAGCATTATCGGGTGCCTCGGGGATGAAAAAGCCAAGAAATTGGCCGAGATAGTCGCGGCCACCGTGCTTGCGGGGGAACTGTCGACCATATCCGCCCAAGCGGCCGGCCACCTCGGGAAGGCGCATCAGGAACTCGGACGCTGATAAGATGCCGGTCATCAATTTCAAATACAGCGACCTTTGCTCCCTTTTGGGCAAAGAGGTATCTCAGGAGGTCCTGATTGAGAGGATACCTCTGATCGGCGCCGATATGCACCAGACCGAGGGCGGCGCGGACGACATGTCCGTCGAATTCTTCCCTGACAGGCCCGACATGTTCTCGGCGGAAGGGCTAGCAAGGTCGCTCCGGGCATTTCTGGGCATAGAGCCCGGACTGAAAAGATATGCTTTGGGGGATTCGGACATAGTCGCCGTGACGGAGGCGCCGGTGCTTGACGTGAGACCGCATTTCGCTTGCGCCGCGGTCAGGGATATCAGCATGACCGACGATCTCATAAGATCTCTGATGGAGCTTCAGGAGAAACTCCATATGACCATCGGCAGAAAAAGAAGCAAACTTGCCATCGGAGTCCACGATCTGGACAAAGTGGAGCCGCCGTTCAGATATACTGCAGTGAGACCAGACGAAGCATCATTCGTTCCTCTTAACTGCGCCGAGGAAATGGATCTCCGCACGATATTGAAGGTCCATGACAAAGGAAAGGAATACGCGCACCTTCTGGAAGGAAAGGAAAGATATCCTATAATTTTCGATAAGAACGGCGAAGTGCTGTCATTCCCGCCGATAATAAACGGCACTTTGACGGCTGTCAGGCCGGATACGAAGAATATTTTCATAGACGTTACCGGCACAGACCGAAAGGTCGTGAAGGGGGCGCTCGATATCGTAGCGACCGCATTGGCGGAACGCGGCGGCAGGATATGCAGAGTAAGAATGGAGGGCTGCGAACAGCACTGCTCCCCCGATCTGAGCGGAACGCGATCCGTAATATCGGTGAAAGAATGCAACAGGTTCCTGGGCTTGGACCTGTCCGGAAGCGGGATGAAGGAAGCGATCGAAAAGATGGGGATGGCCGCTACCGTCGAGGGGGACGCGATAGAAGTGCTGATCCCGTCAACGAGACTGGATATAATGCACGAAGTGGACATCTTTGAAGACGTCGCCATAGGCTACGGGTTCGGACGCTTCGGGGGCCCTTACACATCGCGGCAGACGCCTGGAAAATTGGGGCCGGTGACATCATTCTCCGATAAGACGAGGGACATCATGATCGGCCTGGGCTTCACTGAGGTCACAACGCTGACGCTTAGCAACCAAAAGGATGAGTTCGACATCTCCGGACTTCCTGTGAAGATATCCACGCGCATCACCAACCCCATAACTGAGGACCACACCTGCCTGAGGTCATATCTTATGCCCAGTCTGATGAGGATACTCCGCCACAATAAGCACAGAGACCTTCCGCAGAAGATATTCGAGATCGGTTTTGTCTCAGACGAGCACCGCACAGCCCCCCGTCTCTGCGGGATGATCACCTCATCAAAAACATCTTTCACCGAGATAAAGTCGATCACGGAATCCGTCGTCAGAGAGATGGGCATGAAGTACAGCATATCTCCCTGCGGATACAGGACGTTCATCGAGGGGAGAGGGGCCTTCGTTTCTTCGAAAGATGACAATATAGGATTCTTCGGAGAATTATCTCCCAAAGTCATAACCGATTATGAGATAACACATCCCGTCGCGATGTTCGAGATCGATCTGTCCCGCATTGCCGATGAGAGGAAAGGGAGCCTGTTCTGATGGAAGTGAACGACAGATTCCCGGAATTCACTCTCAGGGATGAGAACAATGAGCTGTTCGACAGCAGATCCCTGGATGGCATAAGGTATGTCATTTACTTCTATCCGCGGGACGGGACCTCCGGCTGCACTAAAGAAGCGCTTGATTTCTCTTCTTTGTATCCTAAATTCATGCTGAGGAACATACCTGTCATCGGGGTAAGTAAAGACAGCGCCGCTTCGCACCAAAGATTCAAAGAGAAGAACTCGCTGAAAGTGAAGCTTCTGAGCGATCCCGATCATGACCTGACGGAAAGGGCGGGGGCATGGGGCACCAAGATGATGTACGGCAAAGAGGTCCGGGGAACGATAAGATCCACATTCATTGTCGGAAGGGACGGCGTCGTAGAAGCTGCATGGAAAGGCGTGAAGGTCCAGGGACATGCAGAAAAGGTGCTTGAAAAGGCAATATCGCTGACAAAGACCTGATAACTTAAAGCGGCCGCAGATCCCCCATGCGCGGTATCATTGCGGCGATCACAGATTGTTCTGTCAATGCCTTCCTGTCAAGCAACCCTTTGCTCAGCAACCCGACCGCCCCCTGTTTATTCCCTATGTCGGGATCACCGTAAAGTCTGTGCACGGCCTCCCCCACAGTCATGCCGTCCGACACCAGCGCGGCGACGTCATCGGGGTACCTGAAGCCTGGGCCTATTCCTACCGTCATCCTTCCGTCCTTGTCGAGTATGGCGCAGTATTGGAAATCATAGAGTCCGTCATCCGTAGGAAACACGCCAGCCTCTATCCCGACGGAAAGGTCGCGGTCCCCTAAAGCGGCCGCGGCGCGGTTGACCGCACCCGTGCGTGTATCGAGTTCCCACGGCTGTTCGGGAACCCCGCTTTCCGTATCAACCGGTATGACGATAGCGCTGCCGAATATTCCCTCCATCACGGCCCTTACCGCCTCGATCTTGACCCGGTTCACGGACCCGACCGCGATCCTCACAGTGTCACCGCGCCCCTCTCTGGAATATCCGCCGCTCATTATGCCGGTAGAGCTTATCTTCTCGCCGTTGTAGGCGTTCACAAGCGGTAAAACGACTATCTCAAACGGCCTGACGCCTCTTGACATTCGTTCACGGTTCACTTCTTCGGCGTTCTGTGCGGTCTCTTCTGACACAACGAGGATGTCAGCGGCGTCCATCTGTTCTCTCGGTCCATAGATATCGCTGATCTCGACCATCTCCCAGGGTTTGTCCATACCGTTCAGGAAAGCCTCCAGCTCCTTTTTTCTGAGGTAGATGGGGATGTAGCCGCCCCCCTTGCGGGATGCCATGCCGTCTGCCGTTATCCCTATCAGTACTTCATCTCCGACCTCGAAGGCTCTTTTTATCAGCTGTTTATGGCCTTCGTGCAGGATGTTGAAAGTACCGGCCACAACAGATCTCATAAGACACACCTCCGGCCTATAACGGAACCTCGGAATAAGACAGCTCCCATTATAGATAAAACAGGGCTATAGCGGCGATCGTCGCAACAATTATTGCGATCCAGATGAAGAAAAGCTTCCTCACTTTTTTCTTCGCACCTGCGCCGGCCGAATTTTTGCATCCTTCATTGCAGAACTCTCCCTCGCCGACGAAGGCTTTGCCGCAGCCGCGGCAGTGTCTGTGCTGAGGTATCCTTTCAGGTTGATCCGCCATATGACATAATCTCCCGTCAAGCATAAAAGGATTCAGGAGTGGTTTCTGTCTATTTCGTTGTGGATCAGTATGATGCAGTGGTCCGCATGGAGGCTGTGAGGCCCGACCGATACCTTCTCGGGACAATGCTCCGACAGAACACGCTCCTCGTCTTCCGTCAGGTCCGAATTGTCGCTCATCACGAACACGGGATCATCGGGCAGCCTGCCGTCCTTTACATCGGCCCCGTCCTCTTTCAGGTAGACTATCTTCCCTTTTTCCGAGAGCATCCTTATCACCTCTGCAAAGGACATCTTGGAAACGGATATCCCCGGCGACGATCTCGTCTCTGCCCCCTCTATCTTTTTCATGAGGGCGTTCCTTATGAGAGATGACGTACTCCTTTCGTCCGGGTTGAGGTATCTCAGTTCGTTCCCGGAGAACCTCACTGTCTTCGGGGGGTCATACCCTCCCTGAAGCACAAGGAACAGTTCAGTGTCCCGTCTTATGTCATGGCTGAGGAAGAATGCTGAATTGACGCACCTCACAAGTATGTCCAGTCTTCCGGCGCCGCCGGCGATGTCGTCAAGTTTGAAATCTCCGGTGGTCACTGCCTTGTGGCCGACGATCACAAAGTATCTCATCTGATCACTGCGCGTCCTCTAGGTCGTCCATATCTATGTTTCCCATCTGCTTCATCAGCTGTTTGCGCAGTTTACGGTCTTTGCCGAACGAGCCCATCATCTTTTTGCTCTGATTGTACTGCTTGAGGAGTTCCCTGACATCGTGCGTCGGGACCCCGGCCCCCTTGGCGATTCTTTCTATGCGTTTCCCCTTTATCAAGTTGGGTTCGTCTTTTTCTTCCTTTGTCATGGAATCCATTATCACTCTGAATTTAGAGAGCCTCTTTTGAGATTCTTCGTAGTCGATCCTGTCCCCCATATTGCTGAAACCCGGTATCATGGACATGACCTTCTGGAGCGGCCCCATCTTGGTGACGGCGGCCATCTGCTGATACATGTCCGAGAGGGTGAACCTTCCTGACATCATGTTCCTCGCAAGCTGCTCCATCACCTCATCGTCGCCTATCTCGTCCTTTGCCATTCTCACCAAAGAAGCGAGGTCACCCATTCCCAACAGCCTAGATATGAATCTGTCGGCATTGAATGGTTCGAGGTCGCGTATATGCTCCCCGGTACCGATGAATATTATTCTTGCTTCGGTCTTTGCAACGGCGGATAAAGCGCCGCCGCCCTTTGCGGTGCCGTCCATTTTCGTCAGGATGACCCCGGTCACGCCGACCGCCTTGTGGAAAGCGTCCGCCTGCGGCCCCGCCTGCTGCCCCACCTGTGAATCCAGGACCAATACCCTCTCATCGGGTTTCGATACCTCTGCGATGTCTTTCAGTTCTTTAATGAGGTCGTCCTCCAGTGCATGCCGCCCGGAGGTGTCGATGATCACTATCTTCTTGTCAGAGAACTTCGCCTTCCCGTTCTTCACGATCTCCGCCGCGTTGGTGTTCCCGGGTTCGCCGTAGACCTCCACATTGACCTTCTCTCCCAGCTGCTGGAGCTGGTCCAAAGCGCCTGGCCTGTAGACATCGGCGCCTATGAGCCCCACGCTGAATCCTTTCTTAGAAAGATACAGGGCGAGTTTTCCGGTGGTAGTGGTCTTTCCTTGGCCGTAGAGACCCACCATCATGATGGTCTGCGGCTTCAGGGGCAGACCTTCGCCGTTGTCGAGAAGGGATACCATCTCTTTGTAGATTATTTGGATGATGTGGTCCTTTGTGCTCTTCCCTGCAGGAGGCTTCTCGTTCAAAGCGCGCTCCTGGATCCGGTTAGTGATCTCCAGAACCAGTTGGACATTGACATCCGCTTGCAGCAGAGCGCGCTGAAGCTCTTTTGATATCTCTCTGATGAGTTCCTCGTCGATAACGGAAGAACTTCCTATGCGCGCGATCACATCCCTAAGAGATTTTCCCAATCCATCCAGAACCATGAGATACACACGCTATTGCTTCAATTATATTTAGAATGTGGTAAGTGCGGGAACAGGCCAGCCAGTCAGAAGGGATGGGATGCACTCTACAGAACTGACCTTTTTCCCCGATTGTACGGATTGGCAAGGAAGCTATATAAGTGTTTCTAAATCTAACCGGCAAAAAACGGCTCTTTTATCTGTTATAGATAGAATATTTATATATTCTTCTCCGCCCCGTCCGGAATAAGCGAATAAACAACCCGGCGGAGTGGGAAGAGCCAATGCCGTATCTGTAAGCTTGGTTCCCGTCACTGATGCATTTCGGAAGGTTGAACGGCAATCGTTTTAATAACGCACACCTGTATTTCATTCCGGTGATAATATAGCGGTCAAGGATGATGTCTTGAATGTAATGAGAAAGAGCGGAAAACCTATGAGTGCGGGTGAAGTGGAGAAGGAGCTCGGCATAGACAGAAAAGAAGTCGACAAGGCCTTCAAAGAACTCAAAGCGGAAGGCGCAATACTCTCCCCTGTGCGCTGCAAATGGGAACCCGCCAAAAAGTGACCTTTCAAACGATTTCGTTAAAAGTGACCTCTCGTCTCTTTGATATGTTTCGTTTCAACGAAGCGAGATGTCGCTTTTAACGCAGGAAAAATTGATAAAATGTTTGGGAACCCTGCTAAGCAGGGGTTTTTGTTTAAAGGTAACCGGATTTCTGAAGAGCCATCAGGTTCTCTGTGCTGAGCTTCTCTCCCGCTTTGAAACGCTCGAAGATGTCCTTTGCCTCCTTCTTGTATTCGGAGTCCACTCTCTTCTTCTTTGCAGCGGTCTTTTTGTTCCTTATTCCGGCGACATCCTTATCCATTTCGTGGACGGATTTGATCTGCTCGATGTGCTTCTTGTGCTCCTCATCGGCAGCCTGTTTGCACTCGATGAACTTTGCCTGAGCCGCATCCGCTTCTTTTCTCAGCGTATCCGCCTCTTCGTAAAGCTTCAGCATCTTGTCGTGCGAGGACTGAGCGGCCTCGGCGTGCTCTGACACCTGACGGTGGGCGGTCTCCGCCTGCACTTTTGCTTCCTTGAGCTGCAGTATGACCTCTTTGATCTCTCCGTTCTGCTCAAGGTTCTTCTCTCTTTCGTCTATTTGTTTTGCGATGACAGATATCTGTTTGACGATCTCGTTCTCTTTATCTTTGCCGAGGGATTCCGTCTGTTGTCTATACTCCAGGTCTTTAAGCTGCTTCTTGAGTTGTTTCACATTGACCTCATTCTTATCCTCGCTCGGCCTCTCGGGTCTCAACTGGGCGATCTGTTCTTTCAGAGCGGTTACTCTCTGGTTCTTCTCATCCCTGATGACCTTGGTCTCTCTCACTTTCTGGTTGAAAGAGTCCCTGTCCTCCCTGCATTTTCCAGCCTCATCTACAAGCTCGCGGACCCTGACGTTCAGGGCGTCCCTCTTCGCTTTCCATTCCTTGGTCTGGTTATTCAGTTCGTCCCGGAGGCGCCTGTGCCTTTCGGCGTCGTTATTAAGAATGCTGCGTTTTTGTTCAAGGCTCGCGAGTTCGTCCGCAGACACCTGCCTCTCTTCCTGGGGCGCGTCTCCTCCGTCGGGGGCCGCTTCGGTCTCTGTCTCTACGTCTGCTACTTTTGCTGTTTCTTCAGCTACCGCATTTTCAGGTGCTGCTTCAACTGCCACTGCTGTTTCTTCAGTCTCTGTTTCTACAGCCACCGTTTCTTCAGCTACCATCTCTTCGGGCGCTGCTTCAACTGCCACTGCTGCTTCCACAACTTCCGTTGCTTCTTCAGTCTCTGTTTCTACAGCCACCGTTTCTTCAGCTACCATCTCTTCGGGCGCTGCTTCAACAACCACTGCTGCTTCTTCAGCTTCCGCTTCTACAGTCTCCGCTGCTTCCACGATCTCCGCCGATTCCTCAGCTACTGCTTCTTCAGGTGTTATTTCCGCGGTCTCCGCTGCAGACGTTTCGATCACTGCTGCCTGTTCTTCAAGAGCGTCAGCGTTCTGTGACGCTGACTCCTGTGCTTCCTGAGAATCAACCTGTTGTATTTCCTCCTCAAATTCATCCATAAATCATCACTCATTCGTTCGACTTAGCCATAAGCAAAAGTATGGCCCACTTCGAATCGTTATATAAGGGTATTATTTATAAAGATTTCTAAGGGGCATCAACCACCCTGAAAGACCGAAGCCGGCGAAGCATCCGTCGACAAATAGATCTGGCCGCTGTCACATTCTGCTGAGCAACAGTTTTACAAGCATGTCATTGTTCTTTTCCGCTGCGATATCCAGCGCGGACTTGCCTGCGTTGTTTACAGCGCCGGCCTGCGGGTCGCCGAAATCAAAAAGATTCTCCGCCATTTCTTTTGCGGCTTTTGCGTTAGAGTTGCCCGCCGCATAAATAAGCGGCGTATTTCCGTCTTTATCTTTGGCGGCGGCATGTGCGCCCTTCTCAAGCAGCAGAATCTGGATATCATCTGCCATACGCATACCGTGACTGGGATTTCCGGCGCATGCGAGCATGACGGGGGTTTGTCCCAGGATATTCGACTTGTTCACGTCGGCGTTGTGACCGATCGCAGATTTTATAACGTACCAGCGAAGGGTCTCGCGTGTTGAGAAGGTCTCCATGTCGCTGCTGTCGCGGAGGGCCCATGTAAGCAGGGTGTTAGACAGATCATCTACGGACGCGTTGATGTCCATTCCGGAAGCGACCATAAAGTCTATTATCATGGAGGGATGACTTTCACTGAAGCTGTAAGGATCCTTCCCTCCTCTGAGCCAGGTTATGGCGGTTCGCCCCTCGCCTGTCTTCAGGCCGGGGTCTGCCCCAAGTTCCAGCAGAAGCCGCGCCGTTCCGGGGTCGCAGTTCCTGCAAGCCTCTGCGAGCGGCGATCTTTCTCCGTAACCATACAGATCCTCTAATGCATTGACGTCGGCCCCGAGCCCGACCAGCGCGCGTATCGCTTCGTGATCGCCTCCCGATGCGGCCCTGACCATCGTAAGTCCCCCCGCTTTCGCAAAGAGTTCCTCGTTCGGCCCCCCGTCGCTCAAGTTTCCCTTCAGAAGGGCGCCGATCTTTTTCGCACCGCGCCGTTCCGCCAAAACGTGGGCGGTCTCACCCATGCTATTTTTGTCATCGGGGTCCACGCCTGAGTCGAAGAGTGCTTTTACGCCGACGAATGCCTCATTTAGGTAAAAATCCATTTTTTTGCCGTATTCGTCCACCAGATGTTTGTAATGTTCAAGCGTCTCCGGCGATGCGCCCGCGGATTCGCTTTTTTTGTATCTTTCGACGGCGAGCCTGTGATTGTTAATGTGACTGTATAAGGATTCGATGAGCAGATGTATGCCATTATTCCCTCGCTCGTCGGCTCTCGAGATGCGTATGCCTTTGTCGAAAAGCGCTTTGATGAACTCGCCGTTACCTGCTTTCGCCGCGACCAGATAAGAGAGATCGCCGTTTTTGTCTTTTACAGCCGCGTTCGCTCCCGCATCCAGCAGCGCCATGGTTATCTTATATGCGGTCTCGGCGGGGCGTGTGAGCAAAAGTTGTTTTTGCCCGGCGACGAGCATCAGAGGAGTCTTTTCAGAACTATTGTTGATGTTCGGGTCGCATCCGCTTTCCAGGAGGTACTGCACAGCGGAAAGATGTAACATTTCGGAAGCCAGATGCAATAATGTGTTGCCGCCGTCGAAAAGCGCTTTTTTATCCGGCATATTCCTGATCATATCAAGAATGTTCTCCAGTGTTTCTCTGCCGTATTCGGCGCCATTGTAGGCTGTCCGCAGTTTCATAAATTCCATGATATCTGTTCCCCCGCCTTAATCCAGAATCCGAAGGCCTTTGCGGACCGGATCGATTGTGATATGCAGTAAAAAATATAATATAATGTTATTCAATCCGACATCCGATATCAAATGGATGGCTCTATTTGTCCCCTTGATTACAGGTACGGTCGCATCGAGATGAGAGGCGTCTTCTCCGAAGAAGGCCGCATCTTATATCAGATGAAAGTCGAAGCAGCTCTCGCAAAAGCGCATGCGGCAATGGGAACCATCGGTAAAGACGAGGCAGATGAGATCGCAAGGGTCGCATCGCTGGACGTCGTCAATATAGGCCGTATCAAAGAGATCGAAAGTGAGACCGGCCATGATGTCATGGCGTTGATCAGAGCGATGACCGAACAATGTAAAGGTGACGCGGGGAAATATGTGCATCTCGGCGCGACATCAAACGACATTGTCGATACTGCCTCCGCCCTTCAGATAAAGGATGCGCTGGAGATCATCCAGGACGACATGGACGAACTGCTGTATACGTTTGCGAGGATAGCTAAAAAAGAGAGGGATACGCTGGAGATCGGAAGAACGCACGCGCAGTTCGCGATCCCCATCACCTTCGGCTTCAAGATAGCGGGATACATCGCAGAGATGATCAGGCACAAGGAGAGACTCTTCGAGATCGCGCCCCGCGCCTGCGCCGGCAAGATGGCCGGAGCCGTGGGCACCGGCGCAGCCTTCGGCAAGAACTTCAATACGATCCAGATACTTGTGATGCGGGACCTTTGTCTTACATACGAACCGGCTGCGACGCAGGTGGTAGGCCGCGACAGATATACCGAACTTATCTGTCTTTTAGCAAACATAGCGACCTCTCTCGAAAGGTACAGCACAGAAGTTAGGAACCTTCAGAGGTCCGAGATAGGGGAGGCATCGGAGCCGTTCGACGCGGAGAAGCAGGTAGGAAGCTCGACAATGGCTCAAAAGAGGAATCCTATAGGCTCGGAGAACGTCACCGGGCTGGCAAGGATCGTCAGAGGGTTCGTCATACCCACTTTTGAGAACCAGGTGCTTTGGCACGAAAGAGATCTTTCGAACTCGGCCGCGGAGAGATTCACTATACCTCACACGTTCATACTTCTGGACGAGATGCTCCTGAAGATGAACAAGATCTTCTCAGGACTGGAGGTGCACGCCGATAAGATGCTGGAGAACATCGAATCATCCAAAGGTCTCATCATGGCCGAACCGGTGATGATGATGCTTACAACGAAGGGCGTCGGCAGGCAGGATGCGCACGAGATGGTAAGGGAGGCGTCAGTGGCCGCCGTCGAAGGGGGCGTCAGCCTAAAGGAGGCTCTTCTGGAAAGGGCGGACGTCAGGGAAGTGGTCTCGGAAGAAGAGATCGCTTCGGCGATGGATCCGGCTAACTACACGGGCGACGCGAAGGAGATCGTGGACAAAATGGTCTCAGCGGCGGAAGAACTGCTCGGCAGGAAGGTGTGAACATGGTATCAGAGAGAAAGAAAACCAACATGAAATACGGCGCTATCATCGGCGCCGCCGTCGGCGTAGCGATATTTGCATTGACATACACCCTGAATCCCAGCTGGGCATATCTTATGTTCATACCCTTGGCGGCGGCCATGGGCTGGGGCATACAATATGTGAAAGACGAGAATATCGACGATTGATGCGGGCGTTCGGTTCGGGATCTGACATAACACTGCAATGAAAGATGCAGAGGCCCGCAGACGGCTTGCCAAATCATTCATTGAAAGATTTTATAAGACACGGATGCGGTGTCTTTAATGACGCCTGAGATCTGTTCGGAGGGAACATTTTGTGAACGCAGGCGGGCAGCATAATGTCAGGAGGTAACGGGAATGAGCGATAACGTCGAGAAAGCATCCGAGCTCTTTGGAAACGGGATGTACTGCTCCCAGGCGATATTGGGTGCTTTTTGTGAGAGATACGGGATGGATAAGGAAACCGCCTTCAAGATCGCGTGCGGATTGAACAGCGGATCCAGATGCGCCGAGATCTGCGGAGCGGTCTCCGGAGCGATAATGGTCATAGGCTTAAAATACGGTAACTCGAAGGACACATGCAACCTGAGAACGGAAGAGTTCATTGAGAGATTCAGAGAAAAGCACGGCGAAGTAACCTGCCGCGGCCTTCTGGGATGTGATATTTTCACACCCGAGGGAAGAGCTAAAGCCATTGATGAGGATCTTTTCGGGACTGTGTGCAGAGGTGCTGTCATCAGTGCGGCACAGGTACTCAGCGACCTCGGGTACTGAACGTCCTGCCGCCCTGACGGTTTAGCGGGCATACGCAGGAGGCTTTCGTTCCCTTCATTGCTCCTCTGTCCTGTGTGAAAGATTTATATCTATTGCGACAATGAGCATGTACCCATATGGGCAGGTAAATCAGCCCGGTAGATTGCTACCTTCGCAAGGTAGAGGCCGCGAGTTCGAATCTCGCCCTGTCCACTCTTACTCTCACTTTGTAACAAAGGAAAAGTAAAGATATTGTTCTCGACATCTTACCATTCGCAGAGAAGATAATATGAGCTTTAGCACGAACATATTGAACGGTGAGGTGCAGACCCGATGTCATTTCATGTCAGGAGACAAGCACCTCTGGCGGACCGGAGTGTGAGAAGGTGGACCAATACAGCATCCAGAGGATATACCGAGACAAAGGATATGATGCGGCATTGCCGGCATATGTCCAGGCGATCGAGGAGGTCAGAGGCAACGAGGCCAGAATGAATGCGCTTGCCTTCTTTGCGTCGGACTGCGCACACGCCAAAGCGCTGAAGCTGCTGTTCGACGCGGGGGTGTCCCCCATGGTGACCGAGAACTACGGATACACATTGCTCCATCGTCTCGCCATACGCAAAGAAGGGCGCTTCGAAGACATACCGCCCGGTGCGGTCGCGGAGACGACGGCATTCCTGCTTGACAATAAGGTCAGCGCCCTGAAAAGGGATGAGAACGAGGGAATGACATGCTATCACTTTGCGGCGCGCAGAGGGATCGCCGAGATGGTCGAAAAACTGGCGGAACGTGGTGTCAAGCTCAACTTATCAGACAGGAACGGAAACACGGGCCTGCACCTCGCCTGCCAGTACGTAAGAAGCGCCATAGGCAGGATAGATTCGGAGAAGAAAAGGCTCGATCGTGTTTTGAAAGAATGCGAGGAGACGACAAAGCGTATGAAAGAGTCCGGCGCGTCCGACGAGAAGATATATGATCATCTGAGAAGCAGTGAGTTCACCGACCCCGATAGGGCGCAGAGGGAATACGACAATGCAGTGCGGCTTGTGGAAGACTATTTCCGCACGGTCAAGGCCTTCGCGGACGGCGGCGTGGATAAAGACCATAAGAACAACTACGGCATATCGGCGCTGGATGTCGCCGTCCAAAGCGACGCTAAAAAGATCGCGGCTTATCTATCCGGCACATTGTCTGATGACGGCGACGATTCGGCCATAGCGGCCGGCGGCATGACTCTGCACCAGGCCGCCCAGAAGGGCGACGAGGAAGCGATCAGAGCCATAGCGGCGGCGGGTGCAGACCTTAATGGTCTGAAAGACGGGAGAGAGGACCAGTTCGGAGGGTGTACTCCTTTGGCGATAGCTATCGCTTTTCTCAAAGATAAAGCGGTCGACGCGTTGCTCTCATGCGGGGCCGACCCCGTGTACAAGGACGGGAAGGGCCGGACGGCGCTGTACTATCTGCCTCATCCCGACCTTGCGTCATCGCTTAATGACAGCGTTTACAAGGAGAAATGCGTTTCCAATATACTCAAAGCCGTTATCGGCGCCGGGCATGACCTTGACCGATCAGCGGATGACGAGGGGAACACCGTGCTGATACTGGCCTGCAAAGCTCCTATGGGCGTTGAGTTCAGGGGCTACAACATGAAACGCGAGGTCCTTAACGAAGTGCTGAAGCATGATTTCGACGTGAACAAAGCCAACAGATTCGGCGAGACCGCATTGATGCACGCAAGCTCCAGGGATTTCAAGATCATGGAGAACATACAGACGTATCTTCTTGAGAGAGGAGCCGACGTATCCGCGGCCGATAAGAACGGCGACACTGCGCTGCATTATGCCTCGCGCTACTTTGACAAATCGGCTGCGCGTACCTTCTGCGACATGCTCCTTGAGTTCGGCGCGGACCCGAACGCCGTGAACAACTCAAGGAAAACGGCTTTGGATCTTGCTGTCGAGCGGAACAACGAACCCCTCGCCAAACTGCTTCTGAGCAGGATGTAAGGAGGCGGCGGCCTCGGCGGTTCGGTGACATAATATCAAGTACATGCAGTACGCCGACGGCCCGTAAGCCAAGCAGAGCTAAAATTTTTCAACAATTTTTATAGCCTTATAATACATACCCCTCCGTATGGATGCAACAACGATAGCAATAATCCTTATGATAGCCGGCCTGATTCTGCTGATAATAGAGGCTCTGACGCCGGGATTCTTTGCAGTTGTACCTGGAGCGGTCCTTGTCGTGGTGGGCGTACTGGGCTACTTCGTCGGCGGTTTCTTCGACACATGGTATCTCCTCGTTGCATCGGTCATCATCGTCACAGTAGTGGTAACGGTGGGCACCATAAAATTATACCAGATGCTGGCCAGGCCCGAACCTCCTACCACGACCGTCGTCGATTCTCTGATAGGGCGGGAAGGAGTGGTGATGACCGACGTAAAGCCGGGAAACCTCAAAGGCAAGGTCAGGATAGGTTCCGACAGCTGGAGTGCGACGTCTGACAACGTGATCAAAACCGGGGCAGAGGTCGTTGTGTACGCCGCGGAAGGCGTTCATGTGAAAGTCAGGCAAAAAGACCTCTGAGCCGATAACTTATTTTTTATATTCTTCTCTCTATATCCCATTGGTGATAATAATGGAAGATTGGTTCTATGGATTGGTTATAGTTATTGCCGCAGCCCTCATTGCCATAATGATGAGCGGAGTGAAGATCGTTCAGCCGTATGAGCAGGGAGTGTACATGAGGCTCGGGAAGTTCATAAGGATCCTCAATCAGGGATTGAACTTCGTTACTCCTTTGATCAACGTTGTAGTGAAGATCGATCTGCGTACCCAAGTGTTGGACGTTCCGAGGCAGGAGGTCATTACCAAAGACAACTCCCCGGTGGGCGTTGATGCCATCGTCTATATCAAAGTCACGGATCCCCGCAATGCGTTTTTTGAGATTGTGGATTACAGGTTCGCTACAATGAATCTCGCGCAGACCACGCTGAGGTCGATCGTCGGAGAGATGGAGCTGGATGAGATCCTTTCTAACAGAGAAAAGATCAACACGCAGCTCAGGGACATACTCGACGAGAACACCGACAAGTGGGGAGTTAAGGTAGAGAGCGTGGAGATAAGAGAGGTAGACCCGGCAAGAAAGGTCAAGGACTCAATGGAGGAGCAGACGTCCGCCGAGAGGAGAAGACGTGCGGCCATCCTTCAGGCCGATGGTCTCAAGAGGGCCGCCATTCTGGAAGCTGAAGGCAAGAAGAAGTCAAGGATACTGGAGGCCGAAGGCCTGCAGCAGTCCATGGTGCTTGAAGCGGAAGGCAAGAAGGTTGCTTTGATACTCGAAAGCCAGGGAGAGGCTCAAAAACTGAGGATAATGTCCGTAGGTGCAGCCGCGCTGGATTCCAAGGCACTTTCAGTGCTTTCCATGGAAACGCTGAAGGTCGTCGGCCAAGGCGAGTCGTCCAAGATATTCTTCCCCATGGAGGTCACAAGGCTCATGGAAGGTATATCTGAATACGTAGGCAGTGCGGTGAACGTGCCGGATAGGCCCGTATCCACGATGAAGGACATGGAAAAGGTGTTCGGTGACGTGGATGACATCCTCGGCCCCATACCGAAAGAATCGGAGATCAGAGACAGGATCGCAAAGGCCGACAGGATAGCCACGGCAGAGCTTGCAGAGACCGCCGATATAACAAACACTATTCCAAAAGGCTGAAAAGCCTTCTTTAATTTTTTCATTAATGTATATTATTGTGCATTAATGTACAAATATTCATATATTATTTGCCCATGTGTCTTTTCGGAAAGGCTCATGGAAGATAAAGGTCATATTGAAATCAACAAAAAAAGATACATAGTACTACTCGCCGGTATAGCGATACAATTCTGTGCCGGAACGCTTTACATGTGGAGCATATACAACGCGCCAGTTGCGGAACTCCTGTTCGGCGGCGACAGGAACGCATCGGCTCTGACCGCAACGTTCATGCTTGTGGCATTCGTAGCCGGCATTCTTATCGGCGGACGCATAATGGATAAGATAGGGCCTAAAAAGATGGCCGTGATCGGAAGCCTGATAATGTCTTCAGGGATACTAGCATCGTCACTGGTGAACTCGGACCACTCATATCTGATCTACCTGACATACGGAATAATAGGCGGGTTCGGGGTGGGCACTGTCTACACCTGTACGGTATCCCCTATACAGAAGTGGTTCTTCGACAGACGCGGCTTCGCTACCGGCCTGATGGTCGGAGCGTTCGGGTTCTCTTTAGTGATATTCGGACCTTTGGCCGATAAGGTCCTCCTGCCAAGCTTAGGCGTGTCCTCCACATTCCTTGTATTTGGTGCCGCTTTCCTGCTTATCTGTGTCCCCGCGTCACTTTTGATCGGGAACCCTCCGGATGGTTACGTCATACCGAAAGCGCCTTCCGCCTGCAGCCAGAAGCAATACACTACAAAAGAAATGCTGAAAACCAGATCATTCTACCTGATAACTCTCTCCCTCTTCTTTATCCTGTCCGCGTTCTTTGTACTGAACCCGCTGTTCAAAGACCTCGGAACCGAAAGAGGCCTCGGCGACCTTGCGGTCATGACAGTTATGATAGTGGGAGTATGCAGCGCGTCAGGAAGGATAGCGATCACCTGGATATCCGACAACATAGGAAGGATGTCCGGCTTGCTCCTGATATTCGCGCTTACCTTAGCCGGCGTCACGCTTGTGATATTTGCTGAGAATCTCCTGTACGTTGCGTGCATGGGTCTGATCGCTTTTGGTTTCGGCGGTGCGGCCGGGATATACGCCACGGTGACATCCGATAACTTCGGCACAAAGAACATGGGTAGCAACTATGGTCTTGTAATGCTTGGTTTCGGTGCGTCGGCGCTGGTAGCTCAGGTGTTGTCAAAAACGCTTGTTTCAGACGGCGACTACACTCTGGTCTTCATAGCGTGTGCGATAACAAGCATAGCGTCTCTTGTGTGCATACTGCTGCTGAGAGCGTTCTCTGATACGAAGAACAGCACGGATATACTGGCTTGAATCAAACGGTTTTTAGTTTTGTTAAAAGGGGCTCCCGCCCTTTCTTTTTTGACATGTTGCAGAAACCCGGATAAACAGAACAAATCAACTGTTTGCGGTAAGCAAGGATTTATGTCTGAATCATATACTGAAAACAAAGAAACCAGGCGGCACATCTTGGAGCAGTATCCGGCGGCGGAAACAATGAGTCTGAACAACGAGATCACCATTTTATCGAAGCGCGAGGGGGTGAACATAATTGGTTTCGCCGACCTGCGGTGTCTGTCAAAGGAAGTGCGTCAAAATTTTGATTTTGGGATCGTGTTCGCTTTATCATATACAAAAGAGGCCATGTCTGAAAATAAGGGCGGGTCGCCGCAAAGATACCATGCGGAGCTGAGATCCATAAATAAACGCCTGCCGGAACTTGCCGCCATGATCGCGGATCTTTTGATCGGAAGGGGATACAAAGCCTGTATCCGGGTCTCCTCAACAGTCGTGGCGGACGAAGATCACCGCACGAACCTGCCCCACAAGACAGTAGGTACACTGGCGGGGATCGGCTGGATCGGTAAATGCGCATTGTTCGTCACGGAGGAGGTCGGTTCGGCATTGCGGCTGGGTGTCGTACTGACGAGCGCCGAGCTTGAATGCGGAACGCCTGTAACGAAGTCCCGCTGCGGTACGGACTGCGCATGCTGTGCCGACGCATGCCCCGGGAAAGCTGTCCTGGGCGGATCGTGGATGACCGGCACAGACAGAGATGAGTTCTTTAATGCCCGTGCCTGCTATTCCGCCGGACATGCCCGCGCAAGGGCGACGCTGGGTATCGACGAGACCGTCTGCGGGCTGTGCATATCAAGCTGTCCCTTCACAAAACGCGGGCTCGGTTACGAATAAGAACGGCGGCGTCTTTGCGGGAAAGCGCAGAAGCCGTATCTCCTATTGTACAGCAGATCGAAGGATACCCGCAGGTAATGCAGAGAATATAATAAAAAAAGGGAATTTGGAAAAAGTTTAAACTCATCAAGAGTAACCGCAGGCTTAGAGGCCGTAGTTCTTCTTGGTGTAGTTCGGAACGTCGGCGTACTTCTTGTCGCAGTACTCGAAGAACTTGGCTTCCTCAGCGGGGAGTGCCTCGAAGTCTTTTATGATGACGTCGATGGTCTCTTTCTGCTTTACGGTGAGCGGAAGTTCTTTGCTCTCGAATCCGGCCTTTACGAGCTTGGCTGCGGTAAGTCCTGCTGCCTTTGCGCGGAGGTAGATGTTGTTACCCTCTTTCGCAATTGCCTCTCCGACCTTGTAGGCGTTGTCGAAGGCGAGCATGTAGCCCTCGGGGCCTCTTGTGCGGTCGGTGATCATGTACAGGTCCCTCAGGGTCTTCTCGTTTCCGGTTGCGATAGCGCAGTTCATCAGGGCCACTTCGTAGCCGAGTGATCCGAGCCAGCACTGGACTGACGATCCACCGAATTCGGGGTGGTACTCAACGGACTCGTTCGACCAAACGTCGCAGATCTGAGCCATCAGGTTGCCCTGCAGGTCAGCGTGTGCGCACTGGCAGTTCTTTCCCTCTTGGGCTGCAGGCCTTCCGGTGATGGTCTTTATTATGGGTCCCTCGTATCCGCAGTCCTTGTCGGGTCCGGATGCGCCGCACTCCATTGCAACCATTGTCCTGGCCGCCGATATTGCCCTTGTTACGGTCGAGAAGGTCTTCTGGACATCCTGGTCGAGCATGCCGCCGGCCATGAACATCGATGTGTTCGCACCGGAACAGTTGGTGTCTCCGCCGCAAACCACTTTGTTCTTCTTCGCGGTGTTGACGAACTCAGACCATACGAACTCCATGTCGATGGAGCCGAGGTATCCTACACCATAAAGGAACGCTACTGCGTCTCCGGTCGTGACTGCGTGGTCAGCGAGCTCTTTTCCGCCCATCGTCTCGCATGAGATGAGGTCGGCTCCGTTCTCGCAAGCAACGTCGCAGCATCCGAAGAGTGCCTCAGGGTAGAGGTGTTTTCCCTTCGCGCCGGGGCGGAGTCCTTCCTCTGCCTCACGCTGGTCAGGCAGGGTCTGCCTTACTGCAGTGCAGATGCCGTACTCCTCGTTGAACTTCCTGGTGATCTCGCGCTGTCCCTCGACAACGGGGGCCGCGAATTTGGGGTTACCCATCTGGGAAATCCACTCTGTCTCGAGCTGCAGGTCCGGGAATCCGAGCGTGATGGCTCTGTTCAGTGCGTCTTTCGAGATGTAGTCAACGTACTCTTTCTTCAGTCTTGCCGGGTCTTTCTCAGATCCGGGCCTCGGTCCGTAGTTGAGCTCGGGTATTACCCTTCCGGCGCCCACTTTTATTCCGCATCCGTAGGATACGGGGGATTTCGCGGTTCCGAATACAACCTCATCAGCACTCGAGTATGCCATTTTTGTGAATCTTGTTGCTGCCATGTTTACACACCTCCAACGATGTCGTCCCAGTTTGCCCTGATCTTTCTCCAGTCGTAGCCGGCTTTGACTTTGTCGGCTATCGGCGGGGTCTGCGGGGCTTTCTCAGAGTATATTCCGAGGTCGAATGACTCGGAGAAGTCTCTGTTCACTGCGCCGCCTGCGGACATGAAGGGCAGGTTTATTCCCTTCGCGACGAGCTGCTCAGCAGCCCTGGGGAACGCTGTCATCGTCGTCGTCATGAGTGCCGTTCCAGTAACCATCATGGGTTTGGATTTGATTACCTCTGCGACCACGTCTTTCACATCGACGTCCTTGCCCATGTCGATAACTGAGTATCCGGACGAGGTCAGCATGACCTTGGCGATGTTCTTTCCGATGTCGTGGGGGTCTCCCTCTGCAACATGCATGACAACCAGTCCTTTCGTCTCCCTTCCGCCTTTGATCTGTTTCTCGGCGATTGCGATTCCGATCTCCATGGTCTTTGCGGCCATCATGATCTCGGGGAGATAGTAGATGTGGTCTGCATACAGCTTTGCAACAACTTCCATTCCGATTACAAGTCCGTCGTTTATGATGACGAGCGGGTCTTTTGTTTTCAGCGCCTCAGTGGTGGCAGGGCCTACGTCCTTGAATTTCATCCAAACAACGGTCTCTGCGACCTTTTTAAGCACCGGATCCTTAGGCAGCATCTTGGCGGCGATAGCTTCCGGGGAAGCCTCGTTCTGTGCTTTGATGTCATACCTTGTGAGGATCTTTGCATAGTCTACTCCTTTGTGACTAACCATAAGTTTTTCCTCCTTGTTTATGTGTTAGCCGATTTCTCGACCGACACTAATGGTAGAATAAGTCGAACACTATATAACCTGTATCAAGGATGGATGTTATATCCATTCGATATAAATGGTAACACAATGCTTATATACTGTGAACGAAAAAAGTAGATATGTCGCGCCTTGAGAAAGCTATATTGTTCTACGTATTTCGTAAAAAATGTTTGTTTTTTTGAGGTAAAGTTGACATCCGGCCAAGGTCGAAACGTAATTATGATCTCATCTTCTGAAGTAATCGTAACAGCTGTCAACAAATCTCCCCGGGATTTTCGGGTTGGATGCGAAATGGATGTGCGTATACCCTGCGATGGTGTTTCCTGCCATCATACCGTCTTTGCCATCCTCGATCCCGTTCCCCCTTGTAAGGTCGAATGCATATTCCCTGTGCCCGGCAGGAGAGATGGCCGAATAGTGGAACTCATGCCCTCTGACGGTCCACCCCTTTTCACATAGGATAGTGTCGGCATTGGAGGTCATTTCCACATACCCCAGCGATCTTCTTCTGTCGTTCATTTTGGATTCCGCTTCCAGAACCCCGCACATCTCATGTCTTCCGCCTTCCGTTAGGCATATGTGCTTGGAGAGGTACATCAGACCGCCGCACTCAGCGTATATCGGCATGCCGTCCTCTGATGCCTTTTTCACGGCTGACCTCACCTTCTCGTTCTTTTCTAACTTTTCGGAGAATATCTCCGGGTAGCCTCCGCCGAAGTACAGGCCGCTGACGTCGGGGAGGTCGCCGTCGATAGGAGAGAAGGGCACTATCTCGGCGCCGGCCTCGATCATAGCTTCTATATTATGAATATAATAGAAGTTAAAGGCGCGGTCCTTCGCCACACCTATGCGCACCTTGCTCTTTTTCTTGGAGGGAGGATCATATTTTCTTGTGAAGGAGGGGGCGGTTCCCGCTATCTCCACAAGTCTGTCGATGTCCACGCAGCTTTCCACATGCTCCATTATTTTTTCATACTTACCGCGGTCATAGTTCTCCGCGGCGGGGATAAGACCGAGATGTCTGCTTTCCAATGCCATGCATTCATCCCTGAGCACTCCTCCGAGGCAGGGTATGTCTTTGAGCGAACGTTCCAATATCCTCAGGTGTTTCTCGCTTCCCACTCTGTTGAAGATCACTCCCGCTAAATTTACGTCCGCATCATATTCTTTGAAGCCGAGAGCTATCGCGCCGGCGCTTCTGGCCATTGACTTTGCGTCGATCACGAGGATGACGGGGGCCTTGACTATCTTTGACAGATGGGCGGTCGAGCCTTCTTCGCTTGTGCCGTCTATGCCGTCGTACAGCCCCATGACCCCCTCTATTACAGATATTCCCGACCCTTCCGAACCTTTTACGAAAAGTCTTTCGGCCTCGTCTTTGAACATCCAGGTGTCCAGGTTCCTGCATTCTTTACCGAGGACCATTGTGTGGTGCATGGGGTCAAGATAATCCGGGCCGGTCTTGAAGGATTGAGGGTTCAGCCCTCTTTTCTTCAGAGCCATCAGCAACCCCATGGTTATAGTTGATTTCCCAGCTCCGCTGTGGGTGCCTGCAATTACGATCCTGGGGACACCGCACGACATAATGGATATATGCTCCAACTTGTATTTTAAAGATACACCGCGCGCCGAAATAGGGACGTTCAAAAATTCCATTGAAAGACTAATATATCATCCTGACTGTTCCCCTTAATCATATGTATGTTTACATTTTAGGCGGATTCCTCGGAAGCGGGAAAACGACGCTTTTGATGAAGCTAGCTTCAATGTACAGTAAGAAGGGCGCTAAAGTAGCCATATTAGTGAACGAATCCGGCGAGATCGGAGTCGACGGCGCCACTCTGAAAGCGGAGGGCTACGACGCCATAGAGCTGCCGGACGGATGCATATGCTGTTCCCTTTCCGGCACGCTGCAGACCGCCCTAAAAAACATAAAAAGAGATATTGACCCTGACATAATAATAATAGAGCCCACGGGGCTAGCGCTGCCTCATAAAGTAAAGGATCTGGTCCATATTTCAATGATCAATCCCGACGAAATGTACATCATCGGAATAGCAGACATACAAAGGTTCGACGATCTGATCAAGAAAAAGGAGGAATTCTTCAAAAGACAGATGTTCGCCGCGGACTTCATCCTGATCAACAAAAGCGACCTCGCCACGCCTGAGAAGATGGAATCGGCCATCAAATGGCTGAAGGGTGAGTATCCGGATAAGCCGATGATCCCTGTGTCCACCAAAACGGGGGAGAATATGGACAAGGTCTACGAGATGATGCAATGAGCGAACATAAACACGACAAGGACTGCCACTGCCGCGAGTGTGAGGACGAGAAAGCGGATACGGAAAGGACGTCGATCGAGGAAGCGGGCGGCGTCGCCGTCGGCCTGAAAGGACACATACACGGTTTCAACGCGGATGCCGCTGCCCGCATGTCCAACGCGCTGCTTGCCACAGGTAAATGGGTGGAGAAAGAGTCCGGCTCCCTGCTTGGGCACATAAAGGCCGCCGTCTACAACTCAGAAGGAAGGGGGATAACTTTCAACCTGACGGATGTGGGCAACGGGGTCGAACAGCACGGCACGCTGCCCCCCCAGAAAGAGGTCAACTTCAACTTCATGTCCGCCGTACTTGACGTGGACCCCCATGAATTGGAACACGCAATGATGGATGCCCTTGAGGATACCGGTCTGGACTACCACCTGGAGGGGCAAAGCTGCGATCATGAGCACCATCATCACGAACACGGCCACGATCACGGTCATCACCATGATCATGGTCATGAACATCACGATCATCATCACCATGATGAGAAGGATGAGGTCTGCCACTGCGAAGCATGTGAGGACCGCAGAAAGGAAGAGGCCGAAAGGGCCGAAAAAGGCTCTTTCTGGGATAAAATAAGGAGGAGGAAAAAATGAGATACGGTATATCGCTGGACATGGGTACCAGCGGAACCAGGGCGCACAGCGTGGACCTTTCCGACGGGAAGATACTATCCACGTCTGTAACGGAATGCCACCCGCTGCCGGGTGCCAACATAATGGACCACCTGACATTCTGCATCAACATAGGAACGGATATCGCACACAGGATCGTCATGGACACTGTCAACAAAGTGATAAAGACCCTCGACGTCGACCTGAAGAAGGTCGAAAGAGTCTCAATCTGCGGGAACCCCATACAGCTTTCGCTGTTCCAGGGCATAGGCGTGGAGGACCTTGCTTTTGCGGGAGAGAACGCCCACAAAGCGAGAGGCATCAAGGTCCTCGACAGGAACGCCGGAGTGTTCTCCGCCGTGGATGTGGGCCTTGACGTGCCCGACGGCTGCGAGCTGTGCGTTCCGCCCTCTATCAGACACGAGATCGGCGCGGACGCGCTTGCCATGATGTACAAGAGCGGATTCCTGGAGCAGAAGGATAACTGTCTCGTCACAGACTACGGAACGAATGCGGAGATGGCACTGAAGGTCGGCGATGACATATACACAGGTTCCGCCGCCGCCGGACCTGCGATGGAAGGACAGTCCATAAAATACGGTATGCTTGCCGGCCCTGGGGCCATCAGCGATCTGGAATATGACACCCAGTGGAGATGCCTCGTGCTTGATGAGAACATAATGCCGCAGCCGGGGGACATGGTCGACTTCAACCTGAACATGGTCACCTCCGAGGGGCCGATGCACGGCAAGGCGAAAGGTATCACCGGGACCGGCGTCGTCGCCGCTGTCGCAGCGGCTTTGGGAGGCGGCCTCTGGAAAAGAGGAAAGCTCACCACCGACGGCGAGAAAATGGTCTTCCAGGACGGAGTATACATCGACTCGCACGACATCTCTGAGGCTTGCAAGGCCATCGGCGCCATGAGGGCGGGACACTTCACGCTCCTTGAGAAAGCCGGGATAAAGTTCGACGAGATGCAGACCATGTATATGGCGGGCGCATCGGGAACGTATGTGGATGCCGTCAAGGCCAGGGAGGTGGGCCTCCTGCCCCCGTCCTGCAACAAGATATACCAGTACGGCAACACGTCCCTCGCGATGGCTACGGACATCCTCAGGAACCCGGAGCTCCTTGACGAGCTTCAGGGGATAGCGGACGGCATCAGGGCGAACCACGTGATGTTCGCGTCCGACCCGATATTCGAGCAGATCTATGTTATGGAACTCGCATACTGGGATGAGGGGATGAGCATGGATATGTACAACACATACAACGAGATGATGGACATACAGCCTCTGCCTAAGGTCAAAGGTGTGCCTGAGGTCTTCCGCATGGTGGCCCGTGACATACCGGATCTGGGTGCCGGCGGCCTCCGCATAATCCATGACATAGGCACCGAGCTGAAGGCGCACATGCCGGGATGTACCGGATGCAAGAAGTGTGAGAAAGAGTGTCCGGAGAGGGCTCTTACCGTCACCGATGACAAGCAGATCGTTGTTAAAACAAAGAACTGCCTGGGAACTGCGTGTTACAGATGCCAGTTCTCATGTCCGGAAAAAGTGTATAAGTACGACCTTCTGAAACTCGACAGCTGAAACTATCATAGAGGGGGCGACCCCTCTTTTTTAATCGTTCATAACGTTCTCTTTTTCCAGCTCGGTCAGTATCTTTTTCCGGAGGGCGGTGAATTCCAGACATGCGCGGTCCCTGGGGCGCGGCCAGGGGATGTCTATGATCTCCTTTATGCTCGCGGGACGTTTCGTAAGCACCACTATCCTGTCGGAGAGGAACACCGCCTCATCGACAGAATGAGTGACAAAAATTATCGTTTGGTCTGTCTTTTCAAGGATATTAAGGAGCTGCACCTGCATAATGTTCCTGGTCTGGGCATCCAAAGCGCCGAACGGTTCGTCCATGAGGATCACATCAGGATGTCCCACCAGCGCTCTGGCGATGCCCACGCGCTGTTTCATACCTCCGGAAAGTTCGTGGACACGGGCGTCGATGAACTTCTCCAGGCCTGCGAGTTTGATGTACTTCTCCGCCCTCTCTCTTCGCTCTTCTTTAGGAACACCGGCTACTTCAAGACCGAACTCCACATTCTTCCTCACCGACCTCCAGGGGAACAGCGCAAAGTCCTGGAACACCATCCCTCTGTCCGCTCCGGGGGCGGTACACGGCCTTCCGCTTATCCGTATCTCTCCCGATGTGGGCTGTATGAGGCCGGCTATAAGCCTGAGGATCGTGGTCTTGCCGCATCCCGACGGTCCGACAAGGGTTATCAGCTCTCCTTTTTTGATATCGAGAGAAAAGTCCTCCAGGGCGACTGTTTCCACTTCATCCCTTTTGAAAACCTTCCTCAGGCCGCTGATAACAATATGGGTATCCGGAGGTGCTGCGTATTCCTGCGGTGTTTGTTCCGTTCCTTGTTCGTCATTCATACTTCTATCCCCATCCTCTTTGACAGCAACCTGTGGATATAATCCGCTACGCCTATCGTCAGCAGCCCCAATACCGCGATTATCACCAGCGCGGCGTAGGCGCCCGGCCAGTATCCCGCTGCCGCTTGCTCGGCAAGATAGAATCCTATGCCTCCGAGAGGCGTAGCGTATAACTCCGCCGCGACGATACACATCCACCCGATCCCCAGCCCGACCTTGACGCCGTTCATGACATACGGGACGGCGGAAGGCATCATCACTTTGTAGAATACTTGTATCTGCGATGCGCCCAGCGTCTTGGATGCATCTATCCAGTTGGGATCTATTTTTCTCACCCCGAAGATGACGTTTGTCAAAAGCGGGAAGAAGATACCGACAAACACCACTAAAACGGGCCCGATCGAATAACCTAACGAAAGCATGAATATCGGAGCCCATGCTATGGGGGCTATCGGCCTGAGTATCTCGATGACGGGGCTTGCAAAATCCCTCAGGACCTTGGAGTAGCCGAGGATCAGCCCCAATGGCACCGCCACAGCAAACGCCAGAAGGAATCCCTTGATGAAAGTGGACAAACTGGACGATATGTATCCTCCTAAACTTATTTTGGTCATCCTGTCACCGTTCAGATACAGATCGACCAAAGCATTCCAAGTTTCCAAAGGGGTTGGGATGGCGGTGCTTTTTGTGATTACTGAGATCGCCCACCATGTAAAAATGAAAATGGACAACGAGATAACAGCTATCAGTACGGTCCTTGCGAACCTATGATACTTGTTATTCTCGTCGTATTTTATTCCTAAGATCTGACTCATCGCATTAAGCCTTCACGAGTTCTCCGTTTATAACAGTTATCGTAATGGGCGGCGCTCCCAGCAGACCGAACGATGCCTCGCCGTTCTGTATGGCTGTCGCGACCCCCGGCCCGTTCGTTGCGGGAGAGAACGAGACATTGAGCCCGTAGTCTTCAAAGAACCCGAGTTCCTTTGCCACATGGACTGCTATCTGGTGTATGTCTCCGGCAATGACGGCCACTTTCAGGCTCGCGGATCCCTCAAAGGTCTCTCCGCTTGCCAATAACTGAAGCGCTTTTCCGAGGAAGCTTTCATCTATGAACTTGTCTGCGAACTCATCGCCGTTTTCAAACCCAAGGTTCTTGAGTGTTTTGTTTGTGGCGCCCAGTTCGACCAAGTTCTCTGCTAAGGATGGAATCTCGTTTTTCAGATATGCGAGGGGCGTGCCGCTGTTCTCGCCATAGGTGTACGTAACGGTCTCCATAGCTTCTTTTATCTCATCCTCTGTGAAATTCGGACCAGCTACATCCTTCGCAATGCTGACCAGCCGAGCATAGTCCTCGCTCGTTTTGTTGTTGAGCGCACCGTTTACCCAATTGACGGCCTTGACATATGCGGCCAAGAACCTGACGGTCTCATTCTCATGAGTAGAGGTGTATCCGTGGAACCCGGCAATGACACAGCAAGCGTGTCCTGGGAACAGGTCGTTGGTAAGCGCCAGTTCTTTAAACCTTGTTGTTCCGTCGTCTACTATCTTCTGATACTGGGGCTGCCACAGCGAACCTCCGTCGATGACATCGTTTCCGAGGGCCAGCCCTGCGTTGGATATGTTTGAGATGAAATACACAGTATTAGGGGCAGAATTATTTCCCCCCACGGTATACGCCGCGAAGCTCATGCCCATGCCTTCTACGATCGTGAGAAGCTGTACATGCTGTATCGTTGATATTCCGGGCGTTCCGAACACCTTCCCTTCCCAGCCCGACGGTATCGGTTGGCTGCTGGCGTCGAACATATCGCCTACATTATACTTTTTATCAATATAAATGCCGGAACCTTCTGTGTTGACTCCGGCAATGATATTGATCTCTTTGTCTTTGTCTTGGAGGAAGAAGTACACTCCGACCCCTGCTACAACAAGGACTGCTATGATTATTACTGCTATGATTTTGGTATTCAAACAACCACGTCCAGGCAAAAAATGTCTACATGATATTTAACCATATTAGGATATTTTATCCTTATTGTGATAAAAATTTCTATGTGCTGTCATTGAATGGGCCCCGTCGCGACAAGGCCCTTGGTTCGGCGGCCCCGCGCAAAGAATATGAACCTAAGAACAATAGAAGGGCGCATGAAGGCCCTTGCCAACGGCGTCACGATATATTACGAAACAGAGGGTGACGGCCCGCCAGTAATACTGCTGCACGGCAACGGCGAAGACCACAGGATATTCGACCGCCTTACGGAAAAACTGAAAAAGGACCGCAAAGTGTTCCTGGTCGACACACGCGGGCACGGGCAAAGTGAAAAAGTTGATTCATTCCACTATTCGGATATGGAGGAGGATGTCGCCGCGTTCATTCGGGAACTCGATATAGTGAGGCCGATCCTTTACGGGTTCAGCGACGGAGGGATCGTCGGGCTGATGCTTGCGGCAAAATATCCGGGGATGCTGTCCGGTCTCATCGCCAGCGGCGTGAACCTTACTCCCCGGGACCTTAAGACGTCTTTCCGCCTGATGATACGTCTGCAGAACCTTTTCAAAAGGGATCCTTTGCTGAAACTTATGCTGGAAGAACCCAACATAACAGATAAGGAACTGGAAAGAATAGACGTGCCCGTCCTGATCACCGTGGCGGAAAAGGATATTGTCCCCGTCTCTCATGCCGAACATGTCGCCGGCAGGATACGGGACAGCCGCCTGATAGTCGTCCCGAAAGAGGATCATGCCAGCTACGTAGTACATTCGGATAAACTGTTCCCGCTGATATCGGATTTCATAGAGAGGCCGGAAAATGATCGAGCCGAACGAAATAAAAGCTAAAGCGGAAAGGCTCAAAGAACAAAACCTTGACTGCAAGCCCGATGTCTGCGCCGGGTTCCCATACACAGACCGCCCCGGTAGGCTGTCAAGTTTGTACGGCGTTATCGAACACGCAGATGTGTGTACCGTTGTCTTTGAAATACTCGAACGGCTTAAAGCGATCTACAGGTTTCGGACGGGATATGACTTTTCAAAAGGAGAATAAAAATGAGCGAAAGATTCAGATGTTTCGGAAACACGCCGCAGTATGCGGATTATCACGACAAAGAATGGGGGCGGCCCGTGCATGACGACAATAAACTGTTTGAAATGCTGATCTTAGAAGGTGCGCAGGCGGGGCTTTCATGGGAAACTGTATTGAAAAAGAGAGAGGCATACAGAGAAGCCTTCGACGGGTTTGACCCTTATAAGGTCGCTCTATACGGCGATGCGAAAATTGCAGAACTTATGACGAATGCGGGCATTATCAGAAACCGTTCGAAGATCAACGCCGCAGTGATCAACGCCAAGCTGTTCCTCGAGATTATCGCCAAGCACGGGAGTTTTGACAAGTTCATATGGGCTTATGTTGACAACAAGCCTATTGTCGGCCATTGGGAAAAATTTGAGGATATGCCGTTAACCACGCCCATATCTGACAAGATAAGCAAGGATCTGAAGAAAATGGGATTCAAATTCGTAGGTTCGACTATCATTTATTCGTTCATGCAGTCTGTCGGCATGGTAAACGATCATCTTAAGCCATGTTTTGTTTACAAAGAGATACAGAACGGACCGCTTGAATAATGCCATCGAATGTTACACATTAGATGTGGCGATCGGGTGAAAGGTCACCGTTGCCCGCTCATATAATATGGTGGTGAGGGGCGATACGAAGCCGAAAGCTTACGTGCCCGGCCTCGGTTTCTTCTTTCCTGTGAAATCAGCCGAGACTATCTTGTATACGCAGACGGTCTCGGCCTGTTCCGCAGTGAAGACCGCATCCTTACCCGACTGATGCCTGAACATAAAGGACAGTGCTTCACATTTTTCTTCCGCATTCTCAATGAAGGCCACCCTCCCGTTCCCGATGATGCTTGAGAAATAATAACCGGAATTGCAAGGTGCATCCGCAAAAAGAGGCTCCCCTTCGTTCGACATTTCGAAGCAGACCATGTTGTTCTTTTTGAGAATCTCGATCTTCCTTCCTTCATATGCGCTGTGGAAGAACAATTCCAATACGTTATCGTTCACGAACCTGTAGCCGAAGCTTAACGGCACCACATAAGGCAGACTGCCGTCCACCATGGCCACATGACATGTCTTGCAAAGGAGTAGGATCTTCTCCAACTCCTCCCTGTCCTTTATTTCTCTGTCCTTCCTTCTCATTTCATCACTTTCTGACAACAAAGCGGCCATATCGGCATACCTGATGCGGTACACCTCAAAGGCCCCTTGTTCGTTTATCTTTCTTTCGGCTTTGATAAGTCGCGGCACACTTCAGAGAGGACACATTTAACGGGGTAATTTTGCGAACTAACTCCTTTACCTCTGCCGCGCGTCTTTTTTCGAATATGCTTTCACATAGAAAAACATAAACAATAAATAATTCATTTACAATTAAGTCAATCGTGATTGAGTAAATCATGAATAAGGAGTGGTGGCCAGTATGGAAAGATTCTTCGACGGGGGCAGAATACACGAATTAAAATCGCTTGAAGAGCTGTATAAACGCGACGAGTTCACCTTCGCCGTCGTGTACGGAAGGCGCCGGGTCGGGAAAACAAGTCTCATTAACGAATTCATAACTCGGGGGGATAAAAAAGCGATAAGGTTCACCGCCACAGAAGATACTAATTTAGTAAATCTAGAGAACTTTTCGCAAAGCGTGTTCTCCGCATATCCGGAGATGTCCTTTCTGGGAACTTTCCGTTCCTGGGAAACCGCATTTGATTTTATCGTTGGTCAGGCCAAAAGTGAGAAGCTGATAATCTTCATTGACGAATACCCATACTTGGCAAAGGCATATCCGCCGATATCCTCTCAGCTTCAGAGATACATAGACCTTGTTCTTCTGAAGACAGAAATGATGCTCATCCTCTGCGGCTCGTCCATGTCATTCATGGAATATCAGGTGCTCGGCTATCAGAGTCCCCTGTACGGGCGGAGAACGGCGCAGTACCGCATAAAGCCGCTTGACTACTATGACGGTGCGGAATTCTTCTGCGATGCCAGTTTGGAAGATAAACTCCTCGGATATGCCGTGACTAACGGTATTCCGAAGTACCTTAACGTCATATCCGAAGCAAAAACAGTTAAGGCGGGCATTGCCCGAGCATTCTTTACCAAGGACGGATTCCTTTATGAGGAGCCGCACAACCTGCTTAAGCAGGAACTGCGTGAGCCGGCAGTTTATAATGCCATAATCGCGGCAATCGCGAACGGCGCGACAAAATTGAGCGTCATTGCCGGAAAAGTGGGCGAAAAAGACAGCAAGGTCGCCACCTACATTAAGAATCTCATCGATCTCGGAATACTTAGCAGAGAAGTGTCAACGCTCGCCCGGAACGACAGGAACGGCATATATACTGTGAAGGACAGCATGTATAGGTTCTGGTATCGTTTCGTACCTAAGGCAGTGACACTAATAGAGTGTGAATTCGGAGACATATACACAACGAAAGTGGAGCCGTTCATACCGGACTTCATGGGGCCCGCCTTCGAAGATATCTGTAAACAATACCTGCTGCGCCTCGGCCGCGTAAACAAGGCGCCGTTCCCGTTCGACAGGATTGGTAAATGGTGGGGCGGCAACCCGGTAACGAAGAAAGAGACGGAGATAGATATCGTCGCAACATCCACTACGGAGAACGACATCATCATCGGCGAATGCAAATGGCAGAACAGGGAAACCGGCGTGGATATCTACAAAGAACTGAGGGGGAAGGCGGCCCTGTTCGCGGACCGCGATATCCACTATTACATATTCTCAAGATCAGGATTCACGGCGGGGTTAAAAAAAGAGGCGGAGAAAGAAGACAGGCTGACGCTGGTCAGCCTTGAGGATCTATTCAGGATCTGACGGGCGAGTCGGTATGCATAGGTGCAGGAGAGGGGGTTTCGTTGCAATTTTCCGACTGGCAAAACCAGAAAATGCTGTAGGCCCTATCGTAATTACTCATTATGATCTTGTTTTTACCCAATCGTGGATTCGTCAACTCGATGATTTTTTAATCGAATAAGGAGGCCCCATTGCTGGGACCCCCTTATTCAACTGCACTGCTGTCGAGGCCAGGATTCTGGGGCAAAGAGATAAAGAAATCTGTTTCGGAGCGTGCAGACAAAGTACTCTCGTTTCTGAATTAAGATTATTGCATTGAAATCAGTTTATCTGGATCTATGCCAGCCTTATAAAACATTTCTAAAAGCCTGTTCTGTGCAGTGCGGGCACCAGCTATATTTGTATCGACAATAATTAGCTTTGACTCGGCGCGAGTGCAAGCGACATAGTGATTTTTACTGTGTTCTTCTTTCAGTTCCCTGTTGTGAGCAAAGTCTTCAATAAAAATGATAACCTGTTCAAACTCCAATCCTTTTGATGTGTGTATAGTGAGTGCGCAGTGCCTGGGCCTTTCGGGGTTCAGTGCAACCGCAAATTTTTTGTCCGTGACGGTTTTATATAGTTCATCAATATGTTCTTTAGGAGTTGTATAACCAAGATAACCAGAAAGCATATTTACTGATTGGTTGAACGCGTTCTGATTCGCACTCTCAGCGTTTTGTTTTATATCATTGAGGATTTTTTTAATTTCTTTAACTCTGAACGCATCGCTTTCCACAGGGATATCGTTTAAGAAGTTGTATGCAGAATATGTGTCCAATAATACAAAGCTTGCAATGGCATAGTAGATCCATGCCGTATTTGTTGTAATATTTTCTATCGGAATTTTTGGTATGAAAATATGTTCTAAACCTTCTTTTGTTAATAGATCCGCACCTGTCTTTGCGTTAGTATTCGTATGCCTAAGTAATGCCGAAGTCTTCTCGGAATCCAGTAAAGAAATAACTTTGCCTGCCCAGTTGTCGTAGGTCGCCTTGATCCATATTATGTTTCCACAGTTTTGCGGATTGACAACAAGCGGGTGTGTCTCCTCGAATATAAGGTTTGAATAATCTTGAATCTGCTTATCTGATCGATGATTCATTGTTAATTTTTTATGCGTGAAATTTTCTTTTACAAAAATGGATTTGAACACTTCGGGGTAGGCTCCCTTCCATTGAAATATAGACTGTTTATCATCGCCCACTATGAATGTCTTAATCTTCAGATCATCGGAGATATGCATGAGGAAATTGTGCATATCAATATCACAATCCTGATATTCGTCTATATAAATGGCGCAGTACTTTGCTTGTAAATAAAGGCGGCAAGCAACTGATTTTTTCAGAATATCCAATGCTAAATCGAAAACGAAGTTTTTCTTGACGTTTTTATATGAATATATTGTGTGGTATTCTTCTATGCTTTTCACGCCTTCATCGAAATCTTTTAGTTCACGATTTTTATTGGCATAGTCTGTATCCATCTCAATGTCAAAACTTTCGCCATAGACATCTTTCATAAATGGTTTTATAACTTCATCAGTAGCGAAATTATTATTTGTTCCGATGAAGCATTGTGATGAGTCGAACGTGAGCCTGTCGCGAATTTCCTGTGTGGCTTTTCTTGTAAAAGTAATGGCCGCAATCACTTTATGTGTTCTGTTTTCTGACAAATCTTGCATTATTTTGGCAATCATGGTTCGTGTCTTTCCCGTACCGGCACTGGCGCTTACAACTATATTCCCTGAAGTATTGGTAACAATATCTAATTGCTGAAGCGATAATTCCGCATCAATTGGTTTCATTGCGTACCGCCCTTAAAGAAGCGAAATTATAGTGTTTATAAATTTTCATACAATCATCATCAGACAATTTGCTTGCTAATTCGACCATATTCTGCTGTTTTGAAGACTTCAGAAGTTTAATGGCCTCTTCTGCGGTGCCTTTTTTCAATAATTCGCAGAAACGTTCTTCTCCTAAGCATTCCAGTAGATCTTCTTCCAGATTACAATGAGATAAAAACAGCGCATATTTTACGCGAATTGAATCGAGAGCGGTTTTTTCGTTATCGTAATAAGTTCTTGCTTGCGGAGGTTTGCTCTCACCGACTGATAAATCCGATCTCGCGTTCAAAGATTCTGATGCAGAAGAGCCGCCGATATATTTCACAAGATGGTTGATTCTTTCGAATCCTGATTGTCTGTATAGGGCGGGATCACTGTTTTGTATTTTTGTAATGTCATTGTCGGTTTTTATAAAATATCGAATGTTCAGCGCAGACAAAACGTCAATGTATTTTTCGAATCCTACTCCTTCCACGCTTAATACATGCACGCCTTTTGATTCATAATACGGATCAATCTCAGTTAGCACTCGTTCGAATAATACACACTCGGACTCACCTTCTACCAGCAACACCGAATCCGCAAATATTGATTCGGACAACGCACGGTTGAGTTTCTTTTTTGCGGTTTTCCAGACATCGGGAACAACATATGATTCGCTTGAGGCGGTTATTTTGTTCGGGTTATACAGACGGATCAGATGCAAATCATCCATTTCGCTAAGTATAAACGGTGAGTGAGTGGAGATAAACAGATAGTTTAGTTTGTTGTCGTTTGCTTCGCTGTTGAAAAGGAAATGCGATAATGCGGATTGCATTGATCTGTGTATGTGCGTTTCAGGTTCTTCAATTAAAAACAGATTTATTTTCTTTTCGGCAGTTTCTTCAGACAAAAGATTGTATATCGAATATGCCAGAAGCTTCTTGCGGCCTTCCCCTGCGGTCGGATATTCATTATCATCGTTATCTTGTTGAATGAAAGGAACGATGTCAGAGTAAAGATGGTTGATGGCAAAAGTGGACTTTATTCCGATCGAGACATCCTCATCTCTCATTTTACGGTATGACGGCGTAAGTTTGTTCTGAAATTCTTGAATTCCGGATAGTTTCGAGATCTCTTGATTGATTTCCTTGACTTTTGTCTTTATGTTGTTTTCTGTCAAGCTGTCCTTTTCTTCTTCGCTTTCTTTGTTTTTGATTAGTGTGCGTATGTTTTTCTTAAACAGATCTTGGAGGTCGATATAAGAATTGATGTAAATTACGTTGAACACGCTGTCAATGTCAAAGTATCCGTTGTTATTTGAGCGTATATCCTTTAACTTCTCGGCATCGCCGCCCCACTGCATAGAAATTTCAGCACAGTTCATTTGATTGTTGTACGAAGCGGTAAATCTGATGAATACCTCGGCGTCAGAGCTGCATATGGCATCTTTCATTTTCGCTCTCAGCTTTTCTGTATCGGGGGAATCGGCATCCTTAATGTCGATGCAGGCAGTAATCTCTATTTTTGTCTCGATATTCCTTTTGTGAAAATCAGATTCCGTTAAATCGAACTTGCGCATGTTTCTGTCGAAAAGACAACGAAGGGCATAAAGAAAATTCGTCTTTCCGATATCATTCATACCGAAGAAAACGTTCTTATTGCCTATGTCCACTTTTATGTTATCAAAATTGCGGAAATTTTTGATTTCTATCGATTTGAATCTCATATGTTTGTCCCCGATATCTTTTTGGTTCGACTCATCTAGGCGTTTTTCAACCCATTTGTTGTTTGGTTTGTCTCCGGAACCGTCCTGCCAAGCAGTACTGCTGATTTTCATCATCATGGTTTTCGATGAAATTCGCCAAGGCGTTTGAAACCTCTCTTATGGTACTCAAAGATTCGTCTATGAACTCCACGCTGTAATCCATATTCTCGCTTTCGACCTCAAGTGTTTTCCCGATGTGGATGTTGTTACGTAGGTCCTTTGCAGCTACGATGAAGTGCTTACCTTGCTCAGAAAAATCCAGTGCCCCGATTCTTCTGAGGTATGACCTTATTTCATCGAACCGGATGAAATCTGTCATATCTTTCCTTAAATAGAGTTCACAAGGATCCCTGCACGTCTCTATCTCATTGCATTGCATCTGGAAGGTCAGAGCGGCACCGAACATTATTCCTTCCAATACTGAAAAAGTGTTTATAAGCAGCTGTTTACAGGTCATAGCCCTGAGGCTTTTCTGTAAAGCATATGTCTTCAAAAGATCAAGATTGAAGTGTACATACTGGAGTGTGAAAGCAACATTAGCTTTGATAATATCATCATGTATTATCTCATCAAGTCTGTATTCCCTGATGATCTCTTTTTTGGTTTCAAGCTTTATGTCCAGTTTCATCATTATGTTATACTATGTTCCATGTATATAATCCCGAACAAAACAGTTCTCTTTAAGAAAAGTTTAGATTACTGCACTAGGTTACATTGATGCTTGTTAGAAAAATTCAACCCAGGCGACCCAGTCGCATTCATGAGAGGTGTAATAAGGGCATCCCTGGAGTTGTATGAAAATTATGAATATTATTCAGTAGCTGAAACTCTTAAAAGCATAAGAAGTAAGATAGACGATGGCAAAATGCCGTCCTTAACTATGATTCTGTCTCTATCTGCAAATCTTATAAATGATCTACTGGGGTCCGAACATCATGCGAAGCACGGCAGATATGAACACAGATATCCTATAGTGCTCGATGATAGGTTTGAAACACGGGGGCTCACGGAATAAACATAACAAATCAGATGTTATTCAAAGATTTTATGAACACATAGAAAATAATGTTTATCAAAAATTCAGAGCTGCTGGATGCCAAATATTATAAGCGCACGCAAAGTCCTGAAGAAAATTCTCAAGACTTCATGAAAGACATCGAATAAAATGTGAAAAGAGGAGACTGTGAACGAGCCGCCAAAGACGGTATTCCTTTATTTTTGCTGTATTCGACGGAGCATCTAAACCTATGAAAAAAGTGTTGAAGAATGCACTTAAAAAAAATTCAGACCTGATCTCCCTGCTAGAGATGTTGATGGTATCACAGAGGGATTTCTTTCTGTCTACGCTATGTACGATCATGATGGAAAAAAGATATCCGACTACACGTATGTAAGAAACGCTCTTGCACACCCGCCATAAAGTAAGGAAAACGGTGCTTTCAGATAGTGTAAGCCATGCCGGGCACGCAACTGTTAAATGACCTGGCGGTCAGTATTCGGAGCATGAAATGTCGAGGTCAGGATGCACATTTCCAGCAGTCAGAAGACGAAAAAACCCGCGCTGTTCCGCAACAGCGTTTAGAAAGGTGAGCCAGTATGATATGGTGCAGGGGAAGGGATTTGAACCCTTGTATCACTAAGAACAGGATCCTAAGTCCTGCGCCTTTTCCAAGCTTGGCTACCCCTGCCTGTGAAGACCTGACAACGCTTTCCGTTATTATCGTTTTCCTTTTTGAATAACAAAGCGCCGAACGAAATCCAATTAAGCAGGAGATAGATATACCGGAAAAAGAGGTGTCCCGTTAATGAACATTCTTGAAGAAAGCGGCAAAGGCCTTCTGTTGGGCAACGAAGCCATAGTGAGAGGCCTTATTGAGGCGGGAGTGAGATTCGCATCCACATATCCCGGTACCCCCTCGTCGGAGATCGGCAATATCCTGGAAGAGATCTCTGAGGAAGCAGGGATGTATTTCGAGTTCTCATCCAATGAGAAGATAGCGTTGGAAGTGTCCGCCGCCGCCGCTTCCGCCGGAGTAAGGTCCTTCGCTTTCATGAAACACGTCGGCCTGAACGTGGCCGCCGATCCCCTCATGACACTGGCATACTCAGGGGTGGTGGGGGGGATGCTCGTGCTGACCGCGGACGATCCCTCGGCGCACAGCTCCCAGAATGAACAGGACAACCGCTACTTTGCGACGATCTCCCTGTTGCCGATGATAGAGCCGTCCACAGCCGCCGAAGCTAAGGACATGATAAAGTACGCTTACGAGATATCCGAGAAGCTGACCCTTCCGGTGATATACAGGACCACCACCAGGATTAACCATGCCAGATCGATAGTCGAATACGGGCCTAAGATGGAGACGCCTGCAAAGGGGCACTTCAACAAAGACGATAAAAGATTCGTGAACATACCCGCATTCGCCAAACTGAACAGGGTGAGACTGCTTGAGCTCAACAAAAAAGCGCAGGAGCTGTCCGAGGTCTCGCCTCTGAACCGTATCGAGGGCGAAGGGGAGATAGGCGTCATCACTTCCGGCGTGAGCTACACTTATGTCAAAGAGTTCACCTCAAAGGCATCGATCCTGAAGATCGGATTCACGAACCCTCTCCCCGAGAAGAAGATCGCCGATTTCATCAGAGGTAAGAAACATGTGATAGTAGTGGAGGAACTTGATCCGTTCCTGGAGGACCAGGTGCTCCGCATATGCGCTCAGAACGGCCTCGGCGTTCCGATATACGGGAAGAGGTCGGGGCACCTTCCGAGGGAGTGGGAGTACTCCCCGGACACCATGAAAAAACTGAATGGCCTGCTTGAAGTAAAGGATATGCCTACACCTCTTCCCCCGGCCGATATCAAGCTGCCTAACCGCCCGGCGACACTCTGCGCCGCATGCCCACACAGAGGGATGTTCGCGGCGGCGAAAAGGGCCGTGGGGAAAAGGGATGTGGTATACTGCACCGACATAGGCTGTTATACGCTCGGATTGCAGCCTCCTTTCCATGCCGCCGATTTCCTGATATGTATGGGAGGCGGAGCCGGAGCCGCCGGGGGATTCGACAAATCGACAGATCAAAAAGCGATAGCTTTCATCGGAGACTCCACCTTTTTCCATTCCGGCGTGGGGCCGCTGACGTCCTCGATCTTCAATAACCACAAGATAGTGATGGTCATCCTCGATAACCGGACAACGGCGATGACGGGACACCAGCCGAACCCGGGGACGGGTAGGGACTTCGGCGGCGTATGCACCGAGCCTATCGACATGGAAACGCTGGTCAAAGGACTGGGCATAAAGTTCGTCAGGACAGTCAACCCGTATGATGTTAAGGCGGCAGAAAAGGTAATGAAAGATGCTCTCGACTTCGACGGCACTGCTGTGGTGGTGTCAAAGTGCCCCTGCCCTCTGGAACTGAAGAGGAACAAGACACTCGTCGTCAAAGAATGCAGCGTCAACCAGAACAAATGCATACACTGCCATATCTGCGTAAAGACGATCGCATGTCCCGCTCTCATCAAGAAGGGAGAGGTCGTCACGACCGATCCCGCCAACTGTATCGGGTGCGGGATGTGCGCTAATGTCTGCCCCAAAGGCGCGATAGAGGTGAGAGAATGAAGTACACAGTGCAGATCGTAGGCGTAGGCGGACAGGGAGTGCTCTTGGCGTCCATGGTGCTTGGAACTGCGGCCATGAGGGCCGGCCACCAGGTATCGATGAGCGAGATCCACGGCATGGCCCAAAGGGGAGGGAGCGTGATATCTACACTGCGTTTCGGCGGCGACACCGTCAGCCCCCTGGAATCGGCGGGCGGAGCGGACCTGATCATGGGGTTCGAGCCGGTAGAGACCTGCAGGTATCTTTCCCTAGGTAATAAGGAGACGTTCATACTAATGAATCTTGACCCGACATACCCCTCGGCGGTCGCCGCCGGCTTCGAAGAATATCCAGACATTCAGAAGCTGGTGGATTCGGTAAGGTCCAGGACAGATAACCTAAAAACATTGGACGCTACAAAGGTCGCCGTGGCCGCCGGAAAAGCGGTCGCCGCTAACGCCGTGATGATCGGAGCGGTCGCGGCGGTGAAAGGCTTCCCATTGAAGAAAGAGCTTCTCAAGGAGGTCTTATTGGAGGTCGTGCCTGAGAACTCCAAAGAGTTGAATTCAAAAGCATTCGATATGGGTTACGATGCGATGTCATAAATCAAAGAAGGAAGAACTTGGGGGAGGGGGAATCCCCCATTTTTTGATAGTGAGTTTATGCCCCCGGAGGAAGAACTTGGGGGAGGGGGAATCCCCCATTTTTTGATAGTGAGTTTAGACACCTGAGAACAACGGGAGCTCCCGTGTGTTGCCGACATCCATCTTCTTGGAGTAGACTGTCTTTTGGATTGTGGTTATTTCATCTTTTATCTTCGATGCCAGCGTAGCCGATGTTTCGCCGACGAAGCCCATTATGCTTTTGTTGACTGTGCGCATGGCTTCGTTCATTGTAGCGTTCGGCATGAGATCGAGGACCTTGTCGTTCTCTATGGTGAATGTGTTCGGGCATGTTGCCCTGATCGTTCTTATCCCCTCTCTTGCGATCGATACCTTTTCGGTCTCGAAGAAGAACGGGTTGATACCGATCGTGAATGTCATCATGTTGTTGCGGCTGCATATCTCCGCCACCACTGACGCCGCGCCTGTCCCGGTGCCTCCCCCGAGTCCGGCGATAATGAAGACCGCATCGTGCCCGATGACCGCCTTCTCTATCTCCTCTTCGTGGATCTTGGCGCATTTGTTACCGAGTCTGGCGTCGCCCTTGGTGCCCTCGCCCTTTGTGACCGCTTTGCATATGTAGACTTTCTTATCTGCGGCTGTTTCGTCCAGGGCCTTTCTGTCTGTGTTGATGGCAATGGTGTCCACTGGTGCAAGCGCTTTGTAGAAACCGCTTACAACGTTGCATCCCGCACCTCCGATACCGACCACTGCTATACGAGGCTCGATCGTTATGGATCTTTCAGTTTCCTTTGTGTTCGCTTCCATTTGTGCATCCCCATTTTTTTAAAGTGTTTCTATCCGGCGAAGATGTGCATAGCACTTTCCCATCGCCCCGCCGGAGTGTTTCCCATCCCTTCTTCATTTCATTTTTGAGGACATCTGCGCAGCCTTAAAGGAGCGGTTGGCGGAATCCGCTTCGGATTCCGGCGACACGATCCTGTCGGTCACGCATTTTCTGATGTATTCCTCTTCGCTGAAAATGGTCCCATCTTCCACCATCAGTCTTAAGGTCTCCATCTGTACCTCATTAAAGCGGATGAAGAATCCGCTTCCGGACCCAATACGCCTTTGCGAGCTTATGTGCCCGGCTATTGCGTCCCTGATGAAACTGGAGCGGCTGTCGATCTTATTCTCAGCCATGAAGTCCTCCATTTTCTGGATGTCTTCAGTTCCCATCCTGATCGAGATCGTTATTTCCTTGTCTCCCATTCCATCACCTTAAGCTCGCAGAGTCCCATCCCTCCGCGCTCGCAGTATTACTACATGTATTACAAACTATTTAAAGATGTACTACAAATGTATTATGTTCCTATTTTGCAGGCTTTAACGCGGCTGTTGTTAAGAAACCCGTATGCGGCTGACCGTTGTCACTATTCCATAAGATATTATTTTAATAAGGGGACATATTAGAGCGTAAACAACCGCCGAGGGCTCAGATGTCTGATTATGGTGAGATGGAAAGGAAGTGGCAGGCGGAATGGTCCGAGAAAGGACTGGACCGTGCCGAAAGAGATGTGGGCAGACCGAAATTCATGATCATTTTCGCATATCCGGGAGTCACCGGGTTCCTTCACGTAGGACATCTCAGGGGGTACACGTATACGGACGCCATCGGGAGATACAAACGTATGACAGGATACAATGTCCTGTTCCCCGTGGGGACGCATGCCACCGGCAACGGCGCGATAACTCTCGCTTCAAAGGTTTCGGGCAACGATCCCGATTTCATTGATTATCTGATAAGGAACGGCTGCCCGGAAGAGAAGCTGGAGGATCTGAAGGATCCGGTAAAGGTCATTGATTATTTTAACGGAGTTTATGTGAACGAATATTGGAAGAGGTTCGGATTCCTTGCCGATTGGAGACGGTTCACATGCACGCTGTACCCGGACTACGGGAAGTTCATGCAATGGCAGTTCAGAAAGCTGAACGACTGCGGCCTGCTGATACAAAAGCCGTACTACTCTCCGACCTGCCCGGTCCACGGGCCGGTGGCGGTCGACGCCTCCGAGACCGACATATCCAAAGGCGGCAATGCGGAGGTCCAGGAATACACTCTTTTGAAATTCAGGCGCGGAGATGAGTACTTGGTCGCCGCTACTCTCAGGCCCGAAACGGTATACGGGCAGGTGTGCTTCTGGGTTAACCCGGATGTAGAATACACACGGATAAAGAAGGGAGAAGAGACATGGATAGTGTCCAAAGAGGCGGCTGAAAAACTTAGTCTGCAGGTAGACGGCATAACGATACTTTCCCCCGTCGCCGGAAGGGACATGATAGGCTGGATGTGCGAAGCGCCGATGATACACAGGGAGATACCGGTCTTCCCAGCGTCTTTCTCGGACCCCAACGTGGGAAGCGGACTTGTCACATCCGTCCCCTCGGATGCTCCGGATGACTGGATCTCGCTGGAGGCCCTGAAGAAGGATCCTGCCCTTACAGAGGAATACGGCCTTCCCAGATCGCTCGTCGATTCTGTAGATCCGATCTCAATAATATCGATCGAAGGATACGGGGAATTCCCCGCTCATGACGCAATAAAGGAAATGGGCATAACCCAGCCCGGAGACCCGAGGCTCGATGAGGCCAAAAAGCAGGTTTACAAAGACGGCTACCACATGGGCCGCATGAAAGATATCTGCGGGCCATACTCGGGGATGAGGGTGGAAGAGGCCAAAGAGAAGATGAAGCAGGCCATGCTCGATTCCGGCGAGGCGGAGATATTCCACGACCTCACGGAGGAAGTGGTCTGCAGATGCGGTATGCCGGTCAGGGTGAAAAGGGTAGACGACCAGTGGTTCATCGATTACGGCAACGAAGAGCTCACCGAAAGAACAAGCGAGCACTGCCGCAGCATGGAGCTGTACCCTCCGGAGTTCAACGAGAACGTACACGCCACGCTGAGATGGTTCAGGGAACGCGCCTGCGTAAGGCAAGGCAACTGGCTCGGAACAAGGTTCCCCTTTGATGAGAAATGGATAATCGAGGCCATATCGGACTCCACCCTGTATCCGTTGTATTACATTATTTCGATGTATGCTAACGACGGGAGGATATCCCCCGATAACATGACGGAGGAGTTCTTCGACCATGTGGCGCTTGGCAGGGGAGTTTCCGCTGAAGTATCTGAAAGCACGGGCGTTCCCGAAGATATTCTGAATGATATACGGGAGGACATAATATACTGGTATCCGCTGGACATAAATCTGGGCGGCAAGGAGCACATGACCGTGCATTTCCCGGCGTACCTCTTCAACCATCGCGCCATACTTCCTGATGATATGCAGCCGGGAGGGATCATCGTTAATTGGTATATCACAGGAAGGAAGAACAAGATCTCAAAATCCAAAGGCGGAGCGCAGCCCATCTCCGGGGCAGTGGAGCAATTCGGCGTCGACCCTCTCAGACTGTATTATGCGCATGTGGCGTCGATGTTCGTGGATGTGGAATGGAACGAGGAGAACGTATTGACGTACTGCCAAAGGCTGGACAGGGTCATGGGCACGATCGAAGAACTTCTCTCCTCTGACCGCACCGATGAGAAGAAAGGGATCGACGAGTGGCTGATATCAAGGTTCAACGGCCACTTGCTGTCTGTGAAGAAGGCGATGGAGAAGTATGACCTGAGGCAGACGGCGACCGCCGTCTACTTCGAAATGCTGAACGATATTAAATGGTACGGAAGAAGAGGGGGGAAGAACGACAACACCATAAAGGAGGCCATGAGGATCTGGATACCTCTTATGGCGCCTATCACACCGCATGTTGCAGAGGAGATGTGGAACATGGCTGGGTTCGAGGGCCTCGTGTCGTCGTCACAGCTCCCCGAAACAGGCGGCATATCCGGCTCCGCAGAATACTGTGAGGAGTTCATCAGAGGCGTGATGTCGGATGTCATTCAGATCAAGAAAGTGACCGAAACGGATCCGGAGAAAATATTCCTTTACACCTCGCCATCATGGAAGAGGGACATCATGAGGATAGGGTTGGAGATGAAAGACAACGGCACTTTGGACATCCCCGCCCTCACGAAAAAATGTATGGAGAACGAAGACCTCCGAAAGAACGGCAAGGCTGTGTCTGAGTTTGTTAAAAAGACCGTTACCGACCTGACAAGGTCCTCTTCCGGAACGATGACAGAGATGGTAATGACGGACGAATACTCTGTCCTGGTCTCGGCGAAAGATTTCCTGAAAGACGAACTCGGCGCGGAAGTAGAGGTGTTCTCTTCCGACGATACGGGCATCTACGACCCCAAATTTAAATCGAAAGCCGCAGTGCCGGGAAGACCCGCCATCTATTTGGAGTGAGCTCATTCCCATTTTTTGTACAGGTTGTGGTCGATGCCCACTCTGTCCAAGCATTTTCCTACTACGAAGTCGACCATATCCTCAACGGAGGCCGGTCCCGAATAGAATCCTGGGTTGGCGTCCATGATCACCACGCCGCACCTGGCCAGTTTCAGTTCGTTCTCCAGCATTATGGCGCTTTTAGGCGTCTCCCTTACCACAAGAACGACTTTCCTTCCTTCTTTGATGCAGACAGCCACCGCTCTGGAGATCAGGGTGTCCGAGATCCCCGACGCGAACTTCGCCACGGAGGATTCGCTGCATGGCGCAACGAACATACAGTCATAGTGAAAAGAACCGGACGATATGGATGCGAAGAGGTCGCCGTCATCGAAGACCTTGTCGGCCAGCGCCCCCACCTGCTCGACCGACATGCCCGTCTCTCTCGGAATTATCATCTTTGCTATCTTGGACATCACAAGGATCTTCTCACCCGGGAGTTCCTGAAGGAGACGTATACCATATACGATCCCGGATGCGCCGGTGATAGCTACCACTGACCTCAGCCGATCACCTCAGCCTGATCGTCTCAAGATTAAGCGGTGCTTTGGTCTCGATGTTGAATTTTTTGTATATTGAGGATGCGAGGTCCGTACACTTCCTGTCTTCCCCGTGACCTATTATTATCCTATCGGGTTTCGGCTCCAGCGAGGAGATGTACTTCATCAGCTGCTTGCGGTCCGAGTGTCCGGAGAACCCGTCCACAGTCACGCGGTTCATATCTATGCTGATCGTCATCGATTTCCCCTTGTAACTGAGCGCTATGTCCTGACGCCCCCTCTGTATGGTGCGTCCGATACTTCCCTCCGATTGGTATCCTACGAACAGCAGCGTGTTCTTGGCGTCGTCCGCCCATTCTCTGAAGTATTCCAAGACAGGGCCGCCGGACATCATTCCGCTCGTCGCGAGGACTATGCATGAATCCGGCGAGTGACATATCTCTTCTCTCATATCGGCGGTCTCCACCCTCTTGAATATGGGAGACAGGAACGGGTTCTCGTTCTGCTGGAATATCTGCGTCCTGAGCTGACTGTTAAGATATTCTGGATATGCGGTGTGGATCGCGGTGGCTTCCCATATCATCCCGTCGAGGTATACGTTCATGGTGGGTATCTTGCCAGTGCGCATAAGCTCCTCGATCACGAGCATGACCTCCTGGGATCTTCCGACGGCGAACACAGGTATCAGGACCTTTCCGCCCAGCTCTGCCGCGTGCAGAAGGATCTCTTTCATCTCTTCTGAGGCATCCATCCTGGACGGCTGTATGTCGTTGTGGCCGCCGTATGTGGATTCGATGACCAATGACTCCAGTCTCGGGAATCTGTTGTTTGCGGGGTTGAACAGCCAGGTCTTTTCGTATTTTATGTCTCCGGAGAAAGCGACGTTGTGCAGACCGTCCCCCACATGGAAGTGCGCGATCGCGGACCCCAGAATGTGCCCGGCATTGTGGAAAGTAAGCCTGACGTCCGGCGAGATGTCCGTCGTTTCGTTATATTTCAGAGTTATGGTGTGCAGTATCTCCTTTCGGACATGCTGCGCCTCGTAGTGCTGTTTCTTCGCCTCGCCATATCCCAGCTTGATGTTGTCCAGCTGGAGCAGGGCCATTAGGTCCCTCGTCGGAGGGGTGCAGTACACCGGCCCTTCGTAACCGTATTTGAAAAGCGCGGGCAGCGTGCCGCAGTGGTCGAGATGCGCGTGAGTGATCACCACCGCATCGATATTGTTAAGGGGCTGGGTCTCCGGTATCGCAAAGTACGGGGTGGCGTCGCTGTTCGGGTCGAGCCCGCAGTCGATGAGGATCCTGCTCTCTCTCGTCGTAAGAAGCGTTGCGGACCTTCCGACCTGCCTGAAACCTCCCATGGTGGTCATCCTTACCCACTGCTCTCCTTCCAAAGTGGGCCTGACGAGCGATCTTGCGACGGACTTCAGCACCTTGTGCCTTTCGTCCATGTTCACTCTGATGTAACCCCTGACATCCGATACCGTCTTAGACGGTATGGGCGGAGCCCTCATGACCTTGATGTTCCACCCCGACTCCTTTTTTATGTCGGAAAGCAGCTGACCTTCTCTTCCCAGCACCTCATTGGGATTTATCGCTTCTATTATCGCCTCTCCCGTCTCTTCGATGAAGTTTATATCGAACACCTCTGCCGATTCGGGTATCATGGAGAGTATCTTCTCCCTTACCTTTTCAGGGTCAGCTAAAGCTGACGGGTCCGGCCTTATGTCCACTCTTCTCTTCAGGCTCTGGGCGAGCGTTCTCGGTATGTCGTCATTGCCAGAGAATTTATCGTATTCGGGCGTATAGATGATGATGACCGAGCCTTCGAACTCTATCGCCGATACGTTCATTTCCTGAGGTACCAGTTTTCTTACCTCTTCTCTTTGGCTTTCAAATAATCTATCTGGGTTCATGTGAAATCCTACTATCAATAATGTCAGAAAATGTTTGGACGGAGGCTCAGCTCGGGTATGTGAATCCGAGCTCCTCGCAGCGGGCCTTGATCTGGTCCTGCGCTATCTCCTCGTAGCCCTTCGGCCCGATATAGGATATCAGCATGCCGTCCCCCGACGCGCTGTCCCTCTTCCTCGAGGAGTTGAGCGCCGTGATGGCCACGTCTATCGCCTCTTTTTTGGTCATGTTCTTTTTGTATGAAGCTTCCAGGGAACCCATTGCAAATGTCGAGCCGGAGCCGATCGATATGAAGTCATCCTCAATGTATCCGCCGGCGGCGTCGACACTGAACACATGGCTGCCGGTTGAATCGTGGCCGCCGACTATCAGTCCGAGGTAGAAGCCGTTGCGCATGACGTTGCCGACAAGCGTGGCTGCTGCCTTCACCGACATGGGCGACCCCCTCTTCATGGAATATATCGACACCTCGCTCTCGATGAATCTTATCATGAGCTGAGCGTCGCCCACGACACCTGCGATCGTCATCCCGAGGTTGTCTGCCAGAGGATATACCTTCTGGACATCGCTGTGCGCGATGATGTTTCCCATAGTCGCTCTCTGATCGGACGCGAGGATCACGCCGTCTTTTATCTTCATACCGATGGTCGTCGTTCCCGTCTTAAGAATGTCTTCCTTGCTCATCTTTTCCCCTCATAGTGAAATGCAGCAAAATGCATCTGTTAGCATAACAAAGATGCTATTCCCCCCTATTACCCGCTATATTAAATACTTTGTTAACCAACAATTTGAAACCGTTTCCGGACCATTGTGGCACATTTTGGCCGGAAAGCGACACTGCAGTGCCGTTACAACATCACGGGATAAAAAGGAAAATATCCGATAATGCGGCCGCATCGACAAAGATCTCGGGTGCTTCAAACGGCGGAACGTTTTTTCTATATATAAATTCACAGCACTTACTTAGATAATGTCGCCTGCGAAACTGCCTCAAATGCTTTCCGGCTTCCGACCATTCTCAGAAAACGCGGTGAGGCGGCTTTTCGGCCTGTTTTTTTATACCTTATCGGTAGAAAGATGCGGGGTGGTTTATCCAACTTTGGGAGGTTTAATTAAAGTGAAATTCATCCTCTTCTAAGATGGGAGAATGACGCATGGAAATTGAAGAATGGCTGGGTGAAGATAACCAATTGGGCATTGATATTTGGCAAAAAAAATACTGTTACAACGGGGAGACCTTCGACCAGTGGCTGGACCGTGTCAGCGACGGGAACAAAGACGTCAGAGAGATGATCAGGCAGAAAAAGTTCCTCTTCGGCGGAAGGATACTGGCCAACCGTGGTCTCCATAAGACCGGACTGAAGATCACTTTATCCAACTGCTATGTGGTGTCTCCTCCTGAGGATTCGATAGAATCCATATTTGAGTGCGCCGGCAAACTTGCGAGAACCTTCAGCTACGGCGGCGGTGTTGGAATAGACCTGTCCAAACTCGCCCCCCGCGGCGCGAAGATCAACAACACCGCGTCCGAGACGTCCGGGGCCGTTTCCTTCACCGATCTGTACTCGATGGTCACCGGCCTAATAGGGCAGCACGGAAGAAGGGGGGCGCTGATGCTCTCCATCTCCTGCGAGCATCCCGACCTCGAAGAGTTCGCTTTTGTCAAGACCGATGTGGACAGGGTCACCAAAGCGAACATGTCCATCCGTGTGACGGATGAATTCATGGAGTGTGTAAGGGATAAAAAGAATTTCAAGCAGAGCTTCCACCGGCCAGAAACAAAGGATGCTGTGGAGAAGAACCTCAACGCTTACGAATTCTTCAAAAAGCTATGTTTCGCAAACTGGGACTACGGAGAGCCCGGATGTCTGTATTGGGACAGGATAGAATCATGGAACCTTCTCAGCGAATTCCCAGATTATCATTATGCGGGGACCAACCCCTGCGCCGAAGAGCCTCTGCCCGCGGGGGGGAGCTGCCTTCTCGGAAGCATCAACCTCGCCGCGTTCGTCAAAGATGGGGAGTTTGACGGGGAGGATTTCAGACATGCCGTCGGAATATGCGTTAGAGGCCTCAATGATGTCCTCGACGAGGGCCTCCCGCTTCACCCTCTGCAGGAGCAGAGGGATTCCGTAAGGGACTGGAGGCAGATAGGCCTCGGAATAATGGGTCTCGCCGACATGCTGATAGAACTGGAGTTGGAATATGGAACGAAAGAAGCAATGGATTTCTGTCACATGCTCGGTTTCATGATGGCCGATACCGCAATAAAAGAATCCGCCCTCCTTGCAAAAGAGAGAGGAAAATTCCCTAAATGCGATATAGGCCTGCTCATGCAGTCGCCGTTCTTCGCGGAGAACACTTGCAAAGAGACAAGAGACCTTGTGGAGAAATATGGCATCAGGAACTCGCAGCTGCTCACTGTAGCGCCCACCGGCACATTGTCCACGATGCTTGGCATATCCGGAGGCATCGAACCCATATTCGCCAATTCTTTCGAGAGGAGGACCGTTTCCCTCTCTGACCACGATGAATATTACAAGGTCTATACTCCGGTAGTGAAGGAGTACATGGACAAGCACCAGATAACCGACGAGAGGAACCTCCCCAAGTTCTTCGTGACAGCTCAGAATCTGGATTACAAACAGCGTCTCAATCTCCAGGGCACGTGGCAGATGCACATAGACGCCTCCATCAGTTCTACGGTGAACCTTCTGAACGATTTCCCTGAGAACGAGGTATACGATCTCTATATGTATGCATGGCAGATCGGCTGCAAAGGCGTCACCGTTTTCAGGGACGGCTGCAAACGTCTCGGCATCCTCACAGCGAAGGACAAAAAAGAGGACGAACAGGAAAACGGCAACGGAAAACGCAAGAAGAGAGGGTTCGTCGAAAATGTTGCGGACGATGTCGTCGGAAAGAAGAGAAAGCTTATGACAGGTTGCGGGAGTCTCCACTGCACCGCATTCTTCGACCCCCACAGCGGGGAGCTGCTGGAAGCCTATCTGAACAAAGGTTCCACCGGCGGTTGCAACAATTTCATGATCGGTCTGTCCAGAATGATCTCTTTGGCGGCGAGGAGCGGATGCGACATCACTTCAATAGTGGACCAGCTCAGAAGCTGCGGCTCCTGCCCCTCATATGTGGTGAGGACATTCACCAAAAGAGACACCAGCAAAGGGTCCTGTTGTCCGATGTCCGTAGGCTGGGCGCTTCTCGACATGCATGCGGAGATGCAGAGGGAAGTGAGCGGGACCACCTTTGAGGCGGAGAAGGAGAGGAATGCCGCCGACTCGAAGAAGACGGCCAATCCCTGCCCCAAATGCGGCGACGAACTTCAGTTCCAGGGCGGCTGCAACATATGCAAGACCTGCGGATGGACAAAGTGCGATTAACCTCCCGCATCAAACCCCATTATCTTTTCATATTGTCTTGTGACGTAATGCTGCAGCAGCAGTGCTATGCCGGCTCCGGCCAGCAGACCTGTGGCTATCCTCGCCGCAAGAATGTCTGCGCCCAGACCGTACTCGATCCCCCATTCGATGAACGTAGACGATATCATTACGGCCCCAATGATCGGGCATAAGCTCTTCCCCGCGTATATGCGGCCTACCCTCTCGTCGGCGGCCAACAGCCCGATAATTACGCCTGTGAGAACAGATACGTCCCTCTGACAGAAGGCCATCTGCGATCCGTTTATGATGAATGACCTTGCCCATTCCTGATGGCAGAACAGATCCCCCATTGTGTAAACGGTCCGGGTCAGCGGATCGGCGAACGCGAGCTGGTCCCAGTTCTCGATGATGCCGGCCCTGCCGTCAAGTCCCGCGAACGACCCGTGGGGATACAGCAGAGTCGGCAGGATCATCAAAACAAGGAAGGAAGCAGAGAACAGCAACACCGCTCTGCCCGGAGTGGACATTTCCATACGGAATCATTGCCTTTACCGTATAAAACAGCGGTGCCAGGAAAGCACAAGATCGGACGGCCCTTTTTTATCGTACATGCCGCGGCACCCAGGGCGGCGCGGATCGTGCCACAAGTCAAGAAGCATATAAAAAAAAAGGGGGGGGCACCCCCGCACAGGGGAGACCGCGGTGCGGTCACAGCCCTATGCCGGAACACAGCGTGAACATTATCATCGAGACCGGGAGCATTACCCCTATCCTGTATGCAATGTCTCTTGTGTCAACCTTGCCGTTGAGGAACGAAGTGAGCACCGCTATCAACACGCACAGCTCAACGAGATAGACCACAAGGATGGTCGATGTGCCTCCGAGGTCCACCCCCTCCATTACCCTGGAAACAGGCTCCAGCATTGTCACGCTCATCCCCAGTACCAGCGGCGCGAAAACCGCTGCCGTTCCAGTCATCATGTCGGTCATGCTCTTCAGCTTGTTCTTTATCCCCTTTCTGACCGAATCCTGGTCCTGGATCTGCCTCCCCACAGACACGGCTAGCCTGCCCGCATCTCTGACGTCCTTCAGAGAGCACCGGTAAACATCGCAGAAAACCTCTGAGATACGGGCTGATATCTTCCTGACGGCTGTCCTTATCGCGGCGCATGTGTCGCCCCTGCTTATCCCCATCTCTCTGCTGATGCTGTCTGCGACGGCCGAACATTCCTTCCTTATTCCAACCGCTTTCACGATCGCTGTTTCGAAGTTCTCCCCCGATATCAGGCGGTTGCCCAGCTCGAAAACGGAATCCTGCAGAAGCATCTCCTGCTTCTCTCTTCCCTTTTCAGACAGGACATACGGGGCCGAATACGCCAGCACCAGAACGCCTGATACCAGCGCCGCGACCGTCAATGCGGCCTGTACATCTCCGGTCATTGCGGAGACAGCGAATGCGACGGGGATAGCCGATAATATAGGCAGGATGTACTTTGGATCCAAGTTCGACACCGGCCTCATAAAGGGATTCTTGTCCTTCACGGAAAGGATCAGGAACATTATGATCGCAGGGATAAGCACCAGCGTCACCATCACTATCGGCCCTGTGTCCATCGCAGAACCGCCGAACACCCCTCCCAGACTGAGCATGGGCAGTATGGACATGAGGATCATCGGCACCATTATTCCAAGGCCGAATATCATCATGCAGGGGACGTTCAGGGACGTACTGTAGTTCTCCCCGATCTCTTTGAGGCCTTCCAATGATATGTTGGAAGCATCACCCAGCACCTTTTTCCTCTCCGAACGGTCGGAGGACGCGGCGGCGACCATCACCATGTGGACGGAACGCCTGAACGCGGCGGCTTCCGCGGGAAGGGTTGAGAGCATATCCGACAGCCCGTGGGCGATGTCCGGTATCTGCCTCGTGTCTGCTTTAACCACAATGGATCTGAACAAAGACGCCGACCTTTCCGGCCCGTTCGATGCCACATCCCTTACCGCCGTATCGATGGAGCCTCCTCCGTCGATGACGGCGGACATCATCCCGACGACGGTCGGACCTTCGTTCAGGATCGCATTGGGATTCTTCACCCTCTCTTTTCGAGCCATCTCAGACACCTATCCCCGTGAGATCGCAAAACTTAGCTTTGAATGATGTGATCACATCCTCCGCCGTTTTCCCCTGCGACCTGGAAACATGGTCGTTCGCGATGCCCACCCACTCCGGGCCGTGGTATTCTTCGCTGTGGATCTTCCCCATCTCGGCCAGGAACGACCTTATGACCGCCCTCGCCCTGATCTCTTTGGTTATATCGGCTTTGCTCATCTGAGAGGATGAGAGGACGCGCCTCATGATAGGCGCCAAGAACAATGTCGCATTATCCGTTATATCCACGAACTCACCCATCATGTCCGTGGTCGCCACAACCTCATTCACTTTTCTTACCTGGTTCCCCGTCCTTCTGTCCTTGACCGTACCCAGCGTCACCAGGATGTCGGTCGCCATGAACGCTTCCGGGGAGATGTTCATGTCGTGAACCACTCTCTCATAGACCGACTTTGCCGAGTCTCCGTGGATCGTCCCCATGATCGAGCTTCCCGCACGGCCTGTCCTCATGCTCTGATACATCGTTCTGGCCTCCTCTCCCCTGACCTCTCCCAGAATTATGGCGGATTCCCCCATCCTCAGCGATACTCTGAGCGCCTCGTCCGCTCTTGAGAGGTTGTCCCCTCCCATTCTGTCGTCGATGAGCATCGACTGTACTTTGTATCCCATCTTTCTCATTATTGCGGTCGGCAGTTCCATTGTGTCCTCTATCGTCAGTATCCTCTGCGAAAGAGGGAATTCGAACATAAGGGAGGAAAGAAGCGAGCTCTTCCCCGCTCCCCTGGCGCCGCATATCAGGAAGGTCGCTCTGTTGTCGACCATGAATGACAGAAGACCCGCGGTCCTCGGGTCCATCGTGCCGTTGGCTATCAGCCTGGTAAGGGTCCACGGCCTCACCGAATGTTTCCTTATCGCGACCGCGTCCCCGTTGGGGCTCATCGGATACCCGACGACGGTCGCTCTCGCGTCGTGTGTCTTGATATCGGTCTCAAGGATGGGGTTGGATTCGCAGAACTGCAGCCCGCTGTCCCTTTTCAGGATATTTATCAGGTTCATCACTTCTTTCTTGTCGACAATAAGGTTCGTCCTGCATTTGGTGTGGGAATTGCTGCCGACGATGCCGTTCATCGTAACGTGTATCCTGTTCCTGTCGCAAGGCGCATCGATGTATATGTCCTCGAGCTTCGGATCCGCAAGCAGCACTTCGAAAACGCCCATTCCCACTGTGTATCTGTAAATGATGCCGCACATATCCCCGATTATCTTTTCCACGGTGTCGGTATCGCTTCCGCAGACAGCTTCGATGGTATCGGAATAGTCGATCAGCATGCCTCTCGCCACCCCCATGACGCTCTGTTTGTCCATCCTTCCGCCCTTTTCCCTGTAGCTCTCCCTTATGCCGGATATGATCTTCTCCACGACGGCGTTCATCGAATCGGGATAGGAGTACTCAATCGGCATGAGGTTATACTCGGTCTCCCCGTCGATCGCTGTTCCTATAGAGACCCTGCCGCCGGGCGATTCATACTCAAAAACGTTCTCCAGATCACTTTTCTTTCCGATGAGCCAGCAGTCCGCATAAGCAGGTTTGGATCTTACGTTATTCTCTGAAAGAAGGATCATGCCGTCCAATATGGACCTCTGACTGTGTGGATGCGGACGTATGGTCTTTTCAGGCCTCGGATCGCTTTGCGGTTTCTGAGGATTGAACTGTGCTGCGGGCACACTGTATTCCATCGGTTCACAGACCGGGTCGTCATCAGGCAGATGGATGTCCGCGTGTCTTCTTCGGAAAGCGTCACTCTCCGAGTCGCTGTAGTCGGTGATGATGAGGCGGTCATTGTAGCTGACCTGATGCACATTCTTTTTGTTGATCCTTCCGACAATGGCCGACAGTATTCTGGGCATCACACACCCCCCGTCCTTGCGGCTTCGAAGGATATCCTCTTCTTCAGGTTGTTCATCCCCAGTTCTGCCTGGTCCAAAGCCCTGTACGTCTTCTGTATGCAGTTGTTGCACTTGCCGTCGACGGGGCGGAAGGACACCAGCCTGCCCCTTGCGGAGTCGAATTTGGGGTCCGGGAATCCTGCCCATGCTATCTCCATTATCTTCCGGCACGAGTTGTCGCAATCGGAGCAGGACCTGCCGCCGAGGTTCGTGCAGAGCGTCGTAGACCTGTACAAAGCGGCCATTTCGCAGAGGACCTCCGCAGCCGGCCCGAATAATTCAAGGTCTCTGCTTGTCCGGAGCCTTATCCTTCCCGCATTGCCCTCTTGGGAAATGTGGTGCACTATGCATTTCAGACACACAGGCGATCTGCAGTCAGGTACTTTGCTGCATTTTCTGCAGTTTATCGAGAGGACGTCTTCCGACAGCTCCGCGCCGACGGCGTCATCCTTCTTCATGTTCATTGCCGAACGTATTGAATCGGTTAACATAGATTACTCATCCTCCGCATAGTGTATTAAAAACGGACACTACAGTTAGCATACGGCGCTCTATGTGAGAGCTTATTAAACAATGAGGAAATAGGTGGCGATATGGAGATACTTTCACCTGCGGGTTCGCCGGAAGGGCTGATCGCTTCGATCAAAGGAGGCTGCGACGCCGTCTACCTGGGAGGAAAAGCGTTCGGCGCAAGAGCATTCTCACAGAACTTCTCTGACGGTGAGATCGAAGGGGCGGTGAACTATGCGCATGAAAGGAATGTGAAAGTGTACGTGACGGTCAACACCCTGATAAAAGACCATGAGATGAATGAAGCAGTATCTTTCGTGAGATTCCTTGAAGACATAGGAGCGGACGCTGTGCTCATCCAGGACCTGGGGCTTCTGGAGAGGATCAGCGGACTGGGTATCGGGAAACACGCCTCCACGCAGATGGGTATCCATTCCGCCCCCGGACTGGAATGGTGTTATGAGAATGGGATCGATAGAGCGGTGCTCGCGAGGGAACTGACCTTCGACGAGCTGTCATCCGTCATAAAAGGATCGAAGATAGAGACGGAGGTCTTCGTCCAGGGTGCGCTGTGCTACTGCATATCAGGCGGATGTCTTTTCTCAAGTATAGCAGGCGGAAGGAGCGGTAACAGAGGACAGTGCGCCCAGCCATGCAGGAAATCATATCTCTTCAACGGGAAAGAAGGATTCTTCCTCAGCAGCGCCGACCTTTACGGAGTGGATTGGCTTCGCCGTCTGGAATCCATCGGCGTCTCGGCCGTTAAGATCGAAGGCAGGATGAGAAGTCACGCGTACGCTTACCTGGCCGCCAAAGTATATTCGATGGCGAACCGCGGACGCCCTCCGGAGGAATTTGCAAACGAGACAGATCTGCTGAAGACCGTTTTCAACAGAGGGTTCTGCGAAGGGTATCTTCCCGGAGTGTCAAGTCCCGTTCAACAGAAATACGCGGATAACAGGGGTTTCCTTTTGGGAACCGTCTCGATCACCGATAGAAAATTCAGCCTTTCCGATCTGAACGTAACAGTGAACATCAGGGACGGCATATCGATATTCAAAGGAAAGGAAAAGATAGGCGGCTTCAAGATCAGCTCGCTAGGAACGGCGACCGTCCCATTCAAAGTAGAGAACGGGAAGTATGAGATATACAGGACATATGATCCGCACATTGACGAGATAAAGAACCTCATCGGCGAGGTGCCTGACCTGAAGGGGCGCACAAAAAGGATGCCTTATCGGCAGGATCTTGAAAAGATCGACAGAAAGGCAAAGGATCCCGATATCTCATTCTATGTAAGCTCCCTAAAGGTGCTGGAAGCTGTGATCGAGCATGCTGACCGAATCTATTATGACCTGAATGACAGCACGGGAACGGCGGAGAAGGTATGTGAAAAGAAAGGCGCGGAGTTCGTGGTCAACCTTCCGAGATTCAGACCGCTGATGGACCTTGACGCGTCCGGGCATGACGTCGTGGTGAACACGCCGGATCAATTCCGTCATTATCACAGCAGTAAAGTATACGGAAGCTACCACATGAATATGTTCAACTCCAGCTTTCCGCCCAGAATGCATCAGACCACACTTTCGGTCGAGCTCTCCAAGTCAATGATACAGGACGCGGCCGGACATTATCCGGGAAGGATAGAAGTGATGGTCTTCGGAAGAACGGAACTTATGTGCACGCGCGATCCGGGTCTTGCCGCAGGAACGCTGGCGGACGAGCTCGGGCATGAGTTTCCCGTCTACCGTGACGGTTTCGGCCTTGCCCATATTTTGAACTCGTCCGATCTTCTGCTGCTTCCGTATCTGGAGGAATTGGGTTCGATGGGAGTGGATTCCTTCGGCATAGACCTGAGGAAAAGGCCCGCCTCGCTGGCAAAGGTCGTTGCGGACGCATATCGGAACAAGGACCTCGGCAAGAAGGGGAGGATCACCGAGATGTGCGGATCCATCAATTACGGGCATTACCTCCGCGGGGTAGACTAACTGTAGAAATCTTCCCTATATATGTTGAGCATCGTAGAACATAATATGCGATTTAACAAAAGAGGGGAACTCGGTTTCCCCGAGGCTATGATGGCGGTCATGATAGTGACCTTATCACTCACTGCGTACCTCGGACTTTTTGCATTGAACGCCGCCAACAACGAAAGCGGGGCTGCGGTACACGTAGACCACAGGATATTTGACAACCTCGTCCTGAACAACGGAGAGGTGGCGGGGGACATCGAAATGCAGCTTGTGTCGGAAGCTGAAAGGCACGGATACAGAGGAATTTCGGTCATATGCGAAGTGCCGGGCGGCCTGGGGTTCAAAGGCATGTCCGTGCGCATAGGTGATATGGATGGTATGATCAGCAGCGAGAGGTTCCTGTTCCAATTAAGGTCGGCTGACGGCAGGATCGTGCCGGCGGTGATAGAGGTGGCAGTATGCGTCTGAAGAACAAGAAGGGGATGACCGCGATGGTGGATGCGATGATCTTTGTCGTGGTCATGGGGTTGGCCGTCTCCGCCATATTCGCGTTCAGCGGCGGGGAGCCTGCGCCGGACGATGCGTCGGCAGTGTGTGACGGTATCTTCACAGCAAAGCTCAGGACAAACGATATTCTTGAAACGGAGGAGACCGGGCTTGTCAGCGTGACGGATATGGCCGCTTTCTACATCCTCACCGGAGAAGGGACGATCATCAGATACATAGAAAGCGTTCTGGGGTCCCTGCTGCGTAAGCCTGACTCCTATCGCTTGGATATCAGTTATCAGGGGAGCACCGTCAGCATCGGGAACGGTGCGGGCGATGCGGTGTCGTCATCCCACAAGGAATACGTAGTGACCTACGGCGGATCTATCACGGCGGATCTGCGGATATACTGATCATGCGCCGAACTTTTCGGCGCGGTCCGCTAGGTCCATGCACATCGGGACTATGTATTTCCCTCTGATGCGTCCGATGCGGCCGTGCGAACACCCAGATTCGCTGAACGTATCTGCGTCGTCCCTTATGTTGCCGGGCGTGTATACGGTTATCGGCACCGGGTCCCCGCTGTGGTCGCCCAGAGAGCAGGGCGTGCTGTGGTCGGCCGTGAATACAATGACAAGATCTTCCCGGAAATTGTCTTTGAAGTATCTGGCCATCTCGTCCAGGCGTTTCACCACACTGCATTTCAGAAGCGGGTCGCAGTCATGTCCGCACACATCGGGCGCCTTTACGTTCATTAGAACGAAATCATATTCTTTCAGTGTCTCCATCGCAATTTTCGCTTTGGACACAAAATTGGAACTGCATCCGCCCGTACAGTCGGGAGGGAGGTCTATGACGTCCAGTCCGCATACTCCGCATATCCCCTTTATCATACCTACGCCGGCGACGCATGCCGCTTTGACCCCGTATTTCTCCGGGAATGGCTTTATGTCGGGGAACGAGCCGGCGCCTCTCGGAACTATTATGTTCGCGGGAAGAAGCCCTTCCGCTGCCCTTCTAACATTCACAGGATGGTCCTTGAGCCTTTCATACGACTCTTTGACGAACTTGTTCAATACGTTAGCGGTGAACTCCGCTTCAGGGACCATGCCTTTGGATCGATTCAGCGGTCCGTTGTCATGAGAATCCACATCCGTCACTTCCGGACTCAGACCGCTGCCCCTGAGGATCAGGGCCGCTCTGTGTTCAGTGCTTTCTTTTAAGATCGCTTCGACACCGTCGATCTTGATGCCGGCGAGGGACTTGATAAGCTCCGTGGTGTCCGGCTTGTCTATCCTTCCCGCGCGGCGGTCTATGATGTTCATGTCCTTGTCGCAGGTGGAGAAGTTGCATCTGAACGCGACATCCCCGTGCCTGCCGATGAGTCCGATGCCGGCGGCCTCGAACGGTCCTCTTCCGGTGTAGACCTCAAGGGGATCATAGCCCAGTAAGGAAAGATGGGATGTGTCGCTCCCTGGTCTTATGCCGATGTCGACCGTGTCGCATGTGCCGGCTATCCCGTTCTTTGTGAACCAATCGAGGTTCGGCGTCTCCGTTGCCTGGAGGGGGGTAAGCCCGTCCAATTCCTTACAGCCTCTGTCCCCCAGGCCGTCCATCACCACGATCAGTATCTTTTTTTTAAGGGCGGGCAATCTTATTCCTCTTTGATCTTTTTCAAAAGCCACGCCATGTTCTCTCCGAGAACTTTAACGGTCCTTACTCCTTCCTCATCCTTTTCATAATCGCCTTCCATCCTGGCGAGGCTTATGTTCCAATAAGATGACCCCACGATCATCATTTCGCTTATGGAGAAGAAGTGGTTGATGGTGTCGAAAGCGTGTATCCCTCCGGCGCGCCTTGCCGCGACCACGGCCGCTCCGACTTTCCTTCTGTTGGGGTTGCCGTTAGATTTTATCACATACCCGGCGCGGTCGATCAGGGCTTTGGCCTCGGTGTTCACGTCCGCGAAGTATGTCGGGGACCCGATTATGATGCCGTCCGCCTCGATCATCTTTTGAACGCAGGAGTTGATGATGTCGTCATCCATTACGCAACGCATGTTCTTATTTTTCCCACAGGCTCCGCACGCTCTGCATCCGTGGATGTCATTCCCTCCGACCTGGACCATCTCAGTCTCTATGCCTTCGGAGTTCAGTACTTTGAACATGTCTTTGATCATGTGCGCTGTGTTGCCGTCTTTTCTGGGGCTGCAGTTAAAACCTACTACCTTCATCAGAATCACTCTGGGTTGTCATAATGTCATCCGGATAAATAAAATGAATCATGGACGGAATTCATGACCTCCGCGGTAGCAGCAGTAAAATGTGTTCATATTGACACGGACAATCGGGACATATTCATTAAGGCCGCCGATCGCAGAACATGTCTGCTATTCGCCGCGGCCGCGGATGGTTTTAATCACCGGGTGCTTCCGTTATATAAGCAACTGTCGAACGGAAACGACGATATCTATGTACGACAAATAGAGGAACGCACACCTGCATATTCTTTCCGATCTCCGCCGTTATCGATCGGTTGTGCGGCTCTTTGGACCGAGTGTCAAAAATACTCCTTTCCTCCGAAATAAGACGTCTACTGTCCGTCGTAGTTGGAACAGAATCTTGTTTAACGTATCCCTCCTGGAACATAGTCAGCCGTCGAACTTTGGGCACAGAAGCGCTTTAATACTATTTGCAATGTAACAAATATGCCTTACGCAGATGTCAACAACGTCCATTTGTACTATGACAGAGAAGGGAGCGGCCCGCCTCTGATACTCATTACGGGCTTCGGAGGGGACATAGGTTTCTGGAGAAGGGCTTCTGAAATGCTTTCCGAAAAATTCACTCTAATAAAGGTAGATAACAGAGGGTCCGGAAACACCATCTACAAAGACCGGTTCACGCTGGACGACATTGCCGAAGACGTCAGATGTTTGACCGAAGAATTGGGATTTGATAAAATAAGCATCCTCGGGTGGTCCATGGGGTCTCACATAGCGCAGAAAGCTGCGGTACTTATGCCAGAGAAGATAACCGCGCTGATCCTCGTCTCTTCCTATCGTTACAGACCGTCCCGTTTCAATTACATCGTGTCGGCGATGGTCGATGCGATAAAACAGGGGATGCCTGCGGAATACTTAGCTAAAATACTGAACGGTATTTGTTATACGGAAGAGTTCTTTAAAAAGAAAGAAACCGAAGAAAAGAGCATCAGAGCGTATAGCTTTAAGGATATTTTGGGCTTAGGATACCAGATCGGTGCGATGGGGCTTTCAGACGTGACCGGTCTGGCGGCGGAGATCAGTGTTCCGACGCTTATTATACACGGCAGCAAAGACATCACGGTTGAGTGCGAGGAGGGGCTTCGCCTCGCGGAAACCATACCCGGATGCAAAACGGCGATAATAGAAGGGGCAGGACACCACATACCTGCGGACGAATACGTACCGCACGCCGTGGATTTCATCGAGCAACATATGGCTTGAGAGTGTCATAAAGATAGTGAATGTTATCGAACATGCGAGCCTTGATCCTGTGTCGTGATCGGGTCGGAAAAAGAGTGCCGGGTACGCCCTGTTCCGGTTCCGCACGAGAGCGAACCGCCGTCTCACACGCTCGGCCACATCTGAGCCGACATTTCCCTGAGCTTATATTTCTGGATCTTACCGCTGGCGGTCATCGGATACTCTTTGACGAAGGCTACGTACGCGGGGACCTTATGTTTGGCGATCTTTCCGCGGCAGTGGTCTTGTATGTCTGCTGGGGTCAGGTCGTATCCTTTCTTCAGTATTATGAAAGCGCCTGGGACCTCTCCGTATTTCCTGTCCGGGACGCCGACGACCTGCACATCGTTGACCCCCTCGATGTGATGTATGAAATCCTCCACCTCTTTCGGATAGATATTTTCCCCGCCCCTTATGATCAGGTCCTTGATCCTCCCCGTGACGGAAAAATATCCGTCCGCGTCTTTCACCCCGATGTCTCCGGAATGCAGCCATCCGTCTTTGTCTATTGCTTCGGCCGTCTCCTCTGGCATGTTGTAATACCCTTTCATTACGTTGTATCCGCGGCAGCAGAATTCTCCGGGTATGCCGACCTCGCAGATCTCTCCCGTATCAGGGTCGATTATTTCCACCTCTACCCCGTTCATAGCCTTTCCGACGGTTGAGCATTTCTTTTCGATGCTTGGCTCGTCATACGTTGATTGGGTCATCCCGGGGGAAGATTCGGTCAGGCCGAAGACGATCGTCACTTCCCTCATGTTCATCCTGCTGACCGCTTCCTCCATCGTTTTGGTGGGGCAAGGGGAACCGGCCATTATTCCTGTCCGCAGGGAGCTGAAGTCGAACTTATCGAACATCTTGTGCTCCATTATGGATATGAACATCGTGGGGACGCCGTAAAGGGCGGTGCATCTTTCCTTTTCGACCGACGTCATCACTATCAAGGGATCATATTCTTCCAGTATGACCATCGCCGCCCCGTGGTTGACAGAGGCCATGACGCCCAGGCTGCATCCGAAACAATGGAAGAGTGGCACAGGCAGGCAGATGCGGTCGTCGGGTTTGAAATTTTGATTTATGCCGACCCAATATCCGTTGTTGCCTATGTTGTGGTGGGTGAGCATGACCCCTTTAGGGAAACCGGTCGTCCCGGATGTGTACTGCATGTTCACCACATCGTGAACGCTCAGCCCGTTCTGTCTTTCTCTGTATTCATCTTCGGTCACCTGACATGACATGGCCATTACCTCAGGCATAGAGAACATCCCGCGGTGCTTTTCTGACCCGAGGAACATCACTCTCCTCAGATGAGGGTACCTCTCCGATCTGAGCATCCCTCTCGGCTGAGATTTCAGCTCGGGTATCAGTTCATAGAGGGTCTTCACATAGTCGGTATCCCTGCAGCCGTCGATAATGAAAATGTTCTCTGTTTCCGACTGGCGGATTATGTAATCTATCTCGGCCGATTTGTAATTGGTGTTGATGGTCAAAAGTATAGCGCCTATTTTGGCGGTGGCAAACTGTAAAGCAACCCAATGGGGTACGTTCGTCGCCCATACGGCGACTTTCTCTCCTCTCTGGACCCCCATCGCCATCAGCCCTTTCGCGATGTCGTCCACGGTCTCTTTGAATTCCCTCCACGTCTGCCTGTAACCCCTGTCCACATACACCACGGCGTCGTTATCCGGATATTTGGCAGTGATCTCGTCAAGCAACTGACCCAACGTCGCTTCTCTCGTTATCTCATCCCTCGGCATGTTACGGCCTCAGAAAGGAACGTATATCATGGCGAATATCTCCGCCGGACGGTCGGCCGCACTGACCTTGTGCGGTATCAGCGAGTTATAATACACCGAATCACCCGGCTCCAGCATGTGCTTCTCTTTGCCGTATGTCAATTCGATCTTTCCGGAAAGGACCATGATGAATTCTTCCCCTTCGTGAGACGACAATGCCTCTCCGCACTCGGGGTCGATCTTTATGAACAAAGGCTCCATGTTCCTGTCCGTTTTGCCTTTGCCCAGCGGGAAATAGTGGTAATGGGATTTACCTTGGGAGGAACTGTCTTCCGTTCTCTCGGAGACCTTGGTTATAAGGGGGTCTTTCACGGCAATGTCGTCCGTAAAGGTCCCAAGACGCTTGCCCAATGCTCTGGAAAGTTTTATCAGCATGCCCACGGCCGGATATGTGCTCCCATCTTCGACGTCCCTGATGAAATCGACTTCCAATCCTGTTCTTTCAGCAAGTTCTTCTTGTGTTATGCCCAACCTCTCTCTGTATACTCGGATCCTTGAACCCAGCTTATTAGTATCGTCCATCCGGCCTTCCTCCCTCGGCTTCGGTGGATATATCTCATCCGATTAATAAGAAATTCGGCAGGTGCGGGGGGAGAGGCAGAACGGGGGTCATACCCGGAACTCATTCCCGTCTGCTTTTTTCCTTAACTGAATAGTGCGGTACCTGTCCTTTCTGCGGCGGTCTCGATACGGCGGCTATAGAGACAAACTTATTTTATGGGCAGGACCTATATTGTCACCTTTATCAGATACGGATTAAGAGAGACGGAAGGTTAGGAAAATGAGTCAGAAAATCATTGCAAAAGCAGGAGAGATCATCAACGCGAAAACAGGATACATAGGCGGCGGCATGGGAGGATATGCCGCCCTCGCCCTTATTGATGAAGAAGGCTATCCCACAGCCTCCACATTGACCATCGCAAAAGCGGACGGTATCAAATGGCTTACGTTCTGCACTTCGCTCGGCAGGAATTCAGCTAAAAGAGTTAACAAATGCAACCGAGCAAGCGTGTGCATCAACTCCAGCGAATACAACATAACCCTTGTGGGCACAGTAGAAATACAGACCGACCCAGATACCAAAAAAGATATGTGGTTTCCGGAAATGAAAGGTCACTGGAGCGGCCCCGATGATCCGGACTATTGCGTTTTACGTTTCAACACGGAGCGCTATAGCCTTTTTGTCGGTTACGAAGAAGCAAAAGGTACTCTGTGATCGGCAATTCGACTGCCGATCACGCACCTGTTTAACATGGGATTCGGAGAACATCGGCCAGCCCGGCGCCCCGCCGGCGTCTCATGGCCGCCGGTTTTCCGATATCCACTTCTTTGCGGCTTCGAACACTCTCGCGTTGGGTTCGATCAGCGACGGTCTGGCTGACATGCTCTCGGCGAGGGCATCCAATACATTCTTCTCCCCGAAGGGAAGGAGACCCAGTCCCGCCATCGCGCCGAGGAACGCAGTGTTGCTCGCTTTGGAGACACCGTTCTCGTTCGCTATCGAAGATGCCGGGAACGGCACTGCCCTGACCCCGGAAGGGAACTCTATGTCCGCTTTTATCGAAGATTCGTAAATGATCGTTCCTCCTTCCGCGACGGAAGAAGCGAACCTCTCAAGAGCAGGCTGGTTCATAGCCACCAGCACATCTGGGTCGTCTATAGTCGGCGACCCTATCTCCTTGCCGCCGATCCTGACCGAGCATGAGGCGGACCCCCCTCTCTGCTCAGGGCCGTAGCTGGGCATCCATGAGACGTACCTTCCGTCGGATGCCGCCGCCTCGGCGACTACCAGACCCAAGCTGAGTATCCCCTGCCCTCCGAATCCGGAGAATTTGAACTTCCTCTCTCTAAAGGAGGGGTCGTTCTTCATGGCCACCGCCTCTTTGCCGCCCCCGATCAGTTCTCTTTCGGTCCTCGCAAGGACGTTCTTAGGCGCGGGTGCCGGCCTCTCGGAAAGGTCCCTGAAGTTGCCTAACGGATATGTCTTTTCCATCGCCTCCGTGAACGTCTCCGCAGCTTTGACGGGATCTTCCCTCATGTTGTTCGGGCATGGGGAGAGTATCTCCACGAAAGCGAAGCCTTTCTTTTCTTTCTGGATCAGGAGTGCTTTCCTTATCGCCTTCTTCGCCTGCATTATCCTCTTCGTGTCGGCGACCGAGACCCTTTCTATGAATACGGGCGCCTCCAGTGTTTCGAAGACCTCGCATACCTTCAGCGGGTGACCGGCTTTCACTGTGTCCCTCCCATAAGGTGTAGTTGTGGTTACCTGCCCCTCAAGCGTCGTGGGGGCCATCTGCCCCCCTGTCATGGCAAAAATCGAATTGTTAACGAAGAAGAGCGCGAAGTTGTCCCCTCTGTTCGCCGCCTGGAAGGCGTTGTTGAAGCCTATCGCCCCCAGGTCCCCGTCCCCCTGATAAGCGATAATGGGCTTGTCGGGGAGGACCCTAGATACGCCGGTCGCCACCGCAGACGCCCTGCCGTGGGGCGCGGATATATGTCCGCAGTCGAAATAATAGTAACAGAATGTGGCGCATCCGACCGGCCCCACGAAGACTGCGTCGTCCTGCATGCCCAGATCAGCCATCGCCTCGCCTATGAGCTTCAGTATTATGCCGTGCCCGCAACCCGCACAGTAGTGCGTCGCCCGGACGGCGTCCCCGCCCTTGCGGGTGAATTCCTCATAGAGCCCCGTGGACCTTTTTATCATGGCCTTCCCTCCGCCGCTTCTTCGGCCGCTTTCACCAGGTCCGCGACCTTCGGCAGGTTCCCGCCCATCCTGTTGAACAGCGTGACCCGCTCTTTGTTCTTCAGATGCAGAACGACGTCGTCCCTGTACTGCCCGTTGCTCATCTCCACGACGATCATCCTCTTCCCGGAGGCACAGGCATTCAGCGCTTCCTCAGGGAACGGCATCAGCGTTATCGGGCGGAAGAGGCCCGCCTTGATCCCCTTTTCTCTGAGGATGTCGACCGCTGACCTCGCTATCCTGGCGCTCGTGCCGTATCCGGTGAGGATTATCTCCGCATCTTCCGTAAGATAGGACTCGGCTCTTGCTTCCTTTCGCATTTCTTCATATTTTTTGTTCAAAAGGAAATTGTGTCTCTCCTGCCTTTCCGCATCCAGGTATATCGAGCATATGAGGTTGTTCTTTGTTTCCGAGTTGCCTTTGACTGCCCATCCGTCCGTGCCCGGCGGTTCGGGGACCTTGTCAGGCACGGTTATGGATTCCATCATCTGGCCGAGGACCGCGTCCGCCAGCACCACGGCGGGGTTCCTGTATTCGAAGGCGAGGTCGAAGGCCAGGATTGTGAGGTCGCACATCTCCTGGACGGAGGCTGGCGCCAAGACTATATTCTTGTAGTTGCCGTGCCCGCCGCCTTTGACCGCCTGATTGTAGTCTCCCTGCTCGGGGTAGATGTTGCCGAGCCCCGGCCCCGCCCGCATGATGTCGACGACGACGGCCGGCAGCTGGGATCCAGCCAGATATGATAATCCCTCCTGCATCAGGCTCATGCCCGGGCCTGATGAGGCGGACATGACCTTCTTACCGGCGCTCGCCGCGCCGTACATCATGTTCGCCGATCCTGTCTCGCATTCGGCCTGGAGGAACTCCTTCCCAAGACAGGGGAGGTATTCCGACGCGGCGTGGGCTATCTCGCTCGCGGGAGTGATCGGATATCCGAAATATGCATCCACTCCGGCGTAGACGGCGCCTATCATCACCGCCTCATTCCCTCTTACGAATTTGCGCATCTTAATCCTCCTTTCCGGGACGGTAAACTTCTATTGCATAGGGCTCGGGGCAGTTATAGAAACAAATGAAACACCCGGTGCATCCTTCTCCCGAATATTTGACATGCGTGTACCCTCTTTTGTTCATCTCGCCCGATATGTTCAGAACTTTCTTCGGGCAGGCCGCCGCACACCTGCCGCAGCCTTTGCATTCGTCCACATTAATAATCGGATATGGCTTATCTTCCACTTGCCGTCACGCCCTGTGATTCAGGAATATAACAAGGATACTTAAAGATTATAACGGCCTCCATATGTTATCCTCGTGAATTCAATAGAGATTCCGGAATAGGGCTTTTTTGTGCGACCATGTTGTGCTCTCAAAGGAACTGTGGGATGGGGGATCGATGTGTTGCATACCTTGTTCGGTTCAATTCGAGCCGTTCGCGGGCCGTCATTACCTTTTTGTAGAGGACGCACATTCCGAGGATGATATCTTATTTAGCGGAGACAGAAAGATGCCCAAGGAAACCGTCGGAAATATCAAAATGAACTATAAGGTCAAAGGGAACGGAGAACCAGTGGTACTGATAACCGGCCTTGGGGGAGACGTCTCCTTCTGGAAAGGGATGGTCCCGCTCCTTTCAGACCGATTCATGGTGATAACGTTCGACAACAGAGGCTCTGGGCTCACCGAATATCCGGACGAGCCCTTCGACATAGGGACATTGGCCGATGACATAGTCCTTCTTCTGGACCGCCTCTCCATACCGAAAGCGCACATCCTCGGATGGTCCATGGGAGGGAACGTGGCCCAGGAGATCGCGCTGAGCCACCCCGACAGGGTCGCGTCCCTCACACTCGTCTCCACTTATATGAGACGGCCTTCGAGGTCCAGCTACATAATGAACGCAATGGTCGGCTCCGTCCAATCTGGCGGCGACCTCATATATCTCTTCACGGTGATGCAGTCGCTCTGCATGACCGAGGAGGCCTTCAGAAAGATGGAGGAGAAGGGCATATGCACCCCGTGGAGACTCAACTCGTCCCTGAATGGGTTCCTTTATCAATTGGCTGCGGTGGACGGGTTCGACAGCCGCCTGAGGGCAAAGGGCATACAGGCGCCGACGAGGGTCATACACGGTAAAGCGGACATCATGGTGCCCTCCAGCATGGGGGAGGAGCTTGCGGCGGAGATTGAGGGGGCAGACTTTGTGCTGATCGATGGGGGCGGCCACACTATGTCTCCCAAAGAATATGCCGGGGCGTTTCTTGAGCACGTCCTGAAACATCCCATTATCTGAATGCGCTGCGGACGAGGAAACCCCGTCAGGCGCCATTGCGCCTGACCGCCCTTGCCTCCTCTATCTTCCGAGATATGCTGGAACGTATCACTTTTGTGCAAGGCCAGGAATCGTCCATGTAATTTATGAGTTCAACGACGTCGGCATCATCGTTTGTCAGCGCTATGTAGACCCTGCTCATGAACATCGATACCGCATACGGAAAATCCCTGCATATTTCCGGCCTGTCTTTCCATATCCTGCATCTGTTATCCCCGCCGAGGAAAGCGCAGGGATCCGTCTTTCTGAGGAGAAGTCTCCCGTCAGAGGTCCTTACGATGTAGTTGGCGATGAAGTCGTGAAGCGGTATATCGGCGGCGTCCGCTATCCTGTCCACCTCCTCCGGCAGCACCGCTATGTTAGGCTGGCGGCAGCACCTGCCGCACATTTCGCACGGGAAGCTGTCCTTGTAGCTCATGCATATCTCATATGCAATATCCAGATCCTTCTCCATCTCCGGAGTGATCTCCTTCAGCCCCTGGAGTACATACTTCCCTTTGTACACAGCCATCCGAACACTTCGTCAGAACATGTTGACAAAGCCAAGCATGAACGCTATGACGGACGCCATTAAGCCGGTAGCCGCAAAGCCCATGTACTGAGGCCTGTTCTTGTCGCTCAAAGGGAAATGGCTTGCCACATTGATGGAGAATCCTCCTATGACCATACCTATGGCTCCCAAGCATGTCGCCGCCATTGGCACGTTAAAACTGTAGTACGCTACAACGCCGAAGATACCGCATACCAAAGATAACAATCCGTATGCCACCGGATTCCTGGGCGGCCTGTCGTAATAATCGTCCATTTGCTTACACCTATGGGTGATGATTCTCCTTTACTATTAAAGACATTTCCCATCATCCCGGCAGACGGAACAGACACTCGGTCTTCACCCTCACGGCGCCGAACCGCATGGTCTCGTCCTTCCTTTCACTGCATACCAGTTCGAACCCTTTGAATATGTCCTTCATATCCTCTTCGTAATAATACCGATACTCTATGCCGTTTCCCCGGGTGTTCCTGTCCCTGCCCTCCGACCTCATGTCCCCCACCGCGAACGCCCTCACGAGGACAAGCCCGCCCGGCGCCAGCACCCGGCGTATCTCCTTCGCCGCGCCGGCAGCCTGTACATCGTCCAGATGCTCCAGCACGTGTATCGCGGTGACAGCGTCGAAATAGCCGTCCGGTAGCGGTATGCGGTCGCACTCGGCGAGAATGAACTTCGCTCTGTCGCCGAAGGCGCCGATGCAGTGATTTATCGCCGACGGCGAGAAGTCCAGCCCGGTGACGTCCATCCCCATATTTATCAGGGCGGCCGTGGTCTTACCGGTGCCGCATCCCAGATCCAGGACCTTGGATCCTGGTTCGAGGTCCAGGCTTATTTTGCCTATCCCTCTCCACGGCCTCTTGTGTTCCTGATAGAATCTTTCCCAGCAGTCGGCCTGCCTCTCACGCCCCTCCGGGCCGGACGGATCCCCCATATCGGTGTAATTGGCATATGGTAAAAAGGTTCTTTCTATGGTGCCGAGCGGCCACTCTCCGGAAGGATTGTTTTGCGCGAAAAGCGAGGTCTCTTAAACATCGGAAGTGAAAAGCATGCTTCAGCGTCTGGCTATATTGATGGAGACAGAGTGTACCTTTGAGACGGAATTGAAGGGCGGTCTGTCCCATTTATCGGACACCTCATAAGCCATTGCAGCGGTCGGCATAATCCGCAAAGAAGTCACGGAGATTGCTCTGCGTCCTAACAGCCTCGGCGGGAGACCGTCCGAGAGAGCCATAAATAATAAGACTGATATGGGGTCGGCATGGGACAGAACATGTATTGGAATGCTGACATCGAGTGTATGCCCGCCGACGATCTAAAAAAACTTCAGTATCAGAGCTTTAGGAGCCTTATCGACCGCCTATACAATACGAACAAGTTCTACCACGACAGGATGAAGATCGCGGGGATGCGTCCGGACGACCTCAGGTCCCTGGATGATGTGAAGAAGCTTCCTTTCATGTTCAAAGAGGACCTAAGGGAGAACTATCCCACCAAGATGTTCAGCGTCCCGACCCGGGACATAGTAAGGTTTCACGCCTCGTCCGGCACGAGCGGCAAGCCCACCGTTGTGGGATACACGGAGAACGACCTCGCATACTGGACGGAGGCGCTGGCAAGGTCCCTGACCTCCATCGGGATCGGAAAGGACGACATCCTGCAGGTGTCCTACGGATACGGTCTGTTCACAGGCGGGCTGGGACTGCACTACGGCGCGGAGAAAGTGGGCGCGGCGGTGGTCCCGACAAGCACCGGCAGCACGGAAAGGCAGCTGGAGCTAATGCAGGATCTCGGAGTGACGGCGATAGCCTGCACCCCCTCCTATCTAGTGCACATGAACGACGTGGCCGCAAAGATGGGCATAGACTTCAGAAGGGACACCTGCCTGAAGAAAGCGGTCCTCGGCGCCGAGCCGTGGACTGAGAGCATGAGGGCGAAGATCGAGAGTTCGATGGGCATCAGGGCATACGATATCTACGGGACATCCGAGCAGGCCGGCCCGATGTTCACCGAATGCGAGGAAAGGAACGGTATCCATATCGCGGGCGACATAATGTATGTAGAGATCATCGACCCCGAGACCGAAGAGGTTTTAGAAGAAGGCGAAAGGGGGGAGATGGTCGTGACGATGCTTAAAAAAGAAGCGCTTCCCATGGTCAGGTTCAGGATCAAGGACATAACCTCCCTGATCAAGGACGAATGCCCCTGCGGGAGAACGTCCCCGAAGATATCCAGGATAACCGGCAGGTCCGACGACATGCTGATAATACGCGGCATCAACGTGTTCCCGTCCCAGATAGAATACACGCTGATGCGCATACCGCAGATAGGCGATCAATACATGATAGAGATAACCAGGGACGATGGGGCGCTCGATAACATGAAGATACAAGTAGAGATCAGGCCCGAAGTGTTCAGCGACAGGGTGGAGGATATGATACTCCTGAGAACGGGGATCGAATCCGAACTCAAGAAATACCTGAACATAGCTGCTACCGTTGAGCTTAAGGCTCCGGGTGAACTCCCGAGATTCGAAGGAAAAGCAAAAAGAGTGAAAGACAAGAGGGTGATGTGATGGAGAACGAGAACATAATCACGCAGCTTTCGATATTCGTCAACAACGAGCCCGGGCGCCTGGCGACCATCGCGGGGATACTGAAGGATTTCAAGATCAATTTGAAAGCCTTCAACCTTGCCGAATCGTCGGAGTTCGGCATACTCAGAGCCATAGTAGACGAACCCGACAGAGCGTATGAGAGCATAAGGTCCAAAGGCGTCATTGTCAAAAAGACCGATGTTATAGGAATTGCAATGAAGGATTCGCCGGGCGCGCTTTTCGAAGCAGCGGACGTCCTTGGGAAAGCGGGGATAAACGTTGACTACGGCTATGCGTACAGCGGCAAGACCTTCGAGTCCCTTTTCGTGAGGGTCGACGAGGCTGGGAAGGCCGTCGAAGTGCTGAAGGACGCCGGGATAAAACTGATCAAAAGATCGGAGATATAAGCATGGGCAACCTGAATGTCGCAGTTCTCGGAGCGAAGGACCTTGCCGACAAGATAGGTAAGAAGGGCACCGTCACCGACGTGACATTCTTTGAGGTCAAAAGAGGCAATGATTCGATCACCCTGATAGAGCCTTCCAAATATCCCGAGAAACTGTCATCCCTTTTCTTCTCCATGTGCATGTCCGAATTCGCCATACTCGTAGCGGAGAAGATCGACTCCTCCCTTGGGGAATCCATTATCATGGCCGACCTTTTCAAAATAAAGAACGGGTGGATCATACTCAGAAACTATATCCAAAAAGAACAGCTGTCGCCGCTGATAGCGGGAACGGCCCTGGAAAACTATACCTACGTTGAAGAGGACCACGTCAAAATGAGAGAGGACCTCCTTGATATCGCTCAGAAAGAGGCCCGGCAGCCCGGCAGCGGGACGTGCGGGTCCTGCCCTGTGGACAGTCATTTCAATGTCAAGGGGGTCGGCACGGTCGTTCTGGGGTCCGTCATGGACGGACACTTCAGAAAACACGACAAGATGCAGGTGTTCCCTCTCAAGAGAGAGGTTGTCCTGAAGTCCATACAGAAACACGATATCGACGCGGACGACGGCGTGAAAGGGGACCATGTGGGGCTGGCGCTGAGAGGGATCGAATCGGATGAACTGGACAGAGGGTACGTGCTCACTACGGATCCGTCGGTCAAAATGACCCGTAAGATCACAGGGAAGGCGGAACTCATAAAATATTGGCCTTCGCCGCTGAAAGAGGGGATGGTGCTGCATATGGGACACTGGATGCAGATGATCCCTTGCCGGATAACGGGCGTAGATAACGGGGGCGACTTCAGGAACCCTATTCTTACGATCGAAACGGAATCGGATGTCATACATAAGCCCGGGGACACGGGCGTCATGATGTACCTCGAAGGCGGGAAGCTGAGGATAGTGGGGTCCATAAAGCTTGAGTGATCCCAGATCATATCCGCCCGTTTCCGCGGCGCTTTGGAACCAACCATTTTGACCATGTGTTTTGATTAAATATCACCCCATGTATACCCCATTTATGGACGTGGAAACCATTCTCGGACTGGTGGATCCAAAGTGGCATGATTGTATGGACAACATCCATGAGATGTGCAACGCACCGTATGCCGTAAATAACGGGATAGAGCTTGTCAGCATAGATAAGGACGGAACGGTCGTTATGAAAAAAGATGTTCTGCCCCATGATCTCAACAGCAACGGGGTCGTCCACGGTGCGGCCACATTCGGCATTATAGACCATACGTTTGCGGTCATAGGCAACATGGATGTGCGTACCGTCGGCCTTTCCTGCAACGTCACTTATTACCGCCCCTGTTTCGGCAGCATGATCACAGCGGAGGCGAAGATGATAAACGAATCAAAAACACTGATAACCGCAGACGTGTCCGTCCGCAGCGAGGGCAAGCTAATCGCCTCGGCTACCTGCATAGGTTTCAAAGGCGAGAGGCCGAGAAGATGAGTCAGAAAAAGTGTCCGCGCTGCGGGGAGTATGTCCAGAAGAACAGTCTGACATGCCCCCGGTGTTACGCGGAGATACCAAGGGAGCCGCCTGCTGAAAGCCCGGAACGCGTTGCGAACGGTAAAAAGAAAAGGGTGCCCGGAGATATTCCGGCCGCTGCCGTGCTGCTTGCCGTGATCCCGCCTTTTTTCGGCCTGCTGGGACTTGGGATCATATATCTTCATCCCAGAGACAGTAAGGGATATTGGTTCTTAGCGGCCGGACTGTTATTGTTCCTTTCCGTTATGGCGCTGTTCTTCCTGATGCGGAATTCCGGTTTCCTTTCGGCATTGTTCCTTCTGGTAGCGCTCGTCATCCTGCTGATCGTCTATATCTCCGGAGCCGCGGCGGCTTTGCTTGAGACCTTGTTCGGTTCGGTCTTCAAGATCCTCAGGTTTTAATATTTGCCTTTGGACCTCATGTATATCATGAGTTCCGAGGTCATCTGTGCCAAATGGATGGCCCTTCTTCCGGTCCCGATGCATGCCGGATCGTTCCTCAGAAGTCTTTTGTAGGCCTTCCTTATCGTGACCGGCTCATCAGAAGGGAACCTGCATTTGAGGCTTACAGGCATCTTCGACGACACGGACGGCATAACGGTGGATCTGTATGTTATATCCCAAGGGTCGAAGGTCATGTACCTTCCGAACTCCTGTTTTCCATCGAACGAGGCTATGTTCTTCCCGTCGATGATCTGCGCTGTCTCATCCGCCACCTTTCTTTCCGGATCTCCGGCATAGATCTCTTCGGCAGACAGCCCGCCTATCCCGAAAAGATAGTCGAGTTTCTTCTTCCCAAGCTGTTTTGGGTCATAGTAGATGACGTTATGATAAACGGTCAGGTACTCACTCCGGTCAAGATCCACGCAGCATACGGCGATATCCACTATCTCGTCGTAAGGGAAGCCGTCCGGGCCTGTCGGAAGCGCCTGTATGACGAATATCTCCTCTGACACATTACGGGTTATGCGGACGGCATAATTGTACTTTCGCCAGTTTCGGACACCTCTCTCCTAAATATAAATACCCTGACGACCTGTTTGGAGCATGCGCCGCGCAAAGAGCATCGACGAGCTGTATGAGGAGGTCAAGGGATATGATCTGGTCATCACTAACGACGCCGCTCTGGCCACCGCGCTTAACGCAAGGATAGATATTCCGAAGATAGGCGGCTTCGCCTATACGCCGAGGCACATAGCTGGGAACGAGGCCGTGCCGGTGCTGGGCGCGGGGGTCCTCGGCGATTTGAAGATAATATCAGAGATTTCCAACGAGACGGGGTACGGCTTCAAGCACATTCACAGCGAGCTGGAGAACATACGGACCATAAGGCGGTATAAAAAAGACGTTCGAAGGTATCTGTACTCCCGATCGTCGGCTGATATATACAGGTCCTTTCTGGGACTCAGGACGATCGAGAAACTCATGGATTCCTACATCCCGGAAGAAATGGAGTTCTTCAATGGAAAAAGGACGGCTGTGATAGGGATCGAGCTTTTCAACGACCTCGATAAGCATTTTGTTCCCGCCCGACACGATGAGATCGATATATTCACGGACGGAACATACGAAATAGATACGATATACGAAGTGGGGAACGACAGGCAGATCGCCGAGAATGCCGTCGCCCTGATAGACCCGGAAAGAGCTGACGATACGGCGATCGTGTTTGACACAACGGGCCCGATCGCCGATGCCGTCAGGGCCGCGCTGTACCGCAGGAACATACCTTTCAGGAACACCATGTCCGTGAAGGACCTGTCTCAGGTAAGGGATTATCTCCAATTCCTTTCCCTTTCGCTGTCATATGAGACGCTGAGGGTCAGACATGTCCGTGAACTTTTCTCCGGCTACGGAGGATACTTCGACCAGCGCGAGAACGAATACCTCCTGCACAAGATCGAAGGTCATCTCAGGCACAGAGCAAAAGAACTTGCGGACGTGATGAAGAACATTAGGGAACTCACATTTCAGGATGTCTGCGACCGGGTGGTGAGGGAGGTGCACCGTCCGCAGATAAAGATGCTGATCGAAGACATGAAAGTGAAAGACTCCAAAGTGACATCCGGATCGGTGAATGAGCTGAACTACGCCGTCAATAATATTGACGACCTCCGCCACAACGAAGAGATACCTGACGACGAGAAGAGAGGGGTCCTGCTGGCCGACTGTCTGAAATCCATGTACGTAGACCGCCCTTTCATCATATATCTGGGTCTGGGGCCTGAATGGTCAAGCACGGTTGTCGGTAAGGAGTATATCGACAGAGAGGCGGAGGCGGAGCTCGATATGTACAGGTTCTCGATCCTTTTACAGCAGGGCGTTTCGAGACTCTATGCAGTGAACTCCATGAGGAACGGCAGAGAAGCCTCCCCCTCCCCCATATTCGAGCAGATAAAAGAATATGAAAAAACAGGAGACGGAAGGTCTGCGTCGGTGTCCGGCTTCGGGGATGTGTCAAAAATTGTGATCAGGGGGCAGTGGGCGCTTTCCGGCGAAAAGGATCTGCTCATCATCGGGGAGGACAGGCCGGACCCCGTGGAGAATAAGGATTGGAAATTCTCCAAATCCGCTTACAACAACTACTTCGCATGCCCGCGTGCCTATATGTACGGCAGGATCATCTCGATCCCCGATTCCGAAAGCACGATATTCGGTAACATACTGCACGACTTCGCCGAATTCTACCTCTGTTATCCAGAACTCGTGGAAGGTAAGCTAGAAGAACACACGGAGATGATACGCGAGAAATATTCGGGGCTGTCGAGCCGGCAGATGATGGAGATCGACGGGAGCAGGATAAGGATATGCATGACCAACATCATACGCTTCATCGACTCCCTCATGATAACCGATGTTCCCTTGGACAGGGAGTGCTCGAAGAGAAAATACAGGAACATGTTCATGGAGATGCACGGCTGCAAGATGTACAGCAGCATCACTGAAACGGAATTTGCGTCCCGCACGCATCCGCTTTTCGGCAAATTCGACCTTCTGACCGATCACCGAATAGTGGATTACAAAACGGGGAAGGCCATCGCAACGAAAGATATAACGAAAAAGATGAATACATCTCTGAAACAAGACTATTTCGAGTTTCAGCCGCTGATCTACCTGTCTTTGATGAAGGACAATTCTCCCCCGCCGCATATTTTCAGTTTAGTCTATGTCGCGGACAACGACGTACGCTCCGTCACCGATGAAAATTTCAAAATAGCGGACAACGTCCGCGACGTAGTGCTTATCGAAGATAGCATGAAAGCATTCCTGTCGGACCCGAACTCTCCCGCCAAGACCGCATTCGGCAAGACCTATCAGCACATCACTGACCGATGGAGTTCGTTCGTGAACAGGGCAATGGTGACGGGGATGGATTCTTGCACATCCTGGAAGAACGACCGCGGACTGATCTCATCCCTCATCGGCATACTTGGAATGAATGATAACAAAACCAATTCTGACAACGTATCAAAAGCGCTGGGGAAGCTCTCGGACATTATCTCGTCGGGAATGTTTGTTGACAATGATGAAGTCATCATTCCCTCGGACACCCTTGAAAGGTTCCTCTCGATGGTGGATGAGCATCATTCTCTTGCGTCTTCGCAGACATACTCGGAGTTCCCCCCGTCCCCGAGAAGAGACTGCGGAGGATGCGATTTCTTCAGGGCCTGCACAAAAGACGTGGTCGAACTTGACTTAGGTGATGAAAATGACGACGAATGACCTGAACCCGTCGCAGAAAGCGATCGCCGACGAACTTGAGGGGATGATCGTTGTCGACGCGGGACCCGGTACCGGCAAGACGCACACAATTGTGGAGAGGTTCCTGAACATCCTGAGTAAGGAGGACGTGGGAACTAAAGACGTCCTTCTTCTGACATTCACAAGAAACGCGGCAAGCGAGATGGAAGAGCGGATAAGGAACAGGATGGCGGGAACCGAGCTTTCCAGATCGTCCAAGTTCATTCAGACGAGCACTTTCGATTCATTCTGCTACTCAGTGGTGATGGAATCCCCCGATACGGTCAGCAGGTTCTTCAGAATGAGCGAGGTGCTCACAAGAGGGGCGGCCCTGGTGGAGAACGAAACGCTGAACTTGGAATACTTCACGGATTTCTTCGACCGCTTCATGATCTCCCGTCCCGAAGAATATGGCTTAGAGGAGGTCATAGCATCGCAGAACATCCCCGAACTGTACAGGATCATTAACAAACTGATGTCTATGGGCGTCGTCCCTCTGAAAAAAGGATGGTTCGGCGGTAATGACGGCCGCGTCCTTTTAGGGGATCCGGAAAGGGTCCGCGGGATACTCTCCTCCATGAACGGCAATGCCAGTCCCAGAGGGAACTACGAATTGTCTGATTTCCTCTGTAAGAAATTCTCGAATGATCAGACCTTTGGAGAACTCGGTGTCTCAAGGGCGGAACCTTTGTCCGATATGATGATCGAGGAGGCATCGTTCGATAACAGGACCGAGCTTCTTTCGCTGATCCATGACGTTTATTATGAATACGTCAGAAGCTGCATAAACGACGACAGACTGACATACGGCCTCGTTGCCTCCTTTGCGTTCATAGTGCTGTACGAGGACAAGAGCGTAAGAGAAAGGATGTCCGTGAAATATCTCATGATCGACGAGTTCCAGGATACCAACGAGAATCAGCTGATGATCGCGCTGATGCTGCTTAAGGAGCCGAACCTCTGCGTGGTTGGGGATTGGAAACAGGGGATATACGGTTTCAGACATGTGTCGATCGAGAACATCATTGATTTTGAGAACAGAGCGATAGCGCTGAGAAGGGTACTTAACGACGACAGCGTGAGGATCCCGTTCTCTATACCGGAAGTAAAGAAGCTGTCGCTGGATATTAACTACAGGAGTTCGCAGATCATAATCGACGCCGCCTATGACGCTTTGTACATACCCGCGACAAAAAAGGACGATGTCAACAGAGATCTGCTGGAAAACAACATCACCAGAATAACCGCTCGGCGGGATGACATCGGCGGCGATACCCGGATAGAGTTCGTATCCGCCGCTTCGAGGGAGGAAGAAGCGGAGGAGGTCATCAGGACAATAGCCGGCTACGTGAACGGCGGTCATCTGATCCATGAAGGCAGCACGGCAAGGCGCCCGGGATTCGGCGACATAGCGGTCCTTTGCAGGAAGACCGACCTGTGCCGTGCGGTCAACGACGCCGCCATATCTTCCGGCATACCCGCATTCCTTCAGGGGGACGTGGAGGTCATGAGCACCAGGGAAGGCAAGCTTGCGCTGGCATGGCTCAAATATCTCAACAACAAGGATGACGACTGGGGTATAGGCCCAATAATGGCCGATGCGGGATACACCCTGAGCGACATCCTCGAGTTGAGGGGGGAACCTCCTTCCGTGTTCTCGGACATGAGAAGATCCCTCATAAGGAAAAAAAGGCGTATAACCGATCTTCTCTCGTCGGTGTTCGCTTTCTACGGCCTGAACAACGATATGACCCAGACGATCATCTCCGTCATATCGTCATCCCACAGGGACTCCCTGCTCACCATATCTGACGTGATAGGGATGATAGAGAAAGACATAGAGAACCACACGAAATACCAGGTCGACGGCATGCTTGACAGGAAAGCGGTTACGATACAGACGATGCATAAATCAAAGGGACTGGAATACCCGATAGTGATAATAGCGGGAGTGGACTCGAAGGTCATGCCCAGCATACAGTCCGATAGATCGACATACACCTTCAACGACGCCACCGGCATACGGTGCAGAAAGAGCGTCTCCTCCTTTGGAGGAGATTATTCCAAGATAACGGCGTCATGGAAGACCTACCTTGCGGAATACTCTTTGACGAAGGATTACAGCGAGGAAAGGAGGCTCATGTTCGTCGCCCTCTCTCGGGCTAAACAATATATCACGGTGGTGTCCGGGCCGAAACCTTCCCCTTTCTTCGAACATCTTTTGAAAGGAAGGGGCCGGCCGTGCGGGGATGCCGATATCAGGAAACTCGATGTTAAAGCGGATGTCGATCTCATCCAGGCCCCGGCGATAGGGAAATTCGCCCCCAGAAGGGTCAACCTGGGAGTGCACGATATCATGCGCTCGATCGGTTCCCTCCGCCCGGATGCCGACACGGACGAGTTCTCCGGCAAAGGCAAGGAATACGGAACAGAGATTCACGAGCTGGCACATGCTATGGCTGCCGGCCACAAGGTGGATGATGAACGGCCTGAGGTGCCCGTTATCCGAGGGGTGCTTTCGGCGGCCTCGGACGCCGATCTGATACTTCCTGAGAAGGAGTGTTCCCTGCCCTTCAACGACCTCAACGTTACTTTGAAGGGAGTGATAGACCTTCTTATCGTCAGGCCCGAAAGGATCGAGGTGCACGATTATAAGACCGATATCGACACATCCTATGAAGAGGAATACCGCATACAGCTGAGCGTGTATGCCCACGCCGCCTCCGAATATTACGGGAGACCGGCGAAATGCATTATAGATTACGTCTCTCTGGGAAAGACCGCTGAGTTCGATCCGCTGCCCAAGGAGGCCATCGCCCAGAGGATCGCAGAGTATATTTCTTTATAATGGAAAGTGCTGCATACAGGCATGGAACCGACGGGGCTTACCGAAAAGGAGGTCAAAGACAGGATCTCCGAAGGAAAGGTCAACCGTTTCGAGTCCCCGGTGAGCAGAAGTTATATCGATATTGTAATAAAGAACGTCTGCACCACATTCAATCTGATACTTTTCATCCTGGGGGCCGCCCTGCTTTATTTCGGCGAGTTCATCAGCGCCCTTTCGGCAACGGGCGTAATAGCGCTCAACGTTTTCATATCCACCATACAGGAAATGAGGGCGAAAAGGAGGCTGGATAAGATCGCGCTGCTCCTAAGGCCTACCGTCCGTGTGATAAGGGACGGCATGGATGTGCAGATCGACCCGTCGGAGATAGTCATGGATGATATCATCCGTTTATCATCCGGCGATCAGGCCCAGGTAGACGGCGAGCTCCTTTCATCCGTCTCGCTGGAGATGGATGAATCGCTTCTCACGGGAGAATCGCGAACTGTGAGAAAACATATCGGCGATACCATCCATTCGGGGGCTTTCTGCGTGACCGGCACCGGCCATTATAGGGTCACCGCCCTCGGAGAGGACACTTTCGCCTCGCAGATGCTGGCGAGCGCAAAGAAATACAAAAAGAAGAACACGCCTCTGCAGAGGGAAACTTCAACAGTCACGAAGATGCTCATGGTAATGGCATTCGTCTTCCTGTTGATACTCACGGTGCTCAACACCTTCACCGGAGGCGGGGCCAGGCTCCTCGCCATCAAATCCGTGCTGGTGCTGGACATTGTGCCGATAGCCCTATTCCTCCTTATCACTATAACCTACATGATCGCAGCCGTCCGGATGGCTAAGAGCGGCGTGCTGCTTCAGAACTCGAACTCGGTGGAATCGATGAGCCATGTGGACACGGTCTGCATGGACAAGACCGGCACCATAACGACCAACAACCTCGTTTACGAAGGGATGGAAGCATTCATCGAGAAAGATGAGGCGGAGCGTTTGATCAGATCGTTCGTCCATTCCACAGGAAGCAAGAACCTCACTGTGAAGGCCCTGGAAAAAGAGTTCGGGGGCGAGGAGTCCGACCTCATTGAGGAAGTGCAGTTCTCTTCCGACCGAAAGTACAGCGCTGTCAGGGTCTTGTCAGGCAATATTTCTCAAACTATATTCATGGGCGCATGGTCCTCGCTCAAAAAATATGCGGTAGGGACGGACATCACGGCGAATGTCTCGGAGCTCTCCAGAAAGGGCCTCAGAACGGTGGTCCTCTGCAGAGGCCCCGATTCCCCTTTATATGAAGGTGACGAGCCGGCAGTGCCCGAATTAGAATTGGTCGCCCTTATTTCCATCAGAGATGAGATAAGGCCTGATTGCAGAGAGATAATAGACGATTTTCAAAAGAACGGCATGGACCTCAAGGTGATATCCGGGGACGATCCCGAAACGGTCAGCGCCCTGTTCTCTCTCGCAGAGATACCCGGGGAAAGGAACATCATATCTGGCGACGAACTTGCGGTGCTGTCCGGGGAAGATCTTGACAAGGCCGTCCTGAGAACGAACATTTTCGGAAGAATGAAGCCGGAACAAAAGGAGATCGTGGTCGAATCACTGAAAAAGAACGGGCGGTACGTAGCGATGGTGGGCGACGGCGTCAATGACGTGAGATCCATCAAAGCGGCAAACGTCGGGGTGGCTCTCCACAGCGGAAGCGGCGCCGCAAGAGGCGTTGCGGACATGGTCCTTATCAACGACCGGTTCTCGGCGCTCCCAAAAGCCATAATCGAAGGGAAGAGAACGGTCACGGGGATGAGGGACATCCTCCGCCTCTACCTTACGAGGAACTTTGTGCTCGCGGTGCTCGTGGGGGTGCTCCTGCTTGCGCTCGGAAGACTCCCCATGCTGCCTGTGCACAACACTCTCTATGCCCTTACATCCGTATCCTTCGCCGCCTTCCTGATGGCGGTATGGGCCAAACCCTCCAGCAATAAAACGCTTATATTGCCGGGGGTGCTCAGATTCTCGATACCGATGGCCGCGATGATAGCGGGGTCCGGACTGATAATATATTTCGTGTTCCTGCATTTCACGGGGAACGGGACGTTCGATCTCGGAATGAACTTTTATCTCGATATGTACAACGGGTACGGCAGCTCGCCTATGTGGAGCGACCCGGACGGGTTCTGGGCGCACATGTCGCTCGGAGAGGTGTTTGGCGAGGGTGAGAGCTTCGAGGAGGTGACCGCGAGGAACGCGATGCTTGTGTTCGTGATGCTCGCGGGGATATCTCAGCTTTTCTTCATATACCCCTTGTCCAGGTTCTATTCGGTGGACGGTAAGGTCTCCAGAGACCTCAAGCCGACGGGACTGGCGCTGCTGCTCTTCGGTCTTGTGGCCGGTGTTTACGAAGTGCCGCAAGTGGCGGTGGGAGTGGCTTCGCTTGCGGTGTTCCCGACGGAATACTTCCTGATGATCATGGGGGCCGTCGTGATCTGGTTCTTCTTTGCGGTCTTTTTCCTGAAAAGCAGGTTCATGAGAAGGGTATCCGACGCGACGGAATCCGCTTACAAAAGATCGCTTGAAGCGGAAATAGAGAAAGAGGAATGATCACGGACGGTAATTCCCCGATCTGTACATAGCCGTCATGACATAGGATGCCATCCTGGCGTCGGACAATGCGCGGTGGTCCTGCGCGTCGCCGACCCCCGCCGGATCGCCGTCAACTATCGTTTTGTACGCATGATCCAGCTTAGGGAACCTGTAGCTCACGCCGTATAGCTCGCTTGGAAGTTTGCATACGTCGGTAGCGGCCTTCATTATATCTGTGCAGACATTGAACGTTCCCCTCAGGCCCCATGGCTCTCTGAACAGGAATTTGTCCATATCGAAGGGCACATTGTATGACGTCACGATCCTGCCTCTGAGCAAGTCTATTATGTCTCCCTTAACTTTCAAGAAAGGAGGCGCCGCGGCCACCTTATCAAGCGTGAGGTCGCTGTTTTCGAATATCCACGCTTTGGATCTGTGGTCCCCCCATTCGGTCACGTCATAACCGACGACGGACTCATAGACGTCCTTTACCTCCCCTTTGTTCAGGTTGACCGAGCAGACGCCGATGTCTACCACCACATCCTTTGGTCCGCCGTCAAGCCCGGTGGTCTCCGTGTCGATGACGTATATCTCGTCCTGGACCATGAAGTAATCCTCTATTCTTATGATGCTTCCTCCAAACCTTTTAAGAAAGAATCTATCTTTTTGATGGAACTCACCATCAGCAAGAGCATTATGGCGGCGAACAATGCCACTACCGCCATGATGGCCGTCACCGGATCGACGTCAAAACCAGCATTAGCAGGAACAATGCCGGGAACATTGCCGGGGATGTCGTCTATGATGCCGCCGGGAGTGCCGTCTTCTGCGTTTTGGTCCAAAAACTTAAGGTCGCTGAAACGCATTTCTATGTCCTCGATAAGGTTGAAGAATGTGTATGTTACGACATTACTGCTAACATCTTTTTCATAGTAATCCGACGTCACGCTCGATGTCATGATCGGACGGCCTTGCGTATCGAGTCTATAGAACATTATTCCAGATGCTGCCACGTCATAGCGCTGAGAAGAGATAACGATTATCAGTTCTTCTCCTCTTTCGATCTCGGTACCGTTCGGAAAGGTCACCTGTATGTCCTGAGCGGGCTGGTAGAACACTTTTACCGTATCCGCTGAAGACAACGGCGCCGATGCAGTGAACAGCACGGCCGCTGATACCGCCGCTAAAACCAACATCGCTCGGCCCAGTTTCCTCATGGCGGAATCTTTACCGTATGGGTGATATAAAGAACCGACTGTCAAAAAATCAAAATAAGAGCATACGCTCACGTCATTATGGGCGCGAGGATAGCTATCGGCGGCAAAGAGCATGAGGTCTCATGCGGGACAACCATCTGCGATGCCGTCCGTTTGCTCGGCTTAGCTCCGGACACGTTCATTTTCATGATCGGAGGAAGGCCGGTCCCCATGGATTCGCATATTGCCGACGGCGTTCTGATAAAGGCTGTCAAAGTAGCTTCAGGCGGATGAGATATCGTCTATCTTTTTCAGATCCAGCCCGCCTTTCTCCGCCGTCTCCAGCAGAGAATCCAGATTGCCGATGAAAACTTCCGCCGCAGCCGGGTCCTCTATACTTCCGGATGCGTCTGACAAAGAATCCTCTTCGGGAAATTTCAGTTCTGCGTAAGGGATCGTTCCGATATAGGTCATGCCTGTAAGTTTCTCTATTTTCTCGATAGCGCCCCCCAGCAAGGAAGGGTCCCCTCTGAACCTGTTTATTATGAACCCTTTCAGCAGGGGACGGACATCTTCCGGCATAAGCAGCCACGTTCCATATAAAGCGGCGAAGACCCCTCCTCTTTCTATATCCCCCACAAGGATAGCCGGTATGCGGCGCTCTCTCATCAGACCTATGTTGGCTATATCCCTGTCGATCAGGTTCAGTTCAACGGGGGACCCGGACCCCTCGCATATGACTGCGTCGAATTGTTCTGAGAGTCTGTCAAAAGCCTCGCAGGCCTTTCCCATGACGGCTTCCCTATCCATGGGGCTATCCTTGGAGATGTTTTCCTGCACCTTACCGTTTATCACCAGCTGGATCACGCCTTTCCCCAGCGGTTTGAGCAGTATCGGGTTCATATCGCCGGACGGTTCCGCTCCGGACACCCACGCCTGGAACACCTGCCCCACTCCTATCTCGCCCCCGTCCTTTGTTGGAAGCGAGTTGAGAGAGAGGTTGGAAGCTTTGAACGGTGTGACCCTGATGCCTTTCTTGCGGAGGTGCCTGCAGTACAGTGCGGTGATGGTCGTCTTACCCGCACCGGATGAAACTCCGAGGAAGATCGCTTTCACTGCTCTCCCTCCAGTATTTCCATGAGTTTTTTGATATCAACGTTGCTCTCGAACGCGCATGAGAGTTTTTCTATGTTCTCCTCGATGAGGTCGTCATAATCCTTCGGTTCTGATGCGGAGAGCGCTTCCTTCCCCCCTTTGATATAAGAAAGGAAGAACCTTCTGAAAGAGGGCTTTTCTAAAACTCCGTGAAGGTATGTTCCGAACAGCATATCCTCCTCTCTGAAGGAACCTTCCTTCTCGTCCCCTGAAAAGCGTTCTATGTTGAACAGCGGTTCCTCATTCACTTCGCTGACGCCCATGTGTATCTCATAGCCAGTGACCGGTTCCCCGGTATTGAGGAATGTTCCCTCCGCCTGGGTGGTTATTTTTTTGTATTCCTCCCATCTTGTAACATTGTCGAACAATCCCAGCCCTTCCATCGTTCCGCAGAGCGAGCTCTCCACTCCGAGGGGATCCTCCAAAGAGCGCCCCATCATCTGGTATCCTCCGCATATTCCCAGTATCGGGACCTTTCCTTTTCGTTCGGCTATGGCTTTGTCGAACCCTTTTTCTTTCATCCAGACGAGATCGTCCACAGTGTTCTTCGTTCCGGGTATTATTATCGCCCCGGTGCCCTCCAGTTCCTCCGGGTCGGTGACGAACTTTACGGTTGTGTCTTCCATATAAAGCGGGTCGAGATCGGTGAAGTTGGCTATCTTCGGCAGCCTTATGACAGAAATGACCATACTTCCGCTGCCTTTGCTCCTCATACTTCTAAGTGCCTCGGAGTCTTCGAGAGGCAGTTCAAGCTCTATGTGCGGGACCAGCCCTATTACGGGGATGCCGAGGATCTTTTCGAGCTCTCTGGCTCCCGGCGCCATTCTGGACGCATCTCCTCTGATATTGTTCAGGATTATGCCTTTTATCATCCCTCTGTCTTCTTCTGGCATCAGCCTGACCGTTCCCACCGCATATGCGAACGACCCTCCCCATTCGACATTGATCACCAGAATGCAGGGGGCACCGGCCAGCTTTGCGGCGCCGATGTTCGCTATGTCCTTATCATAGATGTTTATCTCGGCGGGGGAGCCGGCACCTTCCATTATGACAAAGTCATAACGTTTCTTCAGGAATTCGATGTTCCTCTTTGTGATATCCTTTCCCGGCCCCGGTACGAAGTTTCCGTAATAGCTTTTGACGTCGTAGTCGCCGTACGGCTCACCTTCCACCACTACCTGAGACACCCTGTCCCCCTTGGGCTTCAGAAGTATCGGGTTCATGTGCTCATCGGGATTCTTCAGACCTGCCGCTTTGCTTTGAAGCGTCTGGATCATCGCCATCTCTGACCCTCTTCTGGTAACTTTGGAGTTCAGGCTCATGTTCTGAGATTTGAATGGGGAGGTCAGATAACCTTTTTTGTGAAGCACCCTGCATATCGCGGCGGTGATTATTGACTTGCCGGCATCGGATGTTGCTCCGAGAACCATCATCGGGCGCCCTTCTTTATAGAACCTTTCTTTCGCTCTGGCTAATATATGTTTGATTCTCGGATCCTTCGGATCAGTTATCTCCATATCCTTTATTTCGGACATGACGTATCTGCCGACCTCCGGCCGATGGATGAAAAGACAGTACGTGCAGTTCCAAATGTCGGAGCCTCTTTTCGATCTTAACACCTGCCCGAGGTCTTCGTCAAGACAGGGGTAGAAGGGGCAATAACAGAACGTACAGTCCTGACCTGTGAAATGGCATGGGTGATATGGACAATCCTTATCCGAGCCGATCCATCCTCTTTCGATCTCTTCCCTCACCTTCTTAGTTATGTTGTCCACAGTATCCCCTGCAAGCGCATAATGGTGATAAGATAATAACTTTTCACATTGGCCTTCTTTTTTACCTTTGTAGGCTTCACACAGATGGATGGCAGATTTAGCGAATTAGTAACCTAACAGGTTTTGATCTGAAGCTTATTCGTACTTTCGGAGACCCCCTGAGATTCTATTTAAATTAAAATGAAGTTTTTCCGCATAGTGGTAGCGGATCTGCTCATTGGGCTAGGTCGCTGCGTTTCCAAAAAAGATAGTATAGGAGAAGATAAACATGGATGTCCTGGTCATTTCAATGTTGGCTGTGCTGTGTATATTGGCGGCGGCCAACATCATTCTGAGTTTAAGGAAAAGAAGCGGGGCGGTCATGCCGCCCGGGTTGGAAAGCAGGTTGGCCTCGATGGAAACATCGTTCGAAAGATTCGATCCCATGATACGCGGGGAGTTCGTCCGCAACCGTGAGGAGAACAGCAAGGCCGCACGTGAGAACCGCGAAGAACTGAGCAGTCAGCAGGAAAAGATGAAGCAGGCCATCGACCTGCAGCTGAAGGAGATCCGCGCAGAGACCGAGAAAAGGCTTGAGGAAATGCGGAAGACCGTTGACGAAAATCTGAAGGAAACTGTGGAAAAAAGATTTAACGACTCTTTCAAACTGATCAGCGAACGGCTTGAGCAGGTGCATAAAGGACTCGGCGAGATGAAACAACTCGCATCCGGCGTAGATGATCTGAAAAAGGTGCTCGTCAATGTCAAGACCAAAGGTAATCTGGGAGAGGTTCAGCTGGGCTCGATCCTGGAACAAATACTTTCCTTTAACCAATTCGAACCGCAGAAAGCGGTGAGAGAGGGAAGCCAGGAACGCGTGGACTATGTGATAAAACTCCCGGACAAGAACAGCATGGATAAGATGCTGCTGCTTCCGATCGATTCCAAATTCCCCACCGAGGACTACCAGCGGCTGCTTGATGCTTATGATTCCGGCCTCTCCGAAACCGAGTTGAAGAGCGTTTCAAGCAGTTTCGAGTCATCCGTCAGAAAATGTGCGAAGGACATACGCGATAAATACATCAACCCTCCGACGACCACCGATTTCGCCATTATGTTCGTTCCCACGGAAGGATTATACGCGGAGATAGTCCGCAGAACGGAACTGTTCGAGAATCTTCAGAGGGTCTATAAAGTAACGGTAGTGGGGCCGACAAACCTCGCCGCTTTCTTATCGAGCCTGCAGATGGGGTTCAGAACTCTTGCGATCGAGCGCCGCTCCAACGAAGTTTGGGAGTTATTGGGTGCGGTCAAGAGCGAGTTCGGTAAATACGGCGCCGTTATGGACAGCATCAAAAGAAAGATCGACTTAGCCGCGAAAGAGATAGACACTGTGGGAGTGCGTTCAAGAGCTATCGAGCGTAAGCTCAAGTCCGTCGAAGAGCTGCCGGTCGGGCAAAGCACCCTTATGATCAACGTAGGAACGGATGACGAAATGGAATGATGTATGTGATAAATACAAGAAGCCATTCATAGGGGTGTGGTAACATGATATACAGTGTCGAAACAAAATATGACGACGGATTTGAGAGTGTGAAGGAGTTCGACGACCTTCAGAAAGCAAAATCCTACTTCCAAAACATCGATGATAAAGAAATCGAACTCAGCTCTCTTAAAAACGAGAACGGTGAGGTCATAGCTCAGAAGGAAGGAAGGAAAAGGAAGTGAATGAAAAACAGCCCGAGCCTTAGAGGCTCGGGGGACCGCGTGAGCGGTCATGTGAGGTTAAGTTTCATCTGCTGTGTCTTATCATGAACTTTTCGAGCTTATCATAGGCCTCTTCCAGGGCCTTCATGGGGGGGAGAAGTATCGTCCTGAAATGACCTTGTCCGAACTCTTCGGAGAACCCGGAGCCGTGAACCAATACCACGCCCTCCTCATTGATCAGGTTGATGACGAAATCCTTATCCGTCTTCCAATCGAACAGGTCTACCTTCGGGAACATGTAGAACGCACCCTTTGCCTTGTTAGTGGTTATCCCTGGGATCTCATTCAGTCTTTTGTGTGAGAAATCCCCTCTTTCCTTCAGCTTCCGGTTCATCTCTATGATATAATCCTGAGGCCCCTGAAGGGATGCGCGCGCCGCCTCCTGGCATGGAACGTTTGCACAGATCCTTGTGCGGAATTGCTTCATCATCCCTTCCCTGATCTCATCCATGAAATCGCCCTCGTACATGAAGTAGCAGTACCCTTCCCGCCATCCAGGCATCAGGTTCACTTTCGAGAAGCCGTTGAAGATTATCCTCGGGACGTCCGACGGCAGCCTTGATGCCGAGAAGTAATCCCCTTCGAACACCAGTTTATCATATATCTCATCGGAGATCAGTGGTATCCCGTATTCAGCGGCAACATCTCCCACTTCTCGGATTGTCTTCTCGTCATATACTGCGGAAGTGGGGTTGTTGGGGTTTATCACAACGATCGCCCTTGTCCTGTCGGATATCTTCTTGCGGATCATGTCCACATCCAACTTCCAGTCCTCTTCCTCAATTTGTCTGTATGATACGGTATTGCCGCCGTAGAATCCAATATACTGGGCATATGAGGGATAGCCAGGGCCCGGAAGGAGGACCTCGTCACCCGGCTCCAGGATGGTCGCCATAAGGACGTTGATCCCTTCGCTGACCCCGCTTGTCACGTAGACGTTGTCCGAATCTATCTTCGTACCGTGTTTTTCGAACTCCCTCTTCACTATCGCTTCTCTGAGGGATATGTTCCCCTGAGAGTCACCATAGCCGTTATCGGTATTATCGACTGCGCTCCTCAGCGCGGATTTGAAATATTCAGGCGTCTCAAAATCCCATTTGTTAGGGTCGCCGATGTTGAAGCTGTAAAGCTTCATGCCTCTCTTGGCGGCGGCTGCGGCCGGGACTGTTACCTCGCGGATCGCGTAGTCCATTGCCATTGCCCTGTTCGAAGCTTTCATCTTCTTCATCTTGGTATCACCGGGCTCGACACGTTGGTTTACTTATTTAAATAGTAGCGCGTGCAGATATCTTCTGGTCTCCCTCTCTCTTACCCCGCACGGCCTGGTGTTCCGGACAGGAGATAAAATAAAATCCAGGAAACAGATTCCAGCATGACGATCCCGCTAAAAAAACACGGCGGACGGCTGATCCGCCCCTGCGCGGAAGGCTTTGGGATAAGAAGGATGCGCCTTCGGAAGAAAAAGAGGTGAAATAATAACAGAAAAAAACATTTCTGAGACGGAGGAGAAAGGATCCTCGTCCGGCAAACCGATGACGATGAAGGTCCACGGATCGTTCCCAAGCGCGATGGGGTACAGCATTGAGGCTTCCGTTTCAAGACCCGTCGACCTAAAAAAGCTTAAACCATTCGCACGCGCGATAGCATGGTTCGTGGAATTGGATGAGGATAAGAACACGCTTGCGGCGGACCTCGTCACCTTCAGCGGCGACGGTTCCATAGTCTCGATGGCATATGTCGAGAAGGATGCCGCCTCGCGCATCGGCGAGGCTCTCCAGCTTATAGCGCGTGCCGAGCAGTGCACTGGCTGTGGCCTCTGCGCGGAAAGATGCCAGGCAGGCGCACTTTACATGAAAGACGGAAAGGTGGAGATCCACGAAGACGAATGCATATTCTGTAAGGACTGTTTCGGCCCGTGTCCCGGAGTGATTATTGAGCCGGATGACTCGGCCTAACGCAGCCCCTCTCTCGTTCGGCGCGGAGCTTTGGCGGCGCCCTTTGTGTTTCAGCCGTTTTGAAACCCTTTCCTCTGAATAGATTATTAACTGTTAGTCTATTCTATCTACCATCATGATGAAAATAGATCCCGGCGACCTAGCCGCCGTCATGGAGCTGGACCCAGCCATAATTGACGAAGAAGATGCAATAAAATTCCACACGGGGCTCCTCGCCGTCACTATGTACAGGAAAAGCCATAAGCTTTGGGTGGAAGGAAATGTCAAAAAGGCCAGAAAGATCAACTTCAAAGCGCACAGGATCACCGGCTGCGACATACACCCCGGAGCCGCCATCGGAAAGAGGTTCTTCGTCGATCATGCCACAGGAGTGGTCATCGGGGAGACGGCGATCATAGGCGATGATGTCACCATATATCAGGGGGTCACTTTAGGCGGTGTCTCTTTCGAGAAAGGCAAAAGGCATCCGACAGTCGGAGACCGTGTCGTCATCGGAGCAAACGCGACCGTTCTTGGGGACATCGTTATCGGCAACGATGTAAGGATCGGCGCGGGGTCCGTTGTCCTGAAGAATGTTCCCGACAACAGTACGGTGATCGGCATTCCGGGCCGAGTAGTAGAGAGGGACGGCGTCAAAATAGAGAAAAAGGAAGTGCTCAGGCACAATGACATTCCCGATTGCTTCATGGATGAGATAACCAAACTCCGGTCAGAAATGGACGAGCTTAAGGCCATGATCGAAAAGAAAGGCGACGCACAGTGATATGATGTCTCTGACAGTCTACAACAGCCTTACCAAAAAGAAGGAGGAATTCGTCCCCAACGAGCACGGAAAGGTCAAGCTCTATGTATGCGGCGTCACGGTCTACGACGACATTCACATGGGTCATGCCAGAAGCATGACGGTGTTTGACACATTGGTGAGATATCTCAGATACATAGGATACGAAGTGACGCATGTCACGAATTTCACCGATGTCGACGATAAGATAATCAACAAGGCCAATGAAGAAGGGATCGATCCGCTCGAACTTTCCGCGAGATACATCGATCGGTACTTCGAGGACGCCGACTGCCTCGGCATAAAGAGGGCCGACATGTACCCAAAAGCAAGCGAGAACATGGACGCCATTATAGAAATGATAGAGGAGATCATCGCCAACGGGTTCGCATATCCCACCCTGGACGGCAGCGTCTATTTTGAAGTGAGGAAGGTAAAGGATTACGGAAAACTCTCCAACCAAAAGCTTGAGAATATGGAATCGTCGGGCAGAGTCGTGCTTGACGAGCAGAAGAAGGACCCGATGGACTTTGCCGTCTGGAAGGGCGCTAAGCCGGGAGAATGCTCATGGGACTCGCCCTGGGGAAAAGGGAGGCCCGGCTGGCACATTGAATGCTCGGCTATGATAAGGCGCCATCTCGGAAACAAGATAGACATCCACGGAGGGGGCAGCGACCTGATCTTCCCCCATCACGAGAACGAGATCATACAGACCGAGGCCGTCACGCATGACGTGCCCGCCAAATATTGGATGCACAACGGCATGCTTCAGGTCAAGGATGAGAAGATGTCCAAATCGCTGAAGAACTTCTTCCGGGTCCGCGACGTGACAGAGAAGTTCGACGGCAACACAATAAGGTTCTATTTCCTCAACACCCACTACGGCAGCCCCCTGACGTACGGAGAGGACATGCTGATCGAAGCGAAGACGGCTCTCAGAAGGCTCAAGAACAATTATGCCGAGCTTTCGGATTACGCTGAAAGCGGCCCGGACGAGGAAGATGACAGGTGCGATATCATAGAAGGCACCAGATACAGGTTCTTTGAAGCGATGAACGACGACCTGAACACAGGCGCCGCAATAGAGGAACTATTCCAGCTGGCACATTCCACGAACAAAATGATGGCGGATCGGTCGCTTTCCAAAAAGACTGCCGGAAAGATACTTAATATGATAGACGAGTTCAACACGGTGCTCGGAATACTTCCGGGAGAGGATGATATGAAGGTTGACGAGACGGCGGATGCCGTGATGGATGTTCTTATAGAGCTCCGCAAAGAGCTCAGGGCAAGGAAGCAATACGACCTTGCGGATATGATAAGGGCCAAGTTGGCGGAAGCGGGGATCACCTTGGAAGACACCGCAGATGGTATGAAATGGAAGAAGATCTGAATGTGAGGAAAAAGGCCGAGCTCACACTCGGAGGAGGCGTCAGGCTTCCGGAGGGTTTCGTTTTCCCGTACAGGATATCGACGTCCACAGCCGGACCCGGGGCCGGTTCCGCGTCTGCTGTGTTCTCTTTCGGAGGGCACAGAGTAAAAAAAGGCATATCCTACGGATCGGGAGAGTTCGAACTTGAGGAGAACGACGGCAGGCTTTTCATAAGGAGAGGCGGAGCGTCGTTCCTCGAAGATGTGAAGATAGAGCCTGTCGTGTTCCATTGTCCGGAACAGGCGTTCTTCAATCTCGACCCTAGGTGCATCTACAACTGCGCGTTCTGCGTGTCCCCGAAGCTGGACAAAGGCCTTGACAAAAGACTTTCCTGCGATGACATGGTAAAAAAGACCAAAGAAGCCGCCTGCGAACAGAAGATCATATCGATCGCCCTGACAAGCGGCGTCGTGGGAAGCGTCGATAAGACTGTTGAAAAGTTCGCGTCATGTGTCACGAAATTCAGAAAGGAGTTCCCTGAACTCCCCATCGGCATTGAGCCGTATGTTTCAAAGAAAGAGCATGTCAGATTGTTGAAGGATGCGGGAGCGACCGAGATCAAACTCAATATCCAGTCTCCGAACGAAACGATATTCAAAAAGGTCTGTCCGGACCTCGACCGCGGCAACATCATCGAGATGCTCCTGTATTCGGTCGACGTCTTCGGCGCAGGCAAGGTCACGTCCAACATGATATTCGGCATGGGGGAGACCGACGAGGAGATCGAGGAGATGACGGAGTTCCTTTGTTCAAAAGGTATAATACCTACTCTGAGGGCGCTGCATATCAACCCTTTGAACCGCGGTCCGCTGACGGCTGCGATCGGCGCACAGCCGCCGGCGGAAGCGGCCAGAGCGATCAAACTCGCAAAGATGCAGAAAGAAAAACTCAGGGCGCATGGGCTTGACACAAGAAGCTGCCGCACGATGTGCCTGGAATGCACTTGCTGCGATATCGTGCCTTTCAGAGACCTTTGATCCTTTCCTCAAGCGATGACCGGAGTTCGCATGCTTTGCACATCTCTCCGAGCGTGGGTTCGCCGCATGCGCACATGTGCAGACCTGACGGCCGGATGTGATCAGCGAGCATAGGCCTCAGCGAGTCATACGAGGCAAGGATGCTGAACTTTGACCCGGGCGATCTGTCCTCCAGCTGATCCACCACGTCCCTGTACTGGTTCCTGAGCGCTTCTTTGTAATACGGGCACTCCCCGTCCCAGAACGGTATCCCGGAAACGATGGCGTAGAGAAGTGACTCCTTCTCCGGTATCAGCCTGAGAGGGTGGAATCTGGGTATGAGTCCTGGCTGTATCTTTGTGTGAGGGCCGAGCCTTGCGAGGCGTTCCACATCGCCCCTCACAAAATTCATCATTATGGATTGAGCCATATCGTCAAGATTGTGCCCGGTGGCAAGGTACTTGGCGCCCGCCGAACGTGCCTGGTCGTTCATGAGCTTCCTCCTGAAGACCCCGCAGTAGGTGCAGGGGCTGTTATCTTCCGTCACGGAAGCGATCCTGTCCATCTCCATGCCCATCTCGGAGAAGGATCTGACGTAAAGGGGGATCCCGCGGTCTTTGCAGAAATCCCTTACGATATCCAGACTCGGCGGCCTGTAGCCCTCGATCCCCTCATCAATGGATATGGCGCAAAGCGAGACGTCCTTCCTTTCCCCGAAAACTTCGTCGAGAATGTGGAGGGTCACCATACTGTCCTTCCCTCCCGAAACCGCTACCGCGATAGTATCTCCAGAGTTGACGCTGATCTGCTTCCGGATCTCCTTCTTCACCCTTTTTTCCACATATGATCTGAAATGTTCGTCGCAGAGATGGGTCCCGTTGTATCTTATCAGGGTGACGGCTTCGCGGGAACATTGATCGCATCTCATCGTATCAAAACTCGAAGTCATTGTTTGAGGTGGGGGAGTCCAGCATATATTCCAATTTCTTGGCCAGTTCTTTAGGCGGGATGTCGGGTATCGAGATGTACGTGACCCTTCCCCCTTCGTCCTCACTCTTGACGAAAGTGTCCAGAAGGTTCATCTTTTCCATGCTCTGAACATATGTCCAGAACTGAGTGTGCTTCCTGGCGGTCTCTCCGTATTCCTCGCAGACGACCGCATAGGTCTTCTCCGCCCGTGTGATGCTGATGTACGGGTCGCCTTTGATGGCGCGGGCTATGGCCAGAAGCGCCAGCTTCCGTTTCTTGTCAAGGCTGGCCAGCTTATCTTCCGAAACATTACTGTAGATCATCGCGTTCGCTGACCTTATGTCATCCGCGGTCAGTCTGCCATCCGCTCTTTCCTCCGCGATCGTCGCCGCTGTCTCAAGCATCTCTATGACCAAACGCGCATCGCCGTATCCCTTCCCGATGTCAGCAAGAAGATCGATGACGTCGTCATCCATGACATCCGGCAGCAGGGCCTCGTCCGCCCTTGCCTTCACTATGTCCTTGAGTTCACTCTTTGTATATCTTTCGAACCTTACGGTGTTTGCCCTTTTGAAGCTGGACATTGACGCCTTGTCAAGCATCTCAGATACCTGCTCCTGCGAGATCATTATGGTGGATAGGGATGAGCCCCCTTGCAGCTCCTCGGTGAACCTCGACATCTGATATATCAGGTCCTTGCTGTTGCTTTTAAGAAGCATATCCGCCTCGTCCAGAACGACCAGGAACGGCCTTGATCCCGATTCTATGTGTTTTTTGAGGGACCGCAGCATCTCATCGGCGGAGAACCCTCTGTCAGGGAATCCCGGATCGAAGTGACGGACCATCTGGAGGATCACTCCGTGCTCGCTGTTCCTCATCCTGCAGTTGATGAAAATATGATCCATCAGCTTGTTGCTGCCTGCGCAATGCTTCCGCATATCTTCGCAGAATCTTTTTGCGGTGGCTGTCTTTCCCGTACCTACACTTCCCGTCAGGAATGCCGAACAAGACAGACCGTCGGATATCATCGGCTTGAAAAGCGTTTCCAAGCGGCGCATCTGCTCCTCTCTGTGGACAAGCTTTTCTGGAACATACTCAAATGACAGCTTCTTCCTGTCCTTGATCACCACAGAGGATCTTTCGAACATCATCAATTCCTGCTGAATCTCATGAACCCTGAGCAGCCGAACACTTCGATGCCCTTTTGCTCCCACACGTCGCATATTCTGTTTATTCCTAATGAATCGGACGCCATGTGACCGGAAATGATCATGTTGATGTTATGTTTCTTTGCTTCTTCCAGATGATTCTCTGGAAAATGCATTCCCACAACCGTCCCTACTCCTGCTGCCGCAAGCTTCTCGTATATCTCCTTAGGGCCGGATGTCCCGCCGGTCATCTTCGCTATTATCTTTCCGCAGCGGTTCTTCTTACCGCCGGCCATTATCTTGGGCGGGTCGTTGTATCTTGAGGCCTGTTTGAACTCAGGTTCTTTCATAAGTATGTCGATCACATCCTCCAGATACTTCGGCTGGCTCTTCTCGATAAGATCTTCCAAATAAAGCTGCACCATGTTGTCAGCCGGCGAATGTATGTTGAACATAAGCATACCCATGAGTCTTGCGGCGTCCACCGACTGGTTGTAATTGGAACCCATCACATTCCTTGATACTTCGTCCATTCTCGCCCTTATGAGGCCCTCTGAGATGTTTATCGGAATGCCGACGTCGTGGAACATGTCTGTCTGCATCCACATTACCTCCGGGAATGGGGTCTTCGACACGCCCACCGGATGGTGTGCGACGACCGCCGAGACCTTCTGGCCCTTCTCTTTGAGACGGTCTGCCAGCATTATCTCCCCTGTCCCGATGTCTATGCCCCACATGAACCTCTCCGCTTCCGCCTCTTTCGCAAGGTCTTCGCCCCACGAGAACCTGGAGTCCGCGTAAGGGTTCCAGAGTCTTTCCTGGTCGAAAAACTCCTTCTTTTCGTCAGAGAGTTTCTCATATTCCTCTTTGGCATTTTTGAGAGCGAGGTCTATCTCTTCCTTGGGCCTGGGATCATTTTTGATGCCTGTTTCTATCGCCAGTTTATAGGCGTCGTAGATCTTCATATGTTTAATGATAGAACGCGGGTTATAATTAACCTTGCCAAGCGCGGCATCTTTTGTCTGAGCATATTGCGTGAGGATCATGGGCATATGCCGCTCAGAAGGTTTTTGATGGCGCTTGCCCCGTTTACGATGGCGGTATAGCCTTCTGCGCCATACTTTTCCGTATTCGTCCTTTGACCCGCAGCGGCCGCCGCTGGTCCGTACGGCGCCGGGAGATATAGGCGATATAGTTAATATCTGTTCAAAATACGACCTAATAAATACCGCGCCAGGAATCTTCTGTTATGGTCATAACAGCGGAGATGGCATTGAACATGCCCAAAGGTCTTGGCGCCGCATTATCCGGCATCGTATCGAAAAGCTCGCTGGAGGGGGCTCCTTATACAGCCGATCTGGATTATGTTCTGCCCGGGGCGAAATCGGCTATAGTGTTCGCCGTTCCTTTCAGCCAAGAGTTGATAGAACCGTTTCTGAGCAAGAAAGATTTCTCTCTCAGCGGGCATAAGATCGAGAGGACGACATTCGCATTCGGCATCTCCTTCGAGTTGTCCACAGTTCTCGATTCTTTGGGGCACAGGGCGGTTCCGATCGCATCGAATTTCGCCTTCAGAAAGGATACTCCGAACGGCATCTTCGACCGCATCCCGCCAATCTCCCTGAAGCTCCTTGCCGCGGCTTGCGGAGTGGGCAGCATAGGACAGTCCGGACTGCTCCTGACAAAACAGCACGGCGCGGCATTTTCGCTGGGTGGAGTGGTCACCGACATCGAACTGGAACCGACGGAGTCCCTCCCCGAAAGCGAAAATTATTGCGACGGGTGTCTTCTCTGTAAAAGGTCATGCGTGGCGGACTTCATTCTTCCTGGTAAACGTACGATGACGATCGGCGGAAAGGAGATGAGGGTCGGCAACTGCAGACTCGCCTCGCGCTGCGCTTATCCCTGCGGAGGGATAACGGGATTGGACGGAAGCGGAAAATGGTCCACATGGTCACCGGGAAGATTCCCTCTCCCGGATGACGATGAAGAATACAGAACGATATCAAAAAGATACATCGAACGGTACCTGCAAAGAAAAAGGACCGGCCCCGTATCATACAACCCGCTGCTTGCCGGCACATACGAAATGCAGTATACCTGCTCCAACTGCCAGTTCGTATGCCATCCTGACAAAGACGTGAGGAAAAAAAGGCATGATCTGCTGATCAACAGCGGCGTCGTGATAGAGGATGAGGACGGGACCAAACATGCCGTCTCCCCTGATGAAGCTGAAGAATTCCTCAGCAGAATGCCGGAGGACAGAAGAAGACTATTCTCCGAGTGAAAAACACATGAACGGTGCTGGCACCCCTTATGTGTTAAGGCTGGAGCCGCACTGTAAGCTGAAAACTTTTATCAGTTACATATGCCATAGTGAACCATTCCCATGAATGAGATTTGGACCGAGAAATACAGGCCGAAGGATCTTGACGAAGTTATAGGCCAGAGGCACGTGACCGAGAGACTGAAAGCATATGTGTCATCGGGCAATACTCCCCATCTTCTGCTTGCCGGCCCCGCCGGTACCGGGAAGACCACCTGCGCCCTCGCTTTGGCAAGGGGGCTGTTCGGCGGAGAATGGAAGGGGAATTTCATAGAACTGAACGCGTCTGACGAAAGAGGCATAGACGTCGTCAGAGGAAAGATCAAAGAGTTCGCCAGGACCGCGCCTTTGGGAAAGGCCGATTTCAAGATCATATTCATGGATGAGGCCGACGCCCTTACGAATGACGCGCAGGCGGCGTTGAGGCGTACGATGGAAAAGTACTCCAAGGTCTGCCGTTTCGTTCTGTCATGCAACTATTCATCCAAGATCATCGACCCGATCCAGTCGAGATGCGCAGTGTTCAGATTCAGCCCTCTTTCCAAAGAGGATATCGAGGACTACCTCAAAAGGATCATTGAAAAAGAGAACGTTAAGATCGATGATGACGCGCTGGAGGGACTCGTCCACGTCGCCAGAGGGGATATGAGGCGCGCGGTGAATTCCCTGCAGGTGGCCGCGTCGCTCGGTAAACAGATAACAATGGATGTGATCTTCCAGACTACCGGTCTTGCCAAACCTGAGGAAATAAAGAAGATGCTTGAGGCCGCACTTGGAGGGAGTTTCACCGGTGCGAGGGATATGCTCGACGATATCATGATCACATACGGTCTGTCCGGGCAGGACATAATACGGCAGATACATTCCTCATTCTTCAGCCTCAGCATAACCGATTCCGAAAAGGTTAAGCTGATGGATAAAACGGGAGAGATCGAATTCAGGATAGTGGAAGGGAGCAACGAAAGGATACAGCTCGAAGCACTGCTGGCATATCTCGTGATGGTGGGCGGGAGCAAAAGATAAGGGGGGTTTTCAGGTGGAGAGAAAGGATCTTTACGACGCGGTATGGAAAAGAAGGTCGGTTAGAAAATATCTTGACAGGCACATAGAGGGAGATAAGATCGAGATCCTCAGAGAGTCCGTACGCTCTCTCAACGAGGCCTCCGGGCTGACAATAGAATTTGTGGAAGACAGCGATTCCTTCCACTCGATCAAGACCTTCAGGTTCAAGAATGTCCGTTCTGTGATCGTGCTCAAAGGGAAAGCGAATGATCCGGACCTGTACGAAAAATGCGGATATTACGGGGAACATATAGTGCTGGAGGCAACGTCTCTCGGACTCGGCACCTGCTGGGTTGCCTTGACCTTTAACAAGAAAAGCGAATCGTTGAACATAAAAGGCGATGAGGAAATGGTATGCGTGATATCTGTAGGCTACGGCGCGGAAGCTATGGCCGAGCCGACATCTGTGCCGGACACACCGCACCGCAAGACAAAGAGCGTGTCCGATTTCCTTAACGGCAACACCAATGTTCCGGATTGGGTGACCGCGGGCGTTAAAGCGGCACAATTCGCGCCCACTGCGATGAACCGTCAGAGGACCAGATTCCATTTTGTCGATGGAACGCTTTCCGCAGAGACCCCCGGAGGCAGACTGAACATGGTCGACTTTGGTATAACCAAGTTCCACTTTGAGCTGGCAGCCGACGGAAATTTCGAACTGGGTTCCCCCTGCACATTCGGGAAGAACTGATCAATATCTGTTGTCGAATATGCGATTGGTCTTCTTCTCGCTCCTCGGAAGATCCCCTATGTTGACCGCTTTTGGTATGACCATAACGCCTATGGTCTCCTTGAGCCGTTTGGCGGTCTCTTTCTCTAGCGCCGGCCTCTTTTCCTCAGGAAGCTTTGTTTCGAAGAACACAGTGATTATGTCCTTTCCCTCCAAATGATCGATCATCACTTGGTATTCGCTTTCGACATCCTCCATCTTGCTCAGCACGCCATCGAACTGGGCGGGGAATATGTTGGTCCCTTTCACCTTGACCATGTCGTCCGTCCTTCCTGTTATGATATCGATCCGCGGATACCTGGATCCGCAGGGACAGTCCCCTGTCATTATCCTTGTAAGGTCATGGGTCCTGTATCTTATCAGGGGCGCCCCCTCCTTAAGAAGGGTGGTGATCACCAGTTCCCCCACCTGGCCGTCCGGAAGCACCTTACCCGTCTTCGGATCTATTGTTTCAAAATAGAGATAGTCATCCCACATGTGTATCCCGTTATCGTAACTGCAACTTATGCCGATGCCCGGCCCGTATATCTCCGTCAGGCCGTATATATCGTACAACTCAACGCCGAGATCGTCCGCTATCCTCTTCCTCATCTTATCTCCCCAGCGTTCCGACCCTATCACTCCCTTTCTGAGGCTTATCTTGTCTTTTATGCCGCGCTTTTTGATCTCTTCCGACAGAAGCAGGGCATACGATGACGTTGATCCCAGGACCGTGCTGTGAAGGTCCGTCATCATCTTGATCTGTTTTTCCGTGTTCCCGGGCCCCATGGGGATCACCATCGCGCCGAGCTTCTCCGCGCCGTACTGGAACCCTATTCCAGCCGTCCATAACCCATATCCCGGAGTCACCTGTACAATGTCCTCGGAATTCAACCCCGCCATCCTGTAGCAGCGTTCGAACATAGTTCCCCAATCTTCGACATCCTTCTTTGTGTATGGTATTATGACCGGGACGCCCGTCGTCCCCGATGATGAATGTATCCTCACGATCTCTTTTTCTGGCACGGCGCTGAGCCCGAGAGGGTACGCGTCGCGAAGCTCTTCTTTTTCAGTAAACGGGAGTTTCTCAAAATCCTCCTGCGTATTCACCTTTGAAAGGTCTATCTTTTTGAATTTCTTTCCGTAGAAAGGACTTTTCTCCTTTATCGTTGATAACATGTTCGTTATCTTTTCCATTTGGTAATCGTTCATTTTCATGGGGATGCCTCTTGTGTGAATATACAAATCAATTCAAATATAACCACTTTGCGGCATTAATGTACAATAATATACAGTTAAAACTTCCTTTCTAGCGTAAAAACACGCCCGCACCATGCTCAATGCTGCAGGTCCTTCAGAATATCCTTTGCCTCTTCGCTGCCTCTCGCAGCCGCTTTTTTGAACCATTTCATGGCGTTGTTCTCGCTCTTCACCATTCCTTCCCCACTTAAAGACATCTTTCCGAGCTGCAGCATGGCATCCGGGCTCCCCTCCTCCGCGGCCTTTGCCAATATCTTTGCCGCCTTGTTCGGGTCCTTCTGTACCCCCCTTCCCTCAAAGATCATCATGCCCAGCCTGAACCTTGCCTTAGGGTGTCCTACCTCCGCACATTCAGCATATATCTTTAAGGCCTCTTTCTCATCGGCTGGTATCCCTCTGCCCTCTTCTTTCATCACGCCTATCCTGTAATGAGCCGCGAGATTGCCGTTCTCGGCGGCCTTTGAATACCACGTCAGCGCCTCATTCCAGTCTTGTTCCGTTCCGAGGCCTTCGGAATACATGTGTGCGAGGTTGAACTGCGCCCTCACGTATCCCTGTTCGGCGGAGCATTTGTACAGCTTGAACGCTTTATCGGTGTCCTGGTAGGCACCATACCCGTGCGCGAGCATGTATCCAAAGTTGCATTGCCCTTCCGGATCTCCCTGCCTCGCGGACAGCCTGAACCACATGAGGGCTTTCTCCATATCCTTTTGGACGCCGCTCCCGTCAAAGTAAATGTATCCCATCGCATTCTGCGCATGGGGATCGCCGCCGGACGCGGCATCCAGGACCTCTTTGAAACCCAAAAGATCACCTCACGATCACGGCCGAGTTCCTGACGTGTATCTCGGGATGCTCCATGTGCAGGCTGAGCCTGTAGTATGCTGTCAGATAACCGTTCGCGGCTGCCATCGTATAGTATCTTATCGCCTCGTCCAGGCTTTTCTTCAGGCCCATCCCTTCTTCATAAAAAGTGCCGATGGTGAACTGAGCATCTTCGGAGCCCGCGACCGAAGCCTTCATCATCAGCTCCAGGGCTTTCCTGTCGTTTCTTTTGACATGGATCCCGGCATGGTACATCATTGCCAGAGTGAACATCGAAAGAGGATCCCCCAATTCCGCCGATATCGTGTAGTTCTTGAACGCATTCTCTTCGTTTCCTATCTCGAAGAAATAATCAGCGGCGTTGAGCGCCTGTTCCCTGGCAAGCTTCTCTTTCTCGACGTCGGCGTTCATCAGGATGGATTCTCTCTCCTCCAGAGAATCATGCTTCCCTCCAGCGAGTGCGGAAAGGACGTACTGCCAGCACATGAGACATTTCTCGTGCCCCATGTCCGCCCCCATCTTATACCACCTGCCCGCTTCGAAAAGATCGAATTCGACGTTGAACAGACCGTATTCGAAGTTCCGGCCTATCCAATAGAACAATTCCCCATTGCCTTTCAGTCCCGCCCTCGCATACCACTGCTCTTGCTCCGATATGTCCTGCCGGGTGCCGATCCCTCTCCCGTACATGTATCCGGTCATGAACAGCGCCATCGGATCCCCTTGGATCGCGGCGGAGTGCATCCACTTTAACGCCGACACCTCGTCCCTCTTTATGTGGATCCCTTTCAGATATGTGAACCCTAACTCGACCTTTGCCTCTGGAACCCCGGCTTCGGCCGCGGCTTTGAGGTGGAAAACGAACATCGCGCCGTCCTTATTGGCTATCGTTCCGTCCCGGAATATCTTTGCCAGCTCCCATTTGGCCCTCGAACATCCCGCTTCCGATGATTTGGTGTACCATTTCATCGCAAGTTCCGGATCCGGGTCTATGTTCTTCCCGTGGTGGTACATATAGGCAAGACCCAGCCTTGCGTAGGGGTTCCCCGTCTCAGCATCCTGGAATATCGTTCTCTTTGCCATGCCGTACCTCCTTTCAGCGTATCCTCTCCGCTTTTATCTTTCCGAGAAGCGTTTTTGCGTCGAGATCTCCCTGCTTAGCCGCCATAGACAGATATTTTTTTGCGCGAGGTATGTTCTTTTTCACGTGCTTGCCTTCCATATACAGTTTCCCAAGATAATACTGCCCTTCGGCGTATCCCGAATCGGCGGATTCATTGAGAAGTCTCATTCCTTCTTCGATGTCCTCCGCGACCCCGGAACCTGTGACATATATCATACCCAGGAAGGCTTTTGCTCCCGGATGCCCCTGCTCGGCCGCCTGTCCGAGCCATAACACAGCATCCTTTTCGCTCCTCTCCACTCCTCTTCCTTCGTAGTAGTAGCATCCCAGATAATACTGCGAGTTGGCCTCCCCCATCTCCGCCGCGTCCGTGAAATACTTTACGGCCATTTTGTCATCTTTTTTGTAATAGCTTCCTGTACCGTACATGCAGGCGAGCGCATACTGAGCGTATCCGTTGCAGGATGCGGCGGCCTTCTCGAACCATTTGGCCGCTTTTTCCAGATCCTGTTCTAGCACCTCTCCTTCAAATCTCATGTTCGCATAGTCGACCATTGCCTGCTGGAATCCCTGTTCGCAGGATGCTTCGAGATTCATTATCGCCTTGGCCTCGTTCCTTTTGACCCCTTTGCCGTAAGCGTACATCATGCCAAGCTGATACTGCGCCTCGCTGTGCCCGGATGCGGCGGCCTTCTCCATATACGCCGCGGACTTGGCGTCGCTGTGATATGATGTCTTCGGGACCATGTGTATGAATGCCAAGGCATACTGTGCATCGGCGTTGCCTGCGTCGGCCGCCTGCTGATACCACCTCACCGCTTCCTTCATATCCGTGTCCGAATAGCAGAGGCCGGCCTCATACATCTCTCCGATATGGTACATTGCCTCGGAGCTGCCGTTCTCTGCCGCCTTACTCAGCCAATACACCGCCTTTTCCTTATCCTTACCGACACCTTTGCCCATTAGATACATGAAACCGATCGTACACTGCGCGTGGACGTCATCCTCCTCGGCGCATACGGTGTACCATCTGACGGCTGCCCTGTGGCTTTTCTTGACGGGGGGCCTTCCTTCTGTGTACATCTCGAACAGCTCCCTGCAGGCATCGGTGTCCCTCTGTTCACCCCTGAGTTTAAGATCAAAGAGTGTGTCTGCGTCTTCCGCGCCGGCGCTTCTTCCGATCTCATCCATAGTCAGAGCGGCGTCCTCCCAGCCCGAAGCGGCGGACAGCGTCAGAAGCTCTTTTGCCGTGATCTCGTCCCTGATGACGGACGTTCCGGTGCGGAGGAACAGGGCATAAAGATACCGGGCTTCGCCGCTGCCCTCTGCGGATAACTTTTCCAGCATCTCCGCCGCCTTGTTCGGATCGTAATTCGGCGACGCGCAATCCATATGGGAACGCGCTTCCGAACAAGTGCTGTCATACCTCAACGTGGGCATAAGTCCTCCATATACCGAACAAGTTTATCATTTTAGCTACACTCGGATCCTTCTCCTCACCATCGATGCCCTTGAGGAAGAACGATACATACGAAATATCTCGCACTGACCAGAACGTTCCAACACAGAGGGTTGTTAACACAAGAGAGATCATAACAGAGTAACGAATTTTCGTTTCCTCCGTGCACGGAAAGCGACGTATAGGAAACATCGGACAGCTCAAACAATACAGATATTTGCCGCTGCCCGTGCTTTGATGAAAACATATTTCTGACGTAAACCGTCACCTTTGCAACGATTCCTGACAGGGACCGAAAAAGCATAAGAATTATAACCGTCCTAACTCATTGCGCATCTATGCACGAGGACTCTGGCATTCCGTTCGAAAGTCAGATGGAACCATTAGAGTGGGCTAAATTCATAATCCGGACGAAGTCCGAAAAGAACTACCGTTCCGCTTTCTCTATACTGTCGTCCTCCGCGAACAGAGGGTCCTCCGACGCGGAATTCTATCTGGGCCTCCTTTATTCAAGAGGACAGGGCGTGAAAAAAGACCTTTCAGCGGCAAAATACTGGTTCGAACAAGCCTCTGATGACGGGAACCTTGGCGCGATGTATTTCTTGGGGAAAATGCACAGTAAAGGCTACGGGGCGGAAAAGGACGCCAAAAAAGCCATTTCTTTGCTGAACATGCCTGCGACGATGGGAGATCCCCGGGCCCAGTACGAACTCGGGCTGATCTATTTCGACGGGGACAGTGAAGAAAAGGATCTTTCCGCCGCAGTAGAATGGTTCACTGCGTCCGCCGAATCCGGCCATTCGGAGGCCCAGTTCATACTGGGGCAACTGTACAAGACCGGATACGGCGTAGAAAAGAACACCGAGAAGGCTCTGGACTGGCTCACTTCCGCCGCGATGAACAAGCACCGCGGCGCACAGATACTCCTCGGGAATATGTACGACACAGGGGACGGCGTTCCCGTGGATAAGGAAGAGGCCGACCGCTGGTACAGTATGAAGGACGATGCGGTTATTTCAGCCCTCTGACCTTTCCGTCTTCCGTCAGGTCCATCTTCATGGCGGCCGGAACCTTTGAGAGTCCGGGCATCAGCATCATCTCGCCACAGATCGGCACTACGAATCCCGCCCCGGCGGAAACGGTGACCTCTCTCACGCTGAGCTTCCACCCTTTCGGGGCTCCTTTCATTTCGGCTACGTCGGAGAGAGAATACTGCGTCTTCGCCACGCATATCGGGAGTTTCCCGAACCCTTTATCCTCAAGGTTCTTAAGGGTCTTCTCCGCCTGGCCGGAATACACCACTCCGTCCGCGCCGTATATCCTGGTCGCGATGGTCTCGATCTTCTTTTTGAGAGGGACGTCGTCCTCATAAAGCATTTTGAAGTTCTTCTCCCCTCTTTCGAGGACCTCCACGACCTTCCTGGCAAGCTCCTCAGCGCCTTTCCCGCCTTCCATGAATGCGTCCGACTGAACGCATTCCGCTCCAAGCTCTCTGCAATGATCGCGGAGCATCTGCATGTGTTCCGGATTGTCGAAGGAGAAGTGGTTGATCGACACCACCACCGGAACCCCGTATCCTTTCACGTTCTCTATGTGCTTGTCGAGATTGGACAGGCCTTTTGTCAAAGCTTCTTTCGTCAGGGTCTCCGGCTTCTCGAGGTCCGCGCCTCCGTGCGTCATCAGCGCCCTCACGGATGCTACGATGACGACGCAGTCGGGGGATATCCCCGCCTGCCTGCATACGATGTCCAGGAACTTCTCCCCTCCGAGGTCCGCGGCGAATCCCGCTTCGGTCACCGCATAATCGCCGAGCTTCATGGCGTATTTCGTAGCTATCACGCTGTTGTTGCCGTGAGCTATGTTGGCGAAGGGGAACCCGTGAACGAACACCGGCTGGCCTTCCAAGGTCTGAACCAGATTGGGCTTTATCGCATCCTTGAGCAGTATCATCATTGCCCCGGCGCATCCCAGGTCCTTAACGGTCACCATCTCTCCCGTGTACGTGTACGCGACGACCATCCTCTCGATCCTCTCCCTGAGGTCTTTATAGCTTGTAGAAAGCGCGAGTATGGCCGAGATCTCGGATGCCGAAGTTATAAGAAAACCGCTCTCGTGCATCACGCCGCCGGACAGCCTTCCTCCGCCGAGGCCGACAACTATCTCCCTGAGCTCGCGGCAGTTCATGTCCATCGCCTTCTTCAGAACTATCTTGGACGGATCTATTCTGAGCGGGTTGTCCCTCACTAAGTTGTTCTCAAGGACGGCTGACAGAAGATTATGGGCGGATGACACCGCGTGTATGTCCCCGGTGAAATGAAGGTCGATGTCCCACATCGGATACACTTGGGAATACCCTCCGCCGGTGGCTCCTCCCTTGACGCCGAACGTTGGCCCCACGGACGGCTCTCTGAGCGCACCCACCACTTTTTTGCCTATGTGGCTGAGGCCCTGTATGAGGCCGATGGTCGTAACTGTCTTCCCCTCTCCTGCGGGGGTCGGAGTCACGGCCGTGACCATTATCAGTTTCCCGTTCTTGTTGCCGTCGAATCTCGACAGGACGTCGAGCGGCACTTTTGCGATGTATTTTCCATACTGATCTATGTCTTCCGGCCTCAGACCTATTTTACCGGCGATGTCCGTTATGTTCATGACGTTGGCTTCTTCTTCTATCTGAATGTCGTCCTTCATTTAGTCACTGGGTGGGAAATGTGCTTCAACCATAAAAAAGAATGATAGGAAAACGAGCGATATCACATAAGAGGCGCATTTTTTGCAGGGGTGAGCCGTACAAAACTATCGAAAAAAATACATTTGTCAGGGATGACGCCGAAACAACGATGAAAAACAGCACTGCTTTAAGGCATGACTACTGTATAGTTGCTTTTCCTTTAGCCAAAAGGCATGCGCGGAAGGGAAATAGCAGAGAAACCATATCTATCCGAACTGCGTCCGGGCGGCAGATGGAAAAATATGGCTTCTACATATTCGACCTGGACAACACTTTGGTCGATTCAAGAAAAGGCTATGAGGAAGCGTTCATGGCCGCATTCAGGGAGTTCGGCATACCTTACGATCCGGCGCTTTACAACGAGTACATCCGAACTCCTCTGAGCGCTACATTCTCAAAATATCATCCCAACTCCCCCTGCAAGTACAGAGAGTTCATCTCCCTTGTCATGCGCACCTATGACGATACCTGCGTAAACGGCCTGAGGTTGTTTCCAGACGCGGAAAGATGTCTGTACCGCCTTTCCGATGCGGGCTGCGTGCTGGGAATAGTCTCCAATTCATACATGCCGCAGATCAGAGAAGTGCTCGCGCTGCTCGGTGTGGAAGGTATGTTCGCATCTGTTGTCGGGCAGGACAGAGTGGCGTTCTCAAAGCCGGATCCCGAGCCGGTTCTGCTGTGCATGTCCGAGATGGACGCATCCTCTGAGAACTCCATGATGATCGGGGACAGCGTCAACGACATATTGGCCGGGAAGGGAGCCGGTTTGTTCTCGGTACTTATAAACAGGAGCGGGGAGAATGTTCCGTGCGCCGAATGCGACGCGCGAATAAGAAGCCTGGACGAGATCTTAATCTGAAAAGGATATTGACCTTTGTCCGTTGTCTCTTTTCAGGCATTTTATTCACATTGCCGTTCATTTATCTTCAGGGTCGGTGTATACGTAATCAGGATCTATGTACCTATACTCACTCATAAGATCTCTCTGCCGCAAAGGCCGCCAACTGTTCGATCGTCAACTTACCTAGACAATAGTCTCGAATGATCTCGATCCCCCTGCGTGTCGGACAGAATCCCTCGAACATATTGGACCCTATCGCCGCCGCTGTAATTTCCAGTGTCTCCAGATCGGGGAACTTTACTGCGCAGTCTGAGGGGCTGGGTGTCTGCCGGATTTCAGACACTGAGTTCACAGCTCTGCGGAAGCAACGGATCAGGTCCCGGCAAAGTCCGGAGCGGGACGCCGCACAGCCGTAAGGGGCTATTTCTCCGTCACTTTCGCATACGGTTGAAAGGTGACAATATGTCAGCAATTTAGTCAGCGCATTCCGGCATCTAATAGAAAACCTCTTCGGTCCTTTAGCAACGTAAATATCCCTTCCTGTTTCCTGCTGGCATATCAGCAATGAATGGTCATCAGCGTATGGCGCCGGATGCTTCTGCGGTTTTCGTATCGGCGGATGAGGGTTTAAAAAATTAATCCTGCCGCTTGACTTGGATTTCGAAATTCGTAGCGGCCCGTCAAACCTATTTTATATCGCGTTATACATATCTCCTACTGATGGGATATGAAGGTGGGTATAGACCTAGGAACAACGTACTCTACAGTTGCAAGATATGACAGAAAGAACTCCAGGCCCGAGATCATCAACAATAAGTTCGAAAAGGAACTGACCCCTTCGGTCATATGCTTTTTGGACAACGGTGAGGTCCTGATTGGCGAGGATGCAAAGGATATGCAGGCCGGCGGCGCCGGGACCATAGCGGCATCTTTCAAGAGAGGCATGGGGGACAACAGCTTCACTGTCGAGGCGCACGGTAAAGTGTACATGGCGGAAGACCTTTCCGCAATGCTGCTGAAAAAATTGATATCTGATGCGGAAGAGCGGACCGGGGAGAAGATAGATTCGGTGGTGATCACCGTCCCCGCGTACTTCAACGACTTCCAGAGAACCGCGACGATCCGCGCCGGAGAGGCGTGCGGCGTCAAGGTCATGAAGATCATAAACGAACCGACCGCTGCCGCGATATCGTACGGATACAACAGAGAATCCAATAAGACCGTAATGGTCTATGACCTCGGAGGCGGGACCTTCGACGTCACGCTGGTGAAGGTCGAGAAAGGTAACATCAAGGTACTCGGAACGGACGGCAACCACATACTCGGAGGAAAGGACTGGGACGCAGCTATCGTCAAATTTGTCTGCGAACAGTTCTACGAAGAATACGGCGTGGATCCGAGGGACGACGAGCCTACCAAGAACGAATTGATCGTGGCGTCTGAAAACTATAAGAAGATACTCACCAAGACCGACAGCGTCACCATACAGATAAAATACGAAGGGTACGCGAGCAAATATACGCTTACAAGAGAGCAGTTCGACACCCGGACGCAGTTCCTCCTCAACGCCACGAAGGACGTCTGCATGAAATTGTTCAGCGACCTCGGGGTGTCCTGGGGAGATGTTGATGAGATACTTCTCGTAGGAGGTTCTACGAGAATGCCTCAGGTTACCGAATTCCTGGAAAGGATATCGGGAAAGCCGGTGATAGATCACTCTGACACCGACCTTGCGGTGGCGAAGGGCGCCGCCCTTACGTCCGAATTCTATTGCAGCACAAGCACCGGAGTAAGGGAGATGCAGATATCTGACGTAACTGCGCACAGCCTCGGCGCCTTGTCGGTGAGTCCGGGAGGAGACCGGTACATCAACGAGATAATGATCAAAAGGAACTCCAAGATCCCATCCTCGGTAAAGAAGCCTTTCAGGATAGAGCCCGGCAATCAGACGGACATCATCGAAGTGTATACTCTCCAAGGCGAGAGCAGGATGCCTCTGGACTGCTATGTGCTTGCCAAGGTGGTCATCTCCGGATTCTACAACCCCGGCGACGGCGCGATCATAGATATAGAATACAACTACGACGAGAACGGGGTCGTGAAGGTCTCCGCGACCCAGGATGGGGAGCTTCTGCAAGTGGATTCAGAGCCTGTCCCCGGCGACATCTCATGGATGAGTGAAAGGCCGAAGGAAAGATCATCGGGCGCGCCTATAGCGAAGAACGTCGTCCTCTGCATCGACCTGTCCAGAAGCATGAGGAACTCACTTGAAGAGGTAAAGAAGACAGTCAACGATTTCGTCATGACGGTAGCTAGCGATAACACGAAGTTCGGACTCGTAGGGTTCGGCGACAAGGTCGGCATAATGAGGGATATGACCGGCGATCCCAACATGATCGTCACCGCCCTCGACGGCCTGAAAGTGAACGTCTACGGGAGAGGCACGGACGCCAGCCCGATGGGCACGGCGGCGACGATGCTGTCCAACCGCCCCGGAGGTAAGATGATCCTCATTCTCACAGACGGGATCTGGGGAAAGAGGGACTTCGCCGTCAGCGAAGCGATCAACTGCAGAAACTCGAAGATCGCCGTCGTGGCGGTGGGTATAGGCGAGGCGGATCTTGGCTTCCTTAAACAGATATCGACCGTTGAGGAAGGCGCGATGTTCACCACCCTGGACCGTTTGGGAGAGGCGTTCAGCACGATCGCCACGGCCATCGGCTCCGGTTCGATGGGAATGCGCGAAAGTGCCGGAGGCGGCGGAGCCAGCGGAAGAATAGGTAGCGGAGAGATAAGAGGAAGGCTCCGCTGATGAGGAATGGGTCGATGACAAGTGACAGAGAGAACTACTGTCGCCTTATAGGACTTAATCCTCTGAAGGAAAGCTCGTACACCTACGACGCGATAGATAAGAAGATAGCCGCCAAAGAAGGCAAGTGGACAAAAGAGAGCAAGGACAAACAGAACGACCTTGACCGCAGGTTCCAGATAAGCAAATGGCTGGACATGGTCCCCGACATGCGCCGGGTGATGAAAGACCCCCTGCTCAGATCCAAAGAGTTCGACGAAGGCCGGAAACTTCTCAGAGCTAAGGCCTCAAGGCTTAACAGAGACTCCATCATACTGCATGACGGCAGCCGCATTCTGCTGCCGGGCACCGCCGAGAACCTCGTAAAGAAACTGCAATGGGACGGCGTTAACAAAGAGGACCTTATCAGCATGGCAGGCATCAGGAAGACATCCGTCCCGCCGATCGTCAGCGACAAGGTCATGTCCGCCTTCAAAGGGCTGCAGGAAGTTCACGCCTTCACACCCATGGACCTCCTGAACGACCTCATAAAGAATCCCGATCTGGAGATCAACATCAATCCGCTTGACGAAGGGAGCGCCCTCACTCAGATAAGGTCCTCATTCGATTCATGCGAGAAGAGAGTGAACAGCGTAAGGCAGGAGATACTCCCTAACCAGGATTCGTACATACAGTCGCTGAGGTCCCTCAAGCTGGTTCTGGGCTCCGACCAGGACCTCACCAACCTGGTGAAATACGGTAAATGCATGAGGACCCTCGAGCCCGCGAAACAGCTGATGGACGAGGACTACGGGCAGCCCTTCACAAGAGAATATGTGGATGAGATCGTGAACAGATTCATCCGCAAAACGAACGCCGATCCGTCAATGGCGATATCCATACTCGAAGAGTACTGCGTGAAGAGGAAATACATCTCCAATTTCTCATCCAAAGAAAGCAGGCTTGCAACGTGTTCAAACTGCGGCGCCCTCGTCGAATCCGGAGAGGGCGTGATGTGCTGCTCGGTCTGCGGTTCCAGCATGAAGATCAAATGCCCGCAGTGCGCGACCAGTCAGATATCCGGGAACAAAGCCTGCGTTAAATGCGGCTTCGATTTCGAGGACGGCTTCAACAAAGCAAAGGACCTTGAGAAGAAGTTCAGGATCGCCATATCGTACGGAATGATCGACGAGGCCGCGAACTGCATATCGAAGATAGAGCGCGTTTACTCCACATACCCGTCGATACTTGAGATGAAGAGCGAGCTCAGACCGCTCTCCGCAAAGCATGCGGAGTTCAACAACAAAGTTGACCTCCTTTACAAACAAAGGAAGTACCACGCGCTGAGGGGCGCCATCGACGACGCGAAGCTGGACTTCACAAAGATACTGAACAATCCCGACATCGAGAGAAAATACGAGGAGGCGGCGCAGAGGATAATAGAGGCGGACCGGATATGCGAGAAGGCCTCCGAACTGAAGGATGCGGACCGTGTCATGATGATGTACGTCACCGCGGTCGAGCTGTGTCCGGACCACCCTATCGCCAAAGCGATGATGAAGGAGCGTCCCCCGGAGTCCCCCGCCGACGCGGTGGCTCAGATCAGAGAGGGAAAGATACTGCTGAAATTCGCCGTTCCGGAGGACAGGACGGGAATGACGTTCTGCATCTTCAGAGCGAAAGATTCCTTGCCTATCGTAACGGACGAGACCGTTCCTCTGGCGGATATCCCCGGGAGCGTGTTCCTGGACAAGACGATGGATCCGGGCGTCGACAATTACTATTCGATCTATTCAAAAAGATGGGGGATCCTCTCCAGAGAGGCGGCCTCCTGCGGCCCGGTGATGGTCTTCAGAGAAGTGGAGAACGTAAGCATCGAGCCCATCGAGGGGGGATTGAGACTGATATACGAAAAGCCCAAAGGCTGTTCGAGGGTGCGCATATGGAGAAAAGAAGGCACCAGCGCCGCCGGCGTCGGAGAAGAAGTGGAAATAATGCACGACGGCGGGACGGTCATAGACGATTACGGTCTGAAGGGCGGAATGAAATACCACTACCTTTTCGTTGCCGAATACATAAACAAGGGACGCACCGAAAGATCCATGGGCGCCGCATTCTCCTTCACCACCACAAAGTTCCCGGAACCTGTAAGGGATATGGAGATCAGATGGAACAAAGCGGACGGCTCCTTCACGGCTAAATGGAAGAGCAAGGAAAAGGTCGTCCTGTATTCGTCGCCTAGAAAAGTGAACATGTTCGGAAGGATGGTCAAGTTCGAAGACCTCAACGCATGGATGAAAGAGATACAGCCTCTGGAGGTATATGAGAACGGAATGAGGTTCTTACTCCCGGACGGCGCGGTGCAGTACATTTACCCCATGATACCCGCGGGGAAGGTGGCCGTAAGAGGCAAGGACATCATGGTGGCCAACCTGAAACCCTTCAGGGACGTAGAGAAGAGGATAAGCGGGAACGACTGCTGTCTGACGATGACATGGCCGACCGGAGCGGAGTCGGCGGTAATTGTGATCAAGGAATCGTCTGTCGCATCCGGCCCGGATGATCTGGACGCGGAAAGGATCACCATTACCAGGGACGCTTACGACAAAGACAAGATGGTAAGGATACCGATGGGCAACTCGAAGAAACGGGTCATAACCATATATGCCGTTTACGACGTGTCCGGGGAGAGGATGCCTTCACGAGGAATGAGCTTGGATATCTTTTCCGGAGCGTACACCAAAGTAAGATACTCTCTGGCGGCCGAAGGGATATCGAGGACGGATACAAAGATGATCCTGAGCATCGACACCGACCCGTCGGTAAAAGAGCTTCCCCCCGTATCGGCGGTAGCGGTCAAAGAAGGTATACCGCTCAAGATCTGGGAAGGAGAGACGATGTGGTCGTCCAACAGGCCGGTGCCGATCGTTTCGGGAAGGAATGTGACCGTTTTCACGGTGAAAGACAGGATAGACATCAGCAAGGTGAGACTTTTCTTCGTCAACGAGGAGGATTACAACCTGTTCAGGTTCATACACCCGCTGTACAAGGAGAAGTGAGAAAATGGCAAAGAGACCAGAACCATCCCAGGCGCCTTCGGTGACATACACCTGCCCCTTCTGTTTCAGTTCGGTGGACCTTAAGAACATCCACTATCAGTGTACGAACCCGGCATGCACGAAGATGTTCCTCAGAGAACTTGACGAGAAGAGCGCGCGCAGATTCAGATCAAAGAACATGGACGAGGAGATCGACATAGAGAACTCCATCTTCCTGGGCAAGGACCCGGGAGGTCCCTCCCCGGTCACAACAAAATATCACATCATGAGGAACTCGTCGGGGACCTGCGACGTCTGCAAGAAGCATGTGTACAAAAGGCTCTGCCCGAGCTGTCACAATCCAATACCTCAGGGGGCGGAGGAAGAAGGGAGCACCGTATTCGTGGTTCTCGGCCCCAAAGGGGTCGGCAAAAGCCATTACATAGCGGTGCTGATCGATCAGCTTAAGAACTCCTTCTCCAAGGAATTCAACGCGATAATGAGCTCCGCCACCGACCGCACCACCCTGAAATACAGGGAGATGTACTACAAGAGGCTGTACGAGGAAGGAAGGAAGCTGGCTCCCACGCTCTCGTTCGAAGAGAGCAAGGAGTCAAGGGAGCCGATGATCTACTACCTCAAATTCTTCAAAGGGGACTCGCCCAGGGTGTATACTCTGGCTTTCTTCGATACTGCGGGAGAGGACCTCGATTCCACCGGAAAGATAATGGGGCTCAACCTGAACTCATTCATTTCCAGAGCGTCGGGGATCGTTTTCCTGGTGGACCCGCTGCAGATCCCCTACATCAACACACGGATACGTATGGACAACAAACCCCCCACGGGGGTCAGCGTGGCCAATATGCTTTCCGATATCGTGAACATCATAAGAACGAACAACTCGCTCAGGATGAAGGACCCCATACCCATCCCGCTGGCGGTCGTGCTCACAAAGGCGGACGTCCTGATGAAGGTCCCGGAGAACGACGAGGAAAGCAGCATACTTTTCGGTATGAACTCGTCGCTGAACATCGAAAGAGAGAGGGGAAGATACGACAGGACGAACTTCGAACAGATAAGCGTGGAGATCGAAGAGTATATGCGCAGAGCCGTGTCGACTGCTTTCGTTCACACTGTCAAGGAATTCAGAGAACATTCTTATTTTGCGGTATCCGCGCTCGGCAGCAACCCTCCGGGGAGCGTGCTCACGAGAGGGATATCGCCTATGCGCGTGGAAGACCCATTCATTTGGCTTCTCAACTGCGAGAGCCTGGAGGATAAGATGAAATGACCGAAAAAAAGAGATCCAGCAAGACCAGCAGGCTGAAGAACTTCCTCGTCACCGGAACCATCGAGGACGAGGAAGGGCACTGGGATATATCCGAGGGAGAAGAGCCTCGGGAAGATGGTATGGAATCAGTGATGAGCTCTTCCGCCGAGGGGCCGCCCGAAGAGGAAGTCATCATAGAGGACATCGTGATAGAAACAGCGACCGCGGAACCGGTACGGGAAGACACCCCGTACAGGGCGGCGTCTACCTGGGCGGATGCGGGCTCTCTCACAGAGGAGATCGCCGAACTCAAAGAGATGGTCGCCGTCCTGACATCGGAACTGGGAAAATACACCACCTCTAAGGAACAGCTGAGAGAATACTCAACGGTCATGAACAAAAGAGATGCGGAACTTGCGAACAGGAAGTTCATCGGGATGCTGGAACAGCTTTCCATAATGAGAGAGGACTTCTTCAAGCTCTGCAAAGGAATGAACGCTAAAATGGACAGTTTCTCACCAAAAGACATACTCAGTTCGTTCGAAGCGTACGGGGTCGACATGGAGAACATCCTCGTCGACTGCGGCGTGCAGATCGGCCAGAGCAAGTACGAGAGACTGAACACAATACACCAAAGAATCGTCGGCGTTATACCAACCAGCGATGAATCTATGAACGGTATGATAGCAGAGAGGGTGTCGGACGGGTACGTGTACCAGGGACGCGTCCTCCAAAAGGAAAAGGTGAAAATCTATAAGTTTTCTGAAAACAAGATAAGAGAAGGAGATGAGGAGAAATGAGCAACGAATATATGATCGGAATTGACCTTGGCACGACGTACTCGTGCCTGGCATACATAGACGAAGAGGGAGACCCGGTTGTCGAGAAGAACTTCGAACAGGAAGACACGACACCGTCGGTCATCCTTTTCAACGAGAACGGAGAGATAATAGTCGGTTCACCCGCAAAGGACATGGCGATAATGTACCCTCTGGAAAGGGTGGTCACAGCCATAAAGAGGCAGATAGGCACCGACTACGAAGTGGACATCGACGGAGACAGATACACCCCCGTCACCCTGTCCGCGGCCATACTCAGGAAGATGATCAACGATTTCAACGACAACCACGGCGTGGAAGTTAAGAAAGCAGTGATCACCTGCCCCGCATACTTCGGGCAGACTGAAAGGGACGCCACGAAGACGGCCGGTAAAGTGGCCGGCCTTGAGGACGTGACCATAATCAACGAACCCACCGCCGCCGCGATATCTTTCGGATTCGGCGCGGGAGGAGAAAGCAAGAAAAGAGTCATGGTATACGACCTCGGAGGCGGGACCTTCGATGTGACTATCCTGGACATCGACGGCAGCGCGTTCACGGCGGTCGCGACCGACGGCGAGAGGCTTCTGGGAGGCAAGGACTGGGACCAGGCGCTGACCAAGATCATAAAGCAGAAGGTATGCGAGGAGAACGACATAGAGGAGAGCGAGCTCGATGATGACGACGACGTCAAGCAGTCCCTTATCCTTGACTCGGAAACGATCAAGAAGAGGCTGTCGACGGCGGATTCCACTAAAGGGACGCTTACCGTCGGAGGAAAGAAGGCCGTCTACACAATAACAAGGGCTGAGTTCGAGGCCGCCACGGCGTCCCTTATGCAGACCACCATAGACATAATCGACAGGGCGCTCGCGTCAAAGGGCTTCAGCATATCCGACATCGACGATGTTGTCCTTGTGGGCGGATCCTCCAGGATGCCTCAGGTCAAGAACGGCATATCCCAAAAGTACCCGGACGCCAGCGTCAAGGTGTTCGACCCGGACCAGTCCATAGCGAAGGGTGCCGCCATATTCGCCGGCGCACACAACTGGGCAGGCGCGGAGGAGTTCGCCGCAGCGGCAGCAGCCGGAGAGACATACGTTCCCCAGGAGGGAGAGATAACCGTCCACAACGTTCTGAGCAAGTCCTTCGGGATCAAAGCGATGTACGACGAGAAGGAGATGGTGTCCAACATCATCTTCAGGAACGAAGTGCTCCCCATCGTCTCCACGAAGACCTATTTCCCAATCGAGGACGGCCAGACATCTATAAAAGTGGAGATCTACGAGAACTCCGCCTCCAACAACGAGGGCGGGAAGAGGATAGATCTCATCGACGGATACAGCGTGGGAGAGTTCGAGATGGACCTTCCGGAAGGAGTTACCAGAAGCACCCCCATAACGGTCAAATTCGTTGCGACCGACGAAGGCATACTTGTTTCGCATGTGGACTGCATGAGCGTTCACACCGAATACCAGTTGCAGAACAAGCTCCAGATGTCAGACTCGGAGATCAAGGACTCCCAGGGACTGATGGAGAAGGTTACCAAACCCAATGAATAAACAGGGGCCCCTGCCCCTTTCTTTTAATTTTTGCTGTGCCATAACAATTGCGGCCGCCGAGAATGCCCCGGCGGAGCCTTACTTCAGGCCGATCTGCCTGTACAGCTCCTCTCTTTCCTTTTTCGATATGTCCCTGTAACGGCCCTCTTTGAGGTCGCCCAGAGTGATGTTGACCACCCTTATGCGCTTCAGGTTCCTTACCTCATAGCCGAGCTGGGAGCACATCCTCCTGATCTGCCTGTTGAGGCCCTGCCTCAGTATTATCCTGAACTCCCTGGGGCCGATCGCCTCCGCAAAACATTTCTTGGTCACCCTGCCGTCGTCCAGAAGGACCCCGCCCGACATGCCGCTGACAAACTCTTCTGTTATGTCTTTGTCCACCCTTACGAGGTACTCTTTCTCGTGCTCGTTCTTCGAACGCATTATCTTGTCCGCGAGTTCGCCGTTGTTCGTCATCAGCAGAAGGCCTTCCGAATCCTTGTCAAGCCTCCCGATGGAGAATATCCGCTTGGGGTACCCAATGAAATCCACCACGTTGTCCTCATCATCCGGGCTGGATGTGGATGTTATCCCCGCCGGCTTATAGAACGCCAGGATTATGTCCTCTTTCACCCTTTTTATTTCTTTACCGTCGACGCACACTTTGTTATCAGGGAACACCTTGTCGCCGATGACCGCTGCCCTGCCGTCGATGGTCACCCTCCCTTCCTCGATGATCCTGTCTGACCCTCTCCTCGACGCCGTTCCCGCTTCGCTGAGGAACTTGTTGAGCCGCACCCCGTCCTGCTCATCCTTCTCAACGGCCATATCCGGCCATAGCGGGGCCGATATTTTTAATCTGTTGCATGTTTAACGTGTGTGTGATATTGGATGTTCGGAAAGAAGATATCCGGGCCGGTCATAAAGAGGCAGCATCTGAAGCTCCATTGGGATGCAGAGGACCCTTTCGTGTTTGTTTCCCATCATACCGACGATTACCCCAAGGGTAACGCCCAGCAGGCTCCCCCGCTGCATGAGATCGGCGGAAGGGATCTGGGGAGGGATTACAAGAAGATCTTCGGCTTCAGGATGTATCACGGGAAAGTCGTACCCGGATTTCCGATGCATGCGCATTGGGGTTACGAGACCGTCACCGTACCGGAGATCGGATTCATAGATCATTTCGACTCCCTCGGCAATCAGGGGAGATACGGGTTCGGGGATGTCCAGTGGGTATCCGCCGGGAGCATGTATCTGCATGATGAGATGTATCCTCTTGCGTACGATGACCAACGCAATCCCAACGATATAACGCAGATAATGATCAATCTGCCGCTGAAGGATAAGGGATCCTCCCCGGAAGTGAAGATGATGTGGTCGGAACACATACCGATCATCAAAGGAAAAGACGAGGAAGGCAGAGACTACTCGGTGAAGGTAATAGCCGGAGACTTCGGCGGGGCGCATGCTATCTCTCCGAACGATGTTTCCTGGGCGGCGGATAAGGAACATCATGTCAGGATACTGCTGATACGGATGTCCCCCGGCTCGGCGATCACATTGCCGGCAGTATCCCCCACGGTCAACAGGAACCTCTATTTCATCGGGGACGGGACAGTGATGATCGGCGGCGAGGAGTATGAGGCGTCGCAAAGGTTCAAGCTCGACGGAAATAAGGATGTGACATTCGTCAACGGGGATTCGGACGGGACATACTGGCTGCTTGAAGGCGAGCCCATAGGCGAGAAGATGTCCTCCTTCGGCCCGGTCATCCTTGATAACGACAAAAAGGTCAGGGAGGCCATGAACTTCATAAGAGCTAATGAATTCAGCAGCTGGCCGTGGGACCTTATCGATAAGTTCCACCCTAAAGGGACCGGACGGTTCATCAGATTCTCTGACGGAAGGGAGGAGATCCCTCCCTTCTGATCACTTGAACAGCTTATTCTTCAGATCCCGGTCGTTATCTCCCAGTATCCACACGAACGGCTCTATGGCATTGGTGTTCTCGCCGAGGGATGCGACCTTGAAATATCTGACATTCTTGAACGCGGACTCGGCGATATCGACTATCATCTTGTGGCTGTACTTTTTCAGGAACCCGGCGGGCGTTGTCTCCGCGTCGACGGACGGTCTCACTTTCGGATCGTCCATCTTCGTCAGCACGATAGCCAGAGGGACCGTTGACTTTACGGCCGGACCGTACCCGTTGATCTCCATGTACATGTGGTAGAACGATTCCAGCGTGGAAACGGGAGTGTTCTTCGAACCTTTTGTCGGAGATTGGGAATGGTGTAGCGCCATGACCTCTAGTGGATCAATTGTGAGGATTATGCCGTCGTTGTATCTGTAATACTCCTCAAAGAGTATCTTATCCCTGTCGGGCTGGAATTCGACCCCCGAAATGTCATTTATTACCACTTCCTTTTCAGTAAGGTCCCTTGCCCTCAGGAAGAAGTATTCCGAATCAAGTTCTCCGGGGTGAGTTGGGATCACGTCCGCCTTTCTGCGCTGTGCGTTGGCGGATATCCCCTCCGTTATTATCTCCGTGACTATTCCCTTCTCCTTCGCGAGAGCGGCGATCGCTTCGACGGCGGAAAGCATGAGGGTCGTCTTTCCGGACCCTACCGAGCCCACCAGCGATATGACCAGGGGTTTCGCTTCATGGGTGAACATTTCGCCTTTGCAGTGGGGGCATACCGCCTGCATCCTCGCCCTTATCCCGTCGGCGTTGGTGCTTGGGATCTTGTGGCCCTTGTTGCAGGTGTGGTGTCTCACGCCGTGTGCGCCAGGGACCGGATATGAGACGACGAGACCGCATTTGCACTTGACGTTCGGCTGGTAGAAGTTCCTTTTGCACTTGGGGCATACGGCGTACTGGGTATCCCTTTCATATGCCTCACGGTCCTTGGAGGCCGCCACCTTTATCCGGACAGTCATCACCATCCAAGCGATGATGAAAAGCGCCGCTAAGATCAGATCCATTATCAATGCGAACGGCAGCATGAAAGGTATGAATATTATCGGAAATATGACCGGTATCTTTTTCAGCCTCCAGCATACGGTCAGAATGTTCCACGGTATCATCAGGCACCGGAGGAATGCTTTCGGTCTGTGGGTGAAGAGGTACTCTTTGGGATCTTCGGCGCTTCCCTTGATGTCCCTGGTCGGCTTGGACGCGCATCCTGCGACCACCAGCAGAAAACCTGCCGCCAGCAATGCCATGGTGACGTTGGTCTCGTTCCCTCCTCCGGCAAGGTCTGTGTAGAGTTCGACAAGGCTCCAATATGCGTCGGATCCTGGCACTGCCAAGCTCGGGAATAATTCAAACGGATCGGCTACGATCCTAAATTCGCTTCCGTCATTCATGTTCAGCATCGTGCTGACGAATGAATAAACGGCGTAAAACAAGGCAATCCCGATTAGGGCTCCCATCAATGCCTGGTTGGTCCTGTTCATCCCTTACCGTATGAAGCTGAGGAAATATATCATTTTCTAATAATCCAGACAAACAACATATAAATGAAAGACACACTACATTGCTCATGGTAAAAGAGGTGTACGCCGCACATATCCTTGTCAAGACAGAAAAAGAGGCCAAGGACCTTAAAGAAGAGATATCGAAGGGAAAGAATTTTGCAGACGCCGCAAAGAAACATTCCAGTTGCCCTTCGGGAAAGAAGGGCGGGGACCTGGGGTGGTTCGGAAAAGGACAGATGGTCGCACCCTTTGAGAACGCTGCTTTCAATGCGAAGAAAGGCGATCTGGTGGGTCCTGTGAAGACTGATTTCGGGTGGCACCTCATACTCGTCAAAGATCAGAGGTAATGCTTGGGGGATGCTTATGGGCTTTTTTGACAAACTGAAGAAAAAAGAAGACAAACCTAAAAAAGAAGATGAACCTGAGAAACCCGTTAAGACCAAAACAAAAGAGAAGGATGCCGCCTGGGCAGCATCCAAGAAAGAACCTGTCGAAAAACCTAGGGAGGAACCGAAAATGGCTGAAGCAAAGAAAAAAACGGAGAAGCCCGCTGCGGCAAAGAAATCAGATAACAAAGTTTGGCACATAACGAAGAGGGATGACGACGGCATGTGGCAGGCCAAGGCGGAAGGCGCCGCAAAGGCCACAAAGCTGTTCAGAACGAAGGCCGAGGCGGAAGAATACGTAAAAACGCTCCTTTCCAATAACGAGGGTTCAAGGGTCGTAAAACACAAAAAGACCGGCGAATTCCAGAAAAAATAAAGTGGGACACCCACTTTCATTTAATTTTTCAAAGAAGGCGACCGCTTTCTTTTTTTCTAAAAACAGAGACGGTCTGCTGGAGAACATGTATACAAGGTGGACCCAATGCGATTTGAACGCACGACCTCCCGGTTATCAGCCGGGCGCTCCAGCCAGTCTAAGCTATGGGTCCGCATTCACTCGAATAAGGACTTACCATATAAACCTTGCCAATATGGCATTTTGCCCGGGTTTCTTGATAAACTATGAACGCATATGCCCGTATAATATGGCCAAGACCTTTGAAGAGGTGCAGAACATCCTGCCGAAAGACGCATTTGTCATCATGTCGGTCGTGCTCATAGCGACCGACGTCTTCATACTGATATGCTGTTTTATCGAGTCTTTGAACATCCCCTTGTGGGTGTTCGGAGCCACATCCGTGATATTCGCGGCGATAATCGTCTTCTGTCTGTCGGTGAAGCTGAGGATCTTTGTCGAAAACGGCGTCATACACATCAGGTTCCTGAAAAGATATGCCATACCGTTCGGGGAGATCATCGATCATAAGGTGGGGGATATAGACGTGATACGCAATTACAGCGGGTGGGGGATTAAGAAGGTGACCTTCAAAAACCTCATCTGCGCAGGATATGACAACGGGGTCTCCCTGAAACTGACGGGAAGGAGGGTCTTCACTCTCTCTATCGGCGATCCTGATACATTCGCCTCGCTTCTCCCTCCGGCTCAGAACTGATTGTAAGTATTATTAATCAACATATCATCGGCAGTTCATGCAGGGCACGTTCCATTGGCTCAGGGTAAAGGTCTTCTGTTACGCCACAGAGAACGAAGAGCTTATCGGCGAAGCGATGGCTGAGCTTATCGGCACCGACGAGATAGAATGCGACACAGCGGACAGCGAGCACGGGAACAAGATATTGATATTAAGCTGCGAACTCCTCAAACAAAGAGAGTTTGTTCCCCTGTTCCAAAGGCTCGGGAAGGAATTATGCGGCGAGCTGAGAGACAGCCTTGAAGAGAGGATCGATGACGACTGCGTCCTGTATCTGAGGCTTGACAAGCAGGAGCTTGTGCAGGGAAGGTATGCCGCGGCGCATCACGGGGATGTTCTGTCATTAACAGGCAAGATCGTATCCCATCCCGCAAGGAAAGAGATCGCCGTTGGGAAAATGGCTGAATTCCTCAACTCTCTTGAGTTTCCTGAGGAAGATCATCCTTCCTGACAGGCCATATCCTTACTTCTTTCACACGGCGGCTTTTCATCGATCTCACTATTATTCTTGCGCCACCGGTCTCTATCACATCGCCTTTTCTGGGAACCCCGTCTTTGTTGTGGGATATGAACTGGCTTACGGTGTGGTCCTGAAAATCTCCGGCATCGAATTCTACGCCTATCTTTTTCATGACGTCGAATATATTGGCTTCTCCGGGGACTATGAAGCTTCCGTCCTTCTCCTCATGGACCGGGTACCCGGCCACATCGCTCTCGTCCCATATATCGCCGACAAGCTCCTCCAGGATGTCCTCCATGCTCGCCAGCCCCAGGGTCCTGCCGAAGTTGTCCAGAACGATGGCGATATGGATGTGCGATCTCTGGAGTTCGGTGAGCAGGTTAGCTATGCTTACGTTCTCTGGAACGAACTTCACCGGCCTTATGATGTCGCCTATGGTGAAATCATCGTCCGCGAGGTATTTGGAGAAGAAATCTTTCGAGTGGACCAAACCGATTATGCGGTCCACGGAATCTTCATACAGCGGTATCCTTGAGTATTCGCTCTCCAGAAATAGTTTCTTAAGGTCTTCGACCTCAGTCTTCATATCGGCGGCGACGATGTTGGCCCTCGGCGTATACACCTCGGAGACCTTGATGTCATCGAACTGCATCGCGGATTTCACCAGCTCGCCTTCGCTCCTTTCGAGCGCTCCTTCTTCGGCCACTTCGTCTATCATCACGAAAAGTTCATCTTCGGTGAAGGAAGGAGTTTCGGCGGAATCGTTCTTTGCGTTCCTCGACAGGAAGTTCGAGAGCTTCATGAACACCCACGATATGGGCGTGAGCATCACCATCACCACCTGCAGGGAGCCCGCCAGCTTCAGCGCGTAACGTTCGGCGTTCCTTTTTGCCAGGGTCTTCGGGATTATCTCCCCGAATATCAGTATCAACGTGACCATGAACACCGTCGCGACGATGACCCCCATTGCAACGCCCAGCAGCTCTGCGAACACCATTGTTCCAAGTGTTGACAATGCGACGTTCACCACGTTGTTACCGACGAGCGCCGTTATCAGGAGCCTGTCGTAGTTGTCATGGATCCGAAGCGCCTTCTCTGCATTCTTGTTCCCCTCGTAGGCCTGATTCTTGATCTTGATCGGATTCGCGCCTGTATAAGCTGTCTCCGAGCAGGAAAAATATGCCGAAAAAACGACCAGCACCGCCATCAGCAGAATTATAATTATCAGGGACAGATCATCCATCTATCAGACCGTCCCGGCAACTTTATTTATCAATTCGATTCCGACCTTACGCAGTGTTCTATTCAGAACATGAATATAAATTTTTATCCCACTTCGAGCTCCGAGCTGTGAAATGTCTATGCTATGTGTGTCAAGTCTGGGTGAAGTGTCAAAATAAAAATGGAAAGAAAAATAAAGTTATTTAAGGGGTTTTTGATCGTTTGGTAGCTATTCAGATGCCCATTGAGCTCTTGACATCGGGCGATAGTGTCGCAATCAATGCATAGATGTACACGATCAGCCAGCACAGCAGGCCGATGGCATCTATCCACGCTCCGTCCACAAGGCAAACGATGGAACCTAATAGCGCAGATAACGCCAGTATGACGAACGCCACTATCAAGATCACCCAGAGGACCTTGCTTACAATGTTCTTGCTCTTGCCGCCAATCTTAACTGAAACCCACAGAAGGATCAGACCGACGATTATCTGGACAATGAACGTGCCCATGCCTGCGCTGAAGCTCTCTAGCTCTAGCCAGTCTGCGGCCGCATAGAACAGCGCCGCAAGTATTGTAATTATACCAACGACCCTCACTAGCCCCGCCAGGATTGTTACTTTGTCATTGGAACCGCCGCGAACGTTTATTCCGTAGAACAATATCAGCACGCCGAAGATTAGGGATCCGATAGCTCTCAATGCAGCAACAGTTAGGTCTTCATCACCGTTCCATGCATCCACTACCTTTAATACTGCATAAATCAAGTTTATAAGGCCCACGATTATTAACGCGAGCCCTACATTTTTATTGTTGTCAAAGAATGACATAAATAGAAGCTAGCATTTGCATATATTTATATTATTCTTTTTTACATAGATTTTTTGTAGCTTTTTTTACCATCTGGGTCTTTTAAATTATTAAAAAAAAGTCTCTTTTCATCTATATATTTCATGCTTTCGGATTACCTGATAAAGGACCCGCCCTTGCGGGGACGGCCCGTATTTTTATTTTACTTCTCCCATTTTATTTATATAACTATGCTGTAATCCCCGTCATAGGAGCTAATACCATGCCGGCTGAGTTCAAATATGAAATAGTCGAAAAGATCGCAGTTCTCTCGGAATCGTCCAAAGGCTGGACGAAAGAGCTGAACCTGATAAAATGGAACGACAGGGACCCGAAGTACGATATAAGGGAATGGTCCCCTGACGGAGAGAAGATGGGGAAGGGCATAACGCTGTCCGATGAAGAGATGGCTGTGTTAAAAAGTGCCCTCGAGAGCAGAGAACTCTGAGAACTCCCCCCAAACCATTTAAAAAACACCACTTACAGTCAGGTTTTCATAGCAACGTTTTTAAGCTAAATGACATGTCTCCTTATAGGCATTCAAATATTGCTCCTGGTCCATCGTTGAAGAGGTAAAGGTAGAGTATTGGGAATACCCAAAAGTAAGAGGAATAAAAATGGCCTACGGAAGCGGAGGATACAGGGGAGATCGCAGGGATCAGCCCAAGGAATACTTTAAGACGAAATGCTCAGACTGCGGGAACGAGTGCGAAGTACCGTTCAAGCCTACACAGGGAAGGCCTGTGTACTGCAGGGACTGCTTCAAGAAGCACCAGCCGGAAGGTAGGGGCGACAGAGAAAGAAGAAGGTTCTAAACCTTCTTTTAAACGTTTTACTTTTCATTCATTCTTTTACGTTCTTTGTATTCTTCTCTCATTTTGATCTGGAAGAACACACCAGCTATCGTCCAAGTTATGATCAGTACGGATATCCCGGCCACCATAAGCAGAACTCCGGCCAGCTTGCTGCTCATAAAATAGACCGCCACCCCGGCTGCGGCCGCGATCAGGCCGATGGCCATAGCCAGTATGTTTACCTTTTTCTCTTTTTCAAAGGTCAGCAGACCACCGTCACAGTATCTGTGTCCCCGCCGTGTCGGACGATATGCCCTCATCATAAGCGGAGAGGACCTTGAATTCCAGGACCGCGACGGCTTTCATTTTCATCTTCTCAAGGTTATGGTTCATCCTTTCCAGAGCCGGCCCGGATGTCATTCTTGAGGTCAGGACCGCCTGTATCGAATAGGCTTCCCTTCCATACCACACAAGGAATTCCGCTTTGGGGCTGTGCACGAGGTTCCTGCATGTCGCATACATGTAGACCTCCCCGACGATGATCGTCTCATCGTCGGAAACAAGCAGACTTCCGCATACTACCGCATGGGGGTCTCCCTCCGGCGATACCGTTGCCAAGACCTTGCTGGTCTCCGGCCGCTTTACCATATCAGCTATTTTGGGGATCAGCTTGACCATGTGAGTACCGCCGTCGGGTGTGAACCTAAGTGGTTTAAAACATGCCTTTTCAGGCCAGTTTTGTCCCTGCGTTCGGGGATGCTCCCTGTTCATATACGGCTTCTACTTTGAACACCCAGACCGCTGCCGCTTTGAGCCCTATTGCCTCAAGCTCCTTGTTCATGGCGTCGATCTCCGGGCCCTTGTCAAGACGCGCTTTCGCTGTGCAGTCTATCACAAAGGAATCCATTCCGGATGTGACGAGGAAAGCGGCTTTTGGGTTCTCGGAAAGGTTCTTGGATGACACTTTCATAAGGATCTCTCCGACGATCATCGTGTCGGCCGCCGGCGCCCCTATACTGCCGGCCACTACCGCATGAGGCTTTGCGTCCTTTGACGATGTCACAAGGACCTTGGTCGTTGTCCTGGCGTTGATCATTTCCAGCACGTTGTTAGGGATGTTTGTCATTTAATCACCTGTAGAGAAATCTAATTACAGGTATATTTTAAGAACGGTCGTTCCTGGCATAGAAGAGCGTCACTCTTCTTTCGGCCTCTTGACCTTGTTCACGATCAGCAAGATCGCCGCGAAACAGGCTACCACTCCGATACAGATGTAGAACTCTGATATCTCAAACACGAACGGAGTATCGTATGTTGATATTTATTCATTATCGTTTGACGGAACGGATGTGCTGCACGACCGCCCTCAGCTTCCCCTCTTTGTAATGAGGGATGGGTTCGCACTCATATTCGCCGGCCATATTCCTGCACTTGAACTTGCACCCGCAGCGGTGCGGCCCTCCCAGGGTGTGGTTCGCGGTGCAGCTGTCGCAGCAGCAGGTTGCTCCGAAGATCTCATAACATTTCGAGCCTACCGCTTCCTCGATATGAATGCCCAGGCCCCGCTGCGCCGCGCGGTTCATCCATATCACATTCCTTTCGGAGTCATTGATGATTATCATGTCGTCTACCTGATCCAATATCATATTGAGAAGGCTCTCCGCGGAAACATCGTTGGCATCCATGATGATATGGCATCGCTTTGCCGCATAAATAATGATGATGTACCGGACAGACCCATAAAAAAAGACATGTGTTCATAAATTTTCGATTTTCGTAGTAATCCTGCGGATTTCAGACCTGTACAATCAAAAAATGAAATTACCATGAGAAAAAATCAAAAAAACACAGCGAGATATAAACAATATTTTATACGGATAAATTATACGACCCTAAAATGTGCTACGATGTCGTCATTATCGGCGCCGGACCTGGGGGACTTACGGCCGGCATATACGCTCGGTCGAAGATGATGAATACTCTGATATTGGAGGCGGGACGCGTCGGCGGACAGCTGACATGCCTGTATCCGGAGAAGGGAGTACATAACTATCCTGGCTTCGAGACCGTCCAGGCCAGAAAGCTGTCCGACAGGCTGTACGCTCAGGCGGAATCCATGGGCTGCGACATCCGGGAGAACGAAAAGGTCATGGAGATCAACGACGGCAAGGAAGAGCTTCTTGTCGTCACAAAAAAAGAAACTTACCGCACAAAGTCCGTGATCATAGCAATAGGCATGGGCAGTTTCCACCCGAAGAGAATGGACTGCCCCGGTGAGAAGGAATTCACCGATAAGGGGGTGACATACATACTCCCTGTGAAAGAAGAGCTTGTGGACCAGAGGGTGGTCATGTTCGGAGGGGGGAACAGCGCGATAGAGATGGCGCTCATCTCGGACACCGTCACGGATACCACGATCGTCCACAGAAGGCCGGAGTTCAGGGCGGACGAAAGCAACGTCAACGATCTCAACAACAGCAACATCAGGACGATAATGAGCGCCAATGTGGTGTCCTTCAACGGGAAGAGCTGCCTCGAGAGCGTCACTTTGGACCAGGGTGGGAAGGTGTTCGACGTGCCGGTGGACCTGGCGGTCATCAACATCGGAATAAACTCGGACCTCACCGATCTGAAAAAATGGGGGATAGACCTTACTTCCGAAGGGTTAGTGAAGGTCGGTTTCGACATGACCACCAACCGCCACGGTATATTTGCCTGCGGGGATGCGGTAGACTACCCCGGAAAATACAAACAGATCATAACTGCCTGCGGGGAAGCGGCCACTGCCGTCATCAGTTCATATAAATTCGTAAAGAAACCCTACTGGGCATAAAATTGTTTTCTCAGCGGGAGGTCCCGCTGACTTTGTTTTGGCGGTCCTTCCGGATCATTCCACTATGGCGTCAGAGGGGCACTCGTCTATGCATGCTCCGCAGTCGATACATTTGTCCTGATCGATGACTGCTACATCATCGACGACAATCGCTCCCTCGGGGCAGGCATCCACGCATGCTCCGCATGCTACGCACTCTGCTTCTATTACTTTCGGCATATTTTACACCTCAATCTTGTAACCTATGTTAGTATTTTAACGTTTCCGAGATTTGCTGGCACCCTTTGAAGAGCAAACTCCCGCCGTGTCTGCTCCATCTGATTTATACTGTTATTTCGATACTCCGCCATGGATATTCTCAGCGGTTCCGTGCTTACGGCGGACGGCGTCATAGAGGGATATGTCTGCATTGAAGGCGGCGTCATAACATCCGTTGAAGAGGGCGCTCCTCCGGAAAAGCCCCTTGCCGCCGGCCTCATAGTGCCTCCGATGGTCAATTCTCACACCCACTGTGCGGACGCGGGCCTGAAGATACCTCCGGGTATGACGATGGAGGAATTGGTCGCTCCGCCGGACGGGCTCAAGCACGTTCACCTCAGGGGTCTTGAGGATTCAGCCCTGGAGGATGACATAGCCGCCTATGCGGAAGCCTCCCGCTGGAACGGGATAGGGGCCTTCATAGACTTCAGAGAGGGCGGGGAAAGAGGGTGCAGGATCCTCAGGAGAGCCGCTCCTTCGTCGGTGATACTGGGCAGGCCTTTGAGCGAAGAATACGATCAGGACGAGATATCCCGGATACTTGACGCATCGGACGGCATAGGCATCTCGAGCATATCCGACATGAATCACAGATACATAGAGAATGTGGCCGACCAGGTCAGGGACAGCGGGAAGATGTTCGCCATCCACGCCAGCGAAAGGAGGAGAGAGGACATCGATCTCATTCTGTCGTTCGACCCGGCGTTCGTCGTCCACATGGTGGAAGCGACGGACTCGGACCTTCTGAAGTGCGCAGAGACGGAGGTTCCCATCGTAGTATGCGCCAGATCCAACCTGTATTTCAAGAAGATGCCTCCGGTGAAAAGGATGTTCGACTGCGGTGCGGACGTCGCCATAGGTACCGACAACGCAATGTTCGGCGGCCCCGACATGCGCTCGGAGGCCTCCGCGTTCAGAGATGTCCTTCTTTCCCAAGGCGGCTCCGCCGAAGATGTCGCGGACCCTATGTTCAGCAACGGAAGAAAAATATTATATCCGGGCAACAAAATCCATATTTCTGTGGGGATGCCGGCGGATCTGACCGTGCTTCCCTGCTCCGGAAGGTTCGATATGAACGAGATCCTGCAAAACAGGGGCCCCATATTCAGATATGGGCCGGAATGGAGGAATTGAATGACATTCAAAAAAATACTCGTCCCGACGGACGGCAGCGAATTCACCAAATATGCTGTGGACATAGCCGTCGAACTTGCGGAATTATCTAAAGGAAAGGTCACCGCGCTGTATGTTCTGGACCGGACCGTATACGCCAACTCGCCGATGGATACGGCCTTGGTCAACGTGTACGATGCCCTCGAGAAGGAGGGCACTCTCGCGACGAGTTACGTCACGGAGAAAGCAAATGCGGCGGGCGTGGAGGTCGAGGAGAAACTGGTAGAGGGCGTACCGTCGAAGGTCATCCTCCAGGAAGCGGAGACGGGCGAGTACGACATTATAGTGATGGGCTCCCTTGGAAGGACCGGCATATCGAAGCTCCTGATGGGAAGCGTTGCCGAAAAGATCGTGCAGAACGCAAAATGCCCGGTGATGGTGGCCAAATCGCCTGCCGCCGCGAAGGAATGATTCCCGTTCAATCAATGGCCTTAATTACCTAAAGGCAAATAACCCGCCGTCAGTACCGCAGGAGAGGCCCGGTGCTTTTCCTTTGGTAGGGTCTTCAGAGGTCGGTTCAGGATGAAAACAGTTACAGACATTATGACTGCGGCACCAATTGTGGTGGAAGTTCCGGGAAGCCGCAGCGATGCAATTAACGTGATGGTCAGGAAAAAGCTGACCGGGCTTCCGGTCGTACGCGCTTCCGACGGCAAACTTATGGGCATTGTCTCCCGAAGAGACATTTTCAGGAAATTCGAGGAGGACCAGCTGTCGCTGATAATGAAAAAAGACTGCATCACAATAACTCCCGATGAGAACATCATAAGCGCGGCAAAGATATTCGCCGACAAAAGGATACACAGGCTCCCCGTGATAGAGAACGAAAGGCTTGTGGGGATAGTGACTCCGACCGATCTCCTGAATGAGATCCGGACAATGAAGACCGCGATGACTGCGGAAGACGTCATCAGAACGACCTGCGTGACCGCATATGAGGGCGAGCCCCTTGCATATACGGTAGCGGCGATGAGGATAAGCGATGTGTCGGCAGTGCCGGTACTGGACATAAAGGGAAAACTGGTCGGGATATTGACAGACCGCGATCTTTTCAGCGATCAAACGGTGGACGCCGAGGCGATGATGCGCCTTGGGATAGAGGATTCCGAGCTTGCCGGATACAGGAACGTCCTTCCGCTGTTCTATGCGGCGACCGATAAGTACATCCCGGACGATACAACGGTCAGCGACTATATGGTGAAAGATCCCTACACCGTCTTCAAAAAGACGCCTTTGAACGAGGTCGCCCGCATCATGACCGAGAACGATTTCGGGCAGCTTCCGGTGCACGGCACCAAAGACGAGCTGGTCGGCATGATCTACGACGTGGACGTCCTATGCGCACTCACAGGTAATTGCAATGAGTAACGAAGTGAACAGCGGCGACCTTTTATCCCTATGCAGGCGCAGAGGATTCATATGGCCGTCCTTCGAGTTATACGGAGGAGTTGCGGGGATGTTCGATTACGGTCCGCTCGGCTCCAACATGAGGAACAACATCGTGGAGGTCTGGAGGGACATATACAGGGGCAGGGAGGGTTTCATTGAGATCGATTCCGAGACCGTCAACCCGAGGGAGGTGTTCAAAGCGTCCGGCCACGTGGACGAATTCGCGGACCTCATATCGTATTGCGCCGGGTGCGGCTCCGCGTTCAGGGCGGACCACCTTGTGAAAGAGTTCTTCGACAATGCGGACGTGCTGTCCCCGAAAGAGCTGGACGACGCCTTCGTGAAATTTGATGTGAAATGTCCGGAATGCGGCGGAAAGCTGGGCCCCGTTGAAGAATTCAACCTTATGTTCAAGACAACCATCGGCCCCGGGTCCTCCAGAGTGGGGTATCTCAGACCGGAAACGGCACAGGGGATATTCGTCAATTATTTGAATCTGTACAGATACAACAGAGAGAAACTCCCCCTCGGCGTCATTCAGACAGGCAGGGGCTACAGGAACGAGATCGCACCCAGGCAGGGGATGATAAGGATGAGGGAGTTCAACATGATGGAAGTGGAACTCTTCGTCGACCCCGATGACAAAAGCTGGGGCAGATTCCCTGAAATCGAGAACGAGCCGATGACGCTTGTTCCCAACACCGGCACCGAGGCGGTGATCATTACCGTCGGCGAGGCCGTAGAGAAGGGGATAATAGCGAACAAAGTGCTCGCATACTTCATATACACTACGCAGCAGCTGCTCGTCCGGCTTGGGGTGGACGCCGGAAGGCTGAGATTCAGACAGCATCTCCGCGATGAGATGGCGCATTACGCCATGGACTGCTGGGATGCGGAGGTGCTCCTCTCTTTCGGGTGGATAGAAGTGACGGGCATCGCGGACAGAGGATGCTGGGACCTTTCAAGACATGCGGAATTCTCCGGTACCGAACTTACGCATTTCAAAAAATTCGATGAGCCGAAGGAGATGGAGATCGAAAAGGTCAAGGCCAAACACAGGGCCCTCGGTCCGAGGTTCAAAGAAAAAGCGAAGACTCTGGCGGAGATGATAGAGGCAAAGCAACCCTCCGACGTCAAAGACGGAAAGCTCACCCTGAACCTGAATGATGAGGATATCATACTCGACGGCGAGTATTTCGAGGTTGTCATGGTGCGCGAGAAGGTCTCCGGAGAAAGAGTGGTCCCGCACGTGATCGAACCTTCGCATGGATTGGACAGGATCTTCTACTCAGTGCTGGAACATTCCTATGAACATGATAAGGGCGAGGACTACACGATCCTCAGATTAATGCCTGAAGTTGCCCCCATCAAAGCGGGGATATTCCCTCTCATGGAAAAGGACGGCCTGGATACGCTTGCCACGGAAATATACTCAAAGGTTCACTCTCCGAGCATGGAGGCCTATTACGACGGTTCGGGGACCATCGGCAAAAGATACGCAAGGATGGATGAGGTGGGTACCCCCTGGTGCATAACTGTGGATTATGAATCGCTTGAGGGGCCGAACAAAGGCACCGTTACCATAAGGGAACGCGACACCACCGCCCAGAAGAGGATACCTGCGGACTCCGTGCCTGAGATCCTGAGATCCCTGCTTTCCGGTAAGCCTTTCAAGAATCTCTGAGTTAATCTATATAATACCTTCCCGGAAACATTTAGGGGGAAGCTTTGGCGGGTCTTTTTCTTATAGGTCAGCGGCGCGGCAAGCGCGGACGGCCGCGAATCTGTTCGGTAACTAAACAATCTTTATATCCGCAACACTCTGTATTAGGACTGTGAGATGATGGGAGTAGAATACCTAGAAGATCAGAAGAAATTGTCTATTTTGAGATCACAGCTTAAGGGGATTACAGTCAAGGAAATAATGACAACGGAATTCCCCACCATTGACCCAGAGGATAGGGTCTCTGAGGCGCTCTCTAAAATGAGGGTGTCCGGTTTCCAGGAGATACCTATAATCGAGAACGGGAACTACGCAGGAATGGTAAGCTACGGAACGATACTCAGGAAAGGGAACATCGCCCCGGATACAAAGGTGAAGAACCTTGTGCGCAACCTCCCGACGGTCTCTCTGGATACAGAGATAACAAAGATAGCCGAGCATATCGTTGCAAACAACTGCAGGCAACTGGCGGTCCTGAACGGAAAGAAGATCACGGGGGTTGTGTCAAGAAGCAGCCTTACTCGGGTAGCGGCCGGCATGAAGATCCTCAAAGACATAAAGGTCTGGGAGATAATGACCACTCCCGTGGAGTCCGTCAGGGAGGACGGTATGCTGGATGACGCCATGGAGATAATGCGGAGACTGGATATCAGGACCGTGCCGGTCGTCGGCAGCGACGGGGCGCCCGTCGGAATAGTGGGGATGAATGAGATCATAGACAACCACTGGAAGACCGATACAAAGAGCTTCGGCGATTTCAAAAAGAGCTCAAAGGCCCAGATATCAATAGACGGTATCTACGCAAGCGCGATAAAGATCATCGAGTGGGATGAGACTATGAGGTCTGCGGCGTCGACAATGGAAGAGCACCGCATCTCCACCCTGCCCGTCGTCGAAGGGAAAGAGCTTGTGGGGATAATCACTGAATATGACATCGTCGAACTGATATCGGCAAGCAGGGAAAGGGATTCTCTCTTCGTGCAGATAAGCGGACTTGATGACGAAGACAAACTCTACGCCGATTCAATGTACGCGGATATCGAGGCGGAGATGAGCAGGATCTCCAAGATATACAAGCCGGAATCTCTGACCATACACATATCCAGATACAACGAGGAAGGTACCAGGAAGAAATACAGCCTGACCGGCAAGCTCTTCATACGCGGGACCCTGATCAGTTCGAAAGAGATAGGCTGGGACCTTGTGAAGGCCAACAACGACCTCATGAAGAAGATAGGGCAGCAGGTAGCCAATATGAAGGACTCCAACGTCACTTTCCGAAAGAGAAAGAAGTGACCGCTGAACAACCAACTCTTTTCAACCCTCTTTTTTTCAACTTTTTTTGAACAGATGGTGTTCGGCACTTCCAGCCGCCGCTCCATCCTTTGGCGGAACGAAACCGAGCTAGACCCATTTACCGCCATGAATTTTCATAACCTTTTTTTATATCATCCCGATTAAGTGTCTGTTCAAAATGTCACAGTATGATTCAGTTTCGGTCGAGAAGCGCTGGCAGAAGATGTGGAGGGAGGAGGGGATCTACCGTTTCGATCCAGAATCCGACAGGCCCGCATACAGCATCGACAATCCTCCAAGGTACACGTCCGGGTCCCTCCACCTGGGGCATGCGACCGGATACTCTCTTATTGACTTCGCTGCGAGATACAGGAGGATGAGAGGGTACAACGTATTCTTCCCTCTCTGTTTCGACGTGAACGGTACCCCTATTGAGGTAAAGGTCGAAAAGAAGCACAACATCACAAAGCTCGACCTGCCAAGAGAAGAATACAGGAGACTGTGCAGTGAATACGCGAACAGCTTCATCGAGGAGATGACGCATCATTTTGAGATACTGGGGGAGAGCATGGACCCCACCATATATTACCAGACCGACGCCCCTTACTACAGGCGCATCACACAGGTGTCTTTCGTGGAGTTATTCAGAAGAGGGCTCGTCTACAAAGGGGATTTCCCGGTCAACTGGTGCCCGAGGTGCATGACCGCCCTCGCGGACGCGGAGGTGGATCACAAAGACAACACCACCAAGCTGAACTTTGTGAAGTTCGGAACCGAGGACGGCGGTCATGTCATGATCGCGACCACCAGGCCCGAACTTATCTGCACATGCAAAACAGTGGCCGTCCATCCGGACGACAAAGAGAAACAGCACCTTGTCGGCAAGGACCTTGTGACCCCCATCTACGGGCGCAGGATAAAGGTCATCGCCGACCCCAAGGTCGATCCGAACTACGGAACAGGCAATGTGATGATCTGTACCATCGGCGATAAGGACGATCTCGAATGGGTGATGAAATACCGCTTCGAAATGGAAAAAGGCATTGATGAGACAGGAAAGATGACGGAGCTCGCAGGCAGATACAAAGGGATGCCAGTGAAGGACGCGAGAGCCGCCATCATCAGCGATCTTAAGGAGACGGGCGCGCTTGTTAAGCAGGAAGACACTCCTCAGCAGGTCTCTGTCTGCTGGAGATGCGGTACGCCGGTTGAATATCTTCAGGTGCCTCAGTGGTTCCTCAGGACCCTGGATCTCAAGGAACAGGTGCTTAAGAAAGCCGATGAGATAAATTGGTATCCCGAGTTCATGAAGATAAGGCTTAGGGATTGGGTAGACTCCCTGGAATGGGACTGGGTGCTGAGCAGACAGCGCATATTCGCGACCCCGATCCCGGTCTGGGAATGCGAAGATTGCGGAGAAGCGGTCTGCGCAGAGGAAGAACAATGCTATGTCGATCCCACGCTTGACGCTCCCCCTGTCGAGAAGTGTCCGAAATGCGGCGGCAGACTGATCGGATGCACCGATGTCTTCGACACGTGGATGGATTCCTCCGGGTCCTGCCTTTATAACACATACTGGAAAAGAGACGATGCTCTGCATGAGAAATTCTTCCCCATGAGCATGAGGCCCCAGTCCCATGACATCATAAGGACGTGGGCGTTCTATTCCATACTGAGGTCGGAACAGATAAAACAATCCCGCCCGTGGGACGATATCATGATCCACGGATTCATTATGGCACCGGACGGGACGCCCATGCACTCCTCCGTCGGGAACGTCATAGACCCCATCCCTATCCTCGACAAATACGGCGCGGACGCGCTCAGATACTTCGCCGCGTCCTGCTCGCTCGGCACGGACCATGCGTTCAGGGAGCCGGACGTGGTCAGGGGTAAAAAGCTGGCCAACAAGATATTCAACATCGGGCAGTTCGTGGGAAGGTTCTTCGACGGGAAGCCGGCGGAGACCGGAGAGCTCAGAGTATCTGACAGGTGGATAATAAGCCGCTATTCCCAGACGGTGGAGGCGGCGACCGCATACCTTGACGGATACCAGTTCGATAAAGCGATGAAAGAGGTAGAATCATTCGTCTGGCACGACCTTGCGGACAACTACATAGAGATGGTGAAGGCAAGAAAAGACCCGGCTGTCAAGTACACTTTGTACAATGTCTTCCTGGGAAGCATAAAGATGATAGCGCCCATCATGCCGCACGTGGTCGAGGACATATATCAGGAGCACTTCGCCGCCCACGAGGGGGAGAAGAGCGTCCATATAACGGACTGGCCCTCTCCGATCTTCATCGATGACGTGGCTATCCGGACAGGAGAGGCCGTAACGGACATAACGTCCGCCATAAGGGCCTGGAAATCCGAGAAGAAGATGCCTCTCAACGCTGAGCTGTCGATGGTCGAGATCATCGGCGAGGATGCGCCCGAGCTTCAGGAGAGCTCCCAAGATATAACCGAGACATCCAAGATCAAGGAACTCGTCTTCTCGAAGAAAGCGGAGCTGAAAGAGGAGGTTGCCGGCATAAAGCCGGTCCACTCTAAGCTCGGCCCGGCGTTCAAAGGAAAAGCCAAAGGCATAGTTTCCGCTCTCGCCGCTTTGTCCCCGAAGGATGCGCTGAATGTTATGACGTCCGACGGGCTCGCACTCAGCGTCGACGGGGAGCTGATCACCCTGGCGCCGGAGTTCTTCGAGATGGAAAAGACGCTGACGCTGGACGGCAAAGCTGTGGAAACCATACAGCTGGGGAATACCCTGATAGTGCTGGAGATCTGAATCAGTCCTGCGACACTCTCACGGTGACCTTCTTATTTTTGAATCTGACCTTGGGGAGGTCCATCATCATCCTGTTGCCGAAGTCCATATGCACTTCCACTATCGACGAGTCGGGCCCTACCTCTATCTTGCCTATGGCAAAGTCCCTTATCTTCGCCGCTCTGATTATATGTTCGGCGAGACCCACCTTACCAAGGCCGTCGTTCTTTCCGAGGTTCACCTGGAACCTCACCATACCGTAGACGTTGGAGATCTGGTCATAGTCGATGACCTTCCTGATGGTGTCCCTTGTCCCCTCTTCGGCCTCGGGGACCTCTCTCTTCTCTATGCTCATCTCCGTCCTGAGCTCGAACTCTCTGATGAAATGCTCTTCTTCGGAGGTCACGAAGGATATCGCTATGCCTTCTTTGCCCGCCCTTCCGGTGCGTCCTATCCTGTGGATGTAGTTGTCGACGTCTTCCGGCATGTCGTAGTTTATCACATAGGAGATATCGTCTATGTCCAGGCCCCTTGCCGCGACATCCGTGGCGATGAGGATCTGTATCTTATCCTCCTTGAAGTCATTGAGTACTTTCTCCCTTTTCTGCTGCGGCATATCTCCGTGGATCGCCTTGACCTTGTAGTCCAGCTGGGTGAGCCTTTCGTCCAGGATGTCCACCATCTTCTTGGTCTGACAGAATATTATCGCCTTCGGCTTATCTATATCCAGTATCCTCGTCAGCGCCCAGGATTTGTTCCTCCTTCCCACCGAAATATAGTACTGTTTGGTGAGGTCGAGGACCATTTCGTCCTGAGAAACGCTGATCTCCTTCGGTTTGATCATGTAGTCGCCGGCCAGGCGTTTGATGTCTTCCGGCAGGGTTGCCGAGAACATCATCGTCTGCCTGCTCTTGGGCATTGATGACAGTATGAACTCTATATCTTCTATGAAACCCATGTCGAGCATCCTGTCGGCCTCGTCCAGGACCATTATCTTTATTTTACTGAGGTTAAGGACACCTCTGTGTATCATGTCCATCACCCTTCCGGGAGTCCCGGCGATGATGTCCGCGCCTTTCTCTAGCTTTTTTATCTGCCCTTCTATGCTCGCGCCGCCGTATATCGGGACGGTCTCGTGTCCTGTATATTTGGCGATCATGGTAAGCTGTTCCGCCACCTGGTTCGCGAGCTCCCTCGTCGGGACGAGGATTATCGCGGCCGGGAGCTTCTGTCTCGATTCCGTCCTCTGAAGTATTATGGAACCGAACACACCGGTCTTTCCTGTTCCGGTCTGGGCCTGAGCGAACATGTCTAAGCCTTTCAGGCCGGTGGGGACCGCTTCCGTCTGTATTGGGGTGGGTTCTTCCCATCCCATGTCATCCAATGCCTTTGCGATATCTTCCGATATACCTAAATCTGTGAACTTTGAGATCATTTATACATCACTGATCTGAATCCAAACCGCCTGCGACTTTTACGCAGACACCTCTGTTTCACTATTGCTAATCCTCCTTTATCTTATATACTTACCTAAAGAAGCCATAGCCGCTGCCTTTTCGTATAGGATAACTTTTTACTAATGCAGATTATCCCTTAGTCCTATTGATATGAAGGTCGGCTTTGACAACGAGAAGTACATCGGCGTGCAGTCTGAACGCATAAGGGAAAGGATCGACAAGTTCGGCGGTAAGCTGTACCTTGAGTTCGGCGGTAAGCTGTTCGACGATTACCATGCCTCCAGGGCCCTTCCGGGATTCAGGCCCGACAGCAAGATCGAGATGCTCATGCAGATGAGGGATTCCGTTGAGGCTATCATTGTCATCAACGCGGACGATGTGGCGAAGAACAAGATGAGGGGCGACCTTGGGATAACATATGATATGGAAGCCCTGAGAATGATCGACTCTTTCAGAGAAAGAGGGATGTTCGTTGAAAGCGTGGTAATGACCCATTATGTCAAACAGCCGGCTGCGGTCGTGCTCGAAAAAAGGCTTAAAGCTCTGGGCATCAAGGTGTACAAGCACTATCCGATAGACGGATATCCGCTGGATGTGGAGAAGATCGTCAGCGATAACGGGTTCGGGAAGAACGATTTCGTTAAGACGAGCAGACCGCTCGTGGTCGTCACTGCCCCCGGTTCGGGCAGCGGCAAAATGGCCACATGCCTATCGCAGCTTTACCATGAGAACAAAGGAGGCGTTTCCGCCGGGTATGCTAAGTTCGAGACGTTCCCCGTATGGAACGTGCCTATCAAACATCCGATAAATCTAGCATATGAAGCGGCGACCATTGACCTCGGCGACGTCAACATGATCGACCCGTTCCACCTCGAAGCATACAAAGAAAGCGCTGTCAATTACAACAGGGACATAGAGATATTCCCTGTGCTGAATTCGATGCTGAAAAGGATACTGGGGGAATCTCCGTACAGATCGCCGACCGATATGGGCGTCAACATGGCGGGATACTGCATTACGGATAACGATACAGTATCAAAGGCCTCGAGGTTCGAGATCATCAGAAGATATTACGACCTTCTGAAGAACAGAAAACAAGGCACAGCGTCCGACGAGATGGTATCCAGAATGGAACTGCTCATGAAGAACGCCGACATCAATCCAAGCGAACGGAAGGTCATACCGGCGGTCATGAACAGGGCGACGGCCCTCAAGGTGCCCGTTTCGGGAATAGAACTGGAAGACGGCACTATAATAACGGGGAAGACGTCGGCCCTGCTGGGCGCCAGCTCTGCCGTCATACTCAACGCCATAAAAACGATCGCCGGCCTTGACGACGGGATACTGCTCATCTCCCCGAGCATCCTGAAGCCCATTCAGGAACTCAAGACCAAGGACCTGGGTTTCATGAATACCAAACTGCATGCCGACGAGATGCTGATCGCGTTGTCGATATCGGCTCAGACGGACCCTGTGGCGAGGGCCGCCCTGGAACAGCTTCCCAAACTCAAAGGGTGCGAGATGCATTCCTCGGTGATATTATCGTCTGTCGAAGATTCGACCCTTAAGAGGCTTGGGCTGTACATAACCTGCGAACCGGCCTATCAGAACAATTCCCTGTACCAGGGTCAGCGCATGATGTGAGGACTGCGCAACGGCTTTGGTGAAACCATCGTCCAAACATAAAGGAAAAGTCTACATACTCATTAATAATATCTGAGCCGATGGGTGATAATAACGGGCAGTAATTTCATTGAATACTTAAATGCAATGTCTGAACATTTATCGAAATTATCAGAGGCAGCAGGAGTAACACCCCATAATTTATCAAAAGGACATAACAGAGAAGACATACTAGTTGATTTTTTTAATTATCATTTACCCAGACGGTTAAAAGCTAGAAAAAATGTAATCGTTATTGATAATAAAGGAAATGAGTCAAATGAGATTGATATTGCAATAACAAATGACATAATGCCAGACTTCTCTACTCAAATGAGGATGTGTATTCCAATAGAGAGCGTTGCAGGAACAATTTCTGTAAAAACTAAACTCGACAAGAAAGAGCTTTTTAACTGTCTGGATAATATAAAAGAATTGCCTCAAATTCAACCCGAGTATATATACACAGATAAAGAACCTACAAAAAAACATAAAGAATATTTGAATTCCCTGCCAAAAAATTACATCTTTGCATATGACGGAATAAAGCATGAGGCCATTATCAAACACATCGAGAGGTATTATACAGATAATCATGATGTGCCACTAAATAGGAGGCCTGTGCATACTATAGTAAATGGTAAGTACAGCGTGTCTATTTCTGATTGCGATAAAAAGACCATCAGAGGTGCAGATATAAAAAAAGGGCACCCATATCGCATGATAATAAAAAATTCGCCCGGAACTCCTTTTGCACACATACTAAATGACATGACAATCTACACCGGGCTTCTTGCAACTGTGGGAATTGATATTTCAGGCTATTTTGAAAAACACACTATTGAGCACTATGCAAAGCAAGGAATCAACAATAAGCCCAGAAAAAAATAAGAGACATCTGGATACTATTTCTGCACCAAGAGTGCGAATTTCTTATGATCGTCATACAATCGATTGCTGAATTCCAATGAATATCTGGGTACCTCCAACTCGTCCAACACTGTAGCCGTTGCATTGGTAATGGGCCCACCTGTTCCTACGTGAGGACAAACTCATTGTGTGCATGCTATTCCCATCCTGGGGCTACCCACCGTAATCAACAATATGCCGTTGGTGGGATTAAAAGCGTCAATAGGAATATTCTATGCCATATGGGTTCGCTCGAATCTTCCTGTAATCAACTATAAAACTTTGAGAAAAGACGTAACTCCGTCATGGGAGGCACTTATGCATGGAGTTCCGGGACATATTGGAAAAATATAGGACGGAGAAATTGAACAATCACGACAGGGGTTTGAAATTTGAATGGCTCATGCGTAGCTACTAAAAAGGTACAACTATGAGAGACTTTGCGAGGGAAAAGGGATTCAGCTTCAACGATACTGTAATTGATCTCATGGCTGAAGCCAAGTAGGGAGAACACTGTGCTATACAGTGTAAACTTTACGCAGAGACAACATCATTCAAAAATCGGATGTTGATATGTCCCTATCCATTTCTGGTAAATACTTCCCAGACGAGAAGACCAAGTTCTAACTTTGTTTATGGATCTCTACAACAGACAAATGGTCGGACAACGCGATATATGCTCTCAGACAGCAGAATCCAGAAGTAGCGGTATTGGGACTCGGAGAACTGACATCATTACAGGTGGGCTGGGAAAAACTTGAGAATGGGGCCCACAGAAAAGCGATGAGATAAAGAACTACAATCCGAAAGATCATCAGATGGAAGCTATTGATGCTGCGCACGAACACCCAATACCAATAATCGTGGAAAGTTGAAATGGCATGCGGTACAGGAAAGCCTCGCCGACTGCTCTGGTGAAACCATAAGGAAAGATTAACCTCCCGCATTGCAATTCACTCCCGCGGCCGGCTGCTCCCTTAGAAAGAATGGCCGGCCCAGGATGGGATTGGTGTGCGCAGGAGGAGGTCAACCTCTGAACGCGATAGGCTGGCTTATGTTATTAAGGTCACGTCTATGGTGCTGGAGGGACTAGGTGTTCCGAGGTATTCCTCGG
>WRLM01000004.1 GCA_009777615.1 Candidatus Methanoplasma cognatum
ATATCCTCATAGTAGAGTTCTGCTTCCCGGGAAGTGAACTCTACTATGAGGATATCGGATACCAGAGCTTCGCTTGCGAAGGTGAGAACTCGTTCCACTGGGGCGAGGAAGTGATGAAGTTCTTCAAGGCACACCCGAAGAATGAGGTGAAGACGACTGGATCTGTGCTCGCAGGCACATCACCCGGACACCATCTCTACACCTATGAGGGAATGCTGTTCGATCTGGAGATTCCGGAGCAGATACTTGACCGCCCGGTTGGACTTGTCATAGATCAGCACGGATACACCATGGACGCGGTACAGCAAAACAACGGAACCGACATGCAGAGGCTCGGACGGGAGTACGGATATGCAATACTCCAGCCGTCCATCCCCACAAGGAACGTTACCGTTGACTGGGATGAGCCCATATTCGAAATGGTCACCATCATCATGGAAGGGCTGAACATCGATACGGACCGCATACATGTGACCGGATTCTCTCAGGGAGGAAGGTTCTCATGGAGGTTCATAAGCGACCACTCTGATCTGTTGGCATCGGCAGCACCCGCGGCAAGCGGCATATCCCTCACGAATGCTGTACCCGGATGTAACTTCGTTGAAGGAGACATGCCTGAATTCGAGATACCCATCCTGCACATAGCCGGATACAGGGACAGTCTATACCAGGACTCTCTCCGCCAGATCGCTGCGATAAAGGATGCGTGGAACCTTGGGGATCCATACACTATCTCTGAAGATGACAACTACAAACGCACACGCTACTACAACGACAACGGCATCATAGTTGAGTTCATAGAGCACGACTATTCATCCAGCGCACCGTTCCTTGGCGGATCTGTGGGCGGCCACTGCTTCCCCGGAAGCACAGTGTTTTACGAGGATTATCAATCTCAGACATTTGCCTGTGAGGACGACGATATTGCGTTCCACTGGGGAGAAGAGGCGATGAAGTTCTTCGTGGCACACCCGAAGGGAACCGTACACGAGCAACCGACGTTTGTGGGCATAAACGTGTCTCAGGAACCGGACAAGGTCTCCTATGAAGTAGGCGAGGCTCTTGATCTGACCGGCATGACCGTTACCGCCATATACAGCGACGGAACCTACAGGATGGTCTCGAACTACTTTACGACCCCGGCAAGCGGCAAGATCTTTGACACTGTCGGAACAGAGACCATACTGGTGGCATATGTTGAGAACGGAGCACTCTTCGTTACGAACTTCAATGTCACAGTAAGCCTCCCGGCAGTGCTGGAAAGCATAGCCATAAGCGAAAATCCGGATAAGATGTCCTACTACCCCGACGAGTCCCTCGACTTGACGGGTATGGTCGTTACCGCCACATACAGCGACGGAAGCACCAAGGCCGTCACGGATTACTTCGCATACCCGGCTGAGGGAACGGTCTTTGACGCACTCGGAACAGTGATCATATACATCGCATACGCCGAGGATGACATTACCAAAATGACGGCTTTCGAGATCACGGTCGTCCCTGTCCCCGTATTCGTGGAAGGTATAGTCGTGAGCACGGACCCGGATAAGATGTCATACACTGTTGGCGAGACCCTCGACTTGACGGGTATGGTCGTTTCCATGACGTACAGTGACGGAAGCGCGGAGGCCATTGTAGGCTACGGATCATTCCCTCAGGACGGATCTGTCCTGGACAGCATCGGATCGGTGCCAATAGTGATCATGTATGTCAAAAACGGACTCCCCTATATAACGAGCTTTACCGTCACGGTGAGCCCGCCGGTAGTGCTGGAAAGCATCTCCGTGAGCGGATACCAGAATAGGATATACATTGTAGGGGATCAGTTTGACATGACAGGCATAGTCGTTACCGCCAAATACAGTGACGGAAGCACGAAGCCTGTTACCGGCTACATGACAAGCCCCGCTCAGGGTACGGTCTTGAACAATGCCGGAACACAGACGATCTACGTTGCATACTCTGAAGGCAGTGCCATGACGTTGGACTTCTTCAACATAACTGTAAGTGAGACCTTCCTTCCCGGTACTGCTCCCGGACACTACAACTATGCCTATGGCGGAATGATCTACGATCTGGAGATCCCTGAAGAGATCCTAGAGAGGCAGGTCGGACTGATCATAGACATGCACGGCGGCGGAATGACTGCACAACAGCAGGATTATGGGTCCAACATGCGCGCCCTAGGTCAGGAATATGGCTATGTCATACTCCAACCGTCGGCACCGAGAGGGATGATGGGCCTTGAGTGGGACGAACCGGTATGGGCGATGGTCAACGCGGTCATCGATGAACTGAACATCGACGAGAAGCGCATCCATGCGATGGGCTTCTCGGCGGGCGGAGCATGGACATGGCGCACCCTGCGCGACCACTCCGATGTGATCGCATCGCTGGCTCCTTTGAACAGCGGATATGGGACCGAAGCGATCAGATACGTCCCGAGCGAGGAAGACCCGCCTAAGGCGGAGATCCCGGTCTTTATCTCGTTCGGACTGAACGACCCGATAGTGCCGATGGATACCCGCGCGTGGCCAATACTGAACCCCTTGCTGGAGGTATGGGACATGGATGTGAACGCAGGCGTGGTGATCGCCGGAGATGATACTTACGAACGCGTTCGCTACACGAATGCGAACGGGAACGTCGTGGAAGTGATCTTCCACGAGTATGTCTCAACCGGTACCATGCCGAGTTCATCGACAGGCATGGCCGGCGGCCACTGCTTCCCGGGTGCAGATCCGCAATATGCACAGTACACCCCATACGGCTGCGAGGGCGTGAGCTCATTCCACTTAGGTGAGGAGGTCATTAAGTTCTTCATCGAACACCCGAAGCCCTGAGATCGAGGAGTACCCCTAACAAACCTCTTCCATAAACTTCTTCCATAAACTTCTTACAAAAACACTTCCATAAACTTCTTACAAAGAGGAGTGAATCATAATGAACAAGAAGGTCATAATAGCCGTCTTAGCAATATTAATTATCGGCGCCGTCTTAGCGGCGGCCTATTTTGTCCTATCGGACAATGAAAAGAATGAACCCGAGTTCACCGAAGAAGAACTGATCGCTTTCGGTGTCACGGTGTATGACGAAGAAATGAGGATCGTTCTTCATGATGTGACCACATTGGAGGGCGTTCCTTTTGACAGCGGCGACATTCCCAAGAAGTACGTCCTGCTGACCTTTTGGGCCACCTGGTGCCCTGATTGCGATGTGGAGAACCCGTCCTTACAGCGATTATACGACGAACGCGCAGACGATAAGTTCACTGTCCTGACGATCTCCATTGATACGTCTTTGAGTGCAGTAAAGAACTATCTTGAAGATAATGAGTACGATTTCCCGGTTCTGATCAATCTCAAGAACAACCTCTGGGAGGAGTACTTCCCTACGATACCCACAAGCTTTTTGCTAAATCCTGACGGGAAAGTCATCGCGAAGATAGTCGATAGCACAGACTGGGACAGTGAGGAAGCATCGCGGATACTGGACTATCTGATGAGCTTGTCATGATGCGGGAGATCTAAGCATATAGAAAAAACGCACAAACGGTCACAATAAGGACGTCGCGTCCAAGAAGGCGTCCTTATAATCTTACTTTAAGTAGTGTAGATGATGAACAGTAGGAGGTCCGAACCCCCTGCGGTGAGGTAAGGAGCCCATAGTGTTGTTCATAACAGTTAGGGATCATTTCCTATAACTTATATCATTGAAACTCCAACTCGCAAGTCGGAAGTATTTGTCTCCGCACGTCCGGACCCGGAGCAATGGCATGGGATCAAGATCGACATTCCTGTTCCAGGCCGTTATCCTTTATCCCCTGTCTGCATCTCATACATGCTCAGGACCTCGTTTGCCGTCATGCACTCTTCCGGACCCTTGTCGTCCCTTACGCGGCCGGTGAATCTCGGGAACCTGAGGCCGAGGCCCGCATCCTCTTTGACGATGTCCCTTGCCGCCGTATGAATCGGGCTCAGGCTGATCTCCGCGGCGACGACCTCAAGCACTATCGTAGGCAGGAACCAGACATCCGGTATCATCTGGGCATCCACCGTATGCGGGCGCCCTTCGCTGAGGTATCCGTCGAGCAGGTCCGGCAGACCGGCAAGGAACGCGTCGTCGAATCCCGTTCCTAATTTGCATACGGTGCAGTAATGTCCGGTCTCCTCATCGAACACCGCCATCAGAAGAGCGCCGTATTTCCCCGCTCTTTTACCCCTGCCGTGGAAGGCGCCCACTACCGCAAGGTCGAAGGAATCTGTCAACGCTTCCTCGTAATCCTTTTTGTATTTTATCCAAAGGAATCCTCTTGACCCAGCCCTGTATTCCGAGGACAGCGACTTTGACATTATCCCCTCGCATTTTTTGCCCAGCGCCCGGTTGAAGAAGTCCTCTCCCCCTTCCGGGGTGCTGATGATCTCCATCGTTGTGAGCTGCACCTTCTCCGACATGCCGAAGATCTCGGCAAGTCTCGACCTTCTTTCCTCGAACGGCCGGATGGTCATATCCTCACCGCCGGCAAGAAGCATGTCGAACATGAACATCTTGACCGGATGGTCCTCCACCGCCTTGTCCATGCCGTGCTTCTTCCTGCGGTGAGTGACATTCTGGAAAGGAAGCATTCCTCCCTCATTATCCACGGCCACGCACTCCCCTTCCACAATGGCCTCGTCCGCTCTGCATTGTTTTCTTAATTCCGCGGCGATGTCGGGGAAGTTGGAGGTAAGGTCCTCCATGCGTCTTGAGTATAACTTAACGGAATCTTTGCCGATGTGGGCCTGCACCCTTATTCCGTCGTATTTGAACTCCATAGCGCACTTTCCGCCCATCCGCTCCAGTATCATGGGTATAGACGGCAGGCGCTCGGCTAGCATGACCTTTATCGGGCTGCCGACGGCAACCTTCATTTCCCTCACGGCACCGACTCCGCCGACGGCGAGGGTCTCCGCAACGAGACCCAGGTCGCATGTTATGTTGAACGCCCTCTCTATCTCCGGGCGGTCCTCTTTAGTTCCGAAAGCATCGGCCAGCGCTTCAAGCATGGTCATCGACCCGGCCCCGATCCTCATTCTCCCGGTGACGATCCTGCACAGGTACCTTGCCTCGACCGGACCGGAGTCCATCAGAAGGTTCGATAGATATTTCATCTTCTTATCCTGCGAGTCCCGGCCTTCGGCGTTCTCTATGAGCGTCAGATTCTTAAGGACCTTCTCAAGGGTCAGAGGCTCTGAGAACAGCGCCGCCTGCTTCCGCTCCTTTATCAGAGCTTCGGCGATCGCTCCCGGGTCCCCCTTCTCTTTCCAAAGGCCGTCTATCTTTTTCTCCGACGCGCCGGACACGAATGCGATGGATCTCAGGACAAGCTTATCGGCCATGCCGAGCTCCGCGGCGAAGAAGTCCGGGTGCAGTTTTCCCTGTGAAAGGTACACAGTGTTCCTCAGCGAGGCCGGGTCGAGCTTTTTGAAGAAGTCGGAGAATATAGATGTCATCTCAAGACGGCTGCTCGTCCCTTCCAGCCTGTCGAACACATCCGCGATCTCAGAGAACAGCATGGCATCATCCGTATGTTATCGGCCTATTAGAAGTCTCCCAGTTTCATCTGGCCTTCTTCCGCTGATAGTGATAATTCTTTATTCAGCTTCTCCAGCCTTGAGCGCATTTGATCTTCCTTCCTCTTGCTGGAGCTTTCGAACACCTCGTCCATCGTCCCCTTCGCGACGAGGACGAACACTTCCCCGTCATTCTTTCTCCCGGTACGTCCGCGCCTTTGTATGGTCCTGATCTCCGACGGCACTGGTTCATAGAAGATCACGGCGTTCGTACTTGCGACGTCCAGCCCCTCCTCTCCGACGGAGGTCGCCACTATGACGTTCCTGGCGCCGCTCCTGAATTCTTCCAGGACTCCCATCTGCTCCTTCTGCCGGAGGCCGCCGTTGGATTGTCCGATAAGCTTCCCTACCTTTGCCCCCCCTATGGATGACAGTTTCTCCACCAGGATGTCGCATGTGTCTCGGTACTGAGTGAAGACCATGACCTTGGACGAAGGATCGGAACTCAGTATCTGGCTCACAAGACTCATGAGCTTCGAGACCTTGGGGTGCTCTGTCTTGCTCCCGGAGACCATGTCCCAGGCGTCAAGATATTCCTTTCTGGCGACAAGTTCCTTTCCGCCTTTGTTCCCCTTCTGCGCTTGCCCCTCCTCTATCAGTTTCGCCATGTACGACCTAAGCGAGCTCATTCCCTGGGTCTCGGCCAGATTGATCGCATGCAGTATCTTTATGCAGATCGATTGGACAGTGAGGCCGCGGTACAGGGTGGCGGATCTCTCCCCCCTTCTCAACCTTTTCTGGAGGCTCTCCCCGATCATCAGCATATGCGTTGTGGATGGAGGCCAATTCTCTTTTGTAAGTCTAAGGTCGGTGAGCTCCAGGAAATAGTGGTCAAGCAGCCTCTTTAAGAGATCGGATATGTCCAAAAGCTCCCTGGGCATGTTTACTTCTATCTTTTTGACGTATGTGTCGTGTATGTACGGCGCGACGTCCGGGTCCTCCTCGGTCCTGATATCGATCCGAACGAACCCGAGGTTCCTGCAGACTTCCTCCACCTTCTTGATGTCGCCGCCGGGCGACGCCGTGAGCCCGACGGACCGATTATCTTTGGTGCAGTGTTCCGCGACCGTCACATAGGCGTAGTTCCCCGTGCCCCTGTGCGCCTCGTCGTATATCACCAGTCCGAAATCCCCCATGTCGTACCTCCCGTTCTCCAGATCGTTGGCTATGCACTGGGGGGTGGATATGATCAGATCGTTCTCGTCCGCCATCTTCTTCCTCGTATCGGCTTTCATGAGGCCGTTCATGACGCCGATCTTCGTCTCGGCCAGAAGGTTAGAGAACACGGACGCATGCTGATCCACAAGAGGCTTCGTCGGTGCCATCAAAAGGACCTTTTTACCTTCCTGAAGCACCATGGCCGTCACGTAAAGGGCTATGATGGTCTTTCCGAGGCCGGTGGGGAGGACCACAAGCGTGTTGGCATTCAGGCAGTCCCTCGCCAGGGTCATCTGATACTTTCTTTCTTCCACCGTATCCGGGATTATCTTCGGATGAGAGATGTAGCCCATACTGAACCGCATTCGGAATAGAATAATAAAAAGTTGTTTGGGAGGTCGCCGAAAGTGACGCTTAACGGCAGCCGCCGCCGCAGGAGGAGCAGCCGCTGAAATTGGGGTCGCGTATGGTCAGGCCGGTCCCGAAATTGGGGTCGTCCACGAACTCTATGACGCAGCCCTCAAGCGCCTGCTGGGTGTCGCCGTCGTAGTATATCTCGAAGGCAGAGGCGCTCTTGTCGACGATGTCCCCGTCGGCGGTGCCCTGCTGGAAGGACATCCCGAACTGAGGCCCGGAGCATGCGATCCCGGAAAGGTAGATCTTGATACCGTATCCGGTTTTCTGGTTTTTCTCCAGGAGATCGGTGATGAACTTCTCCGCATCAGGTGTGATTTGTACCATAATGATCGCCACTGAATGGGACACGGGGTATAAATAATCAATCGGGCGGTAATATTTTGAGTAGAATCGACCGGCGGCGGTCATTTCTCGTCTGAAAACATCTCCGCATATTCCCTTAGCGCATACGACTGGGAACGGGTCATTGCCATGTAAGATCCTATGAGGATGCTTTCCAGTATCTCACCCTTCGTGGCTCCTGCCTGCGCGGCATGATGCATCTGGACCCTTACGCAATGCTGTCCGCCCAAAGCGGCCGCCGCGGAAACAGCGGCAAGATATCTTGTTTTCTGGTCGAGTTCCCCCCTTCCCTCCAGCACAGCTTTTCCGAGGTTCGCAGCGGGTATGAACATGTCCGGGCGTTCGGACAGGACCTGGTTCACGACCGGTATGAAACCGTACTGTTCCTCAATGGCCTTCAGTATCTTCTCGGTGATCTCCTTTTCTTTAAGATCTTCCTGCATGGTGCTTCATGGTGTTTGGTATTAACATACTTTGTCCGTTTGCTGATGCGCTGTTATTGATCAAGGCGCTCTTTCAGATCCATGATCCTTTTTTCTATTTGTCTTATTATTTTGATGAATTCCTCATCGCTCTTTCCGGCGGGGTCGTCAATTCCCCAATCCTCGCTGTGTTCGCAGGGGAGGAAAGGACATCGGACATCACAGCCCATTCTGACCGCAATATCCACGGTTGGAATGTCGGTCATCAGTTTCGGACATTGCGTTTTTTCCATATCGATATCGTACATATGTCTCATCAGCCGGACAGCGTCGCGATCGATATGCGGTCTGATCTCCGTTCCCGCAGAATATGCGTCGATCACACCTCCGGCAAGATGTCCGCAAAGGGCCTCCGCTATCTGAGAACGGCAGGAATTATGCACGCAGATGAACGCAACCCTGGTCTTTCTTGGCCTTGTGGCCATAGGGAGTTTTGGCGACTCAATTCCCATCGGGGACCCCTCTTTGCCTGTTGTCAAAGTACTTGCGCTTAAAGTACAAAGCGAGAGTGACCAGGGAGATCATCACAGGCACTTCTATCAGCGGACCTATCACCGCCGCGAACGCCTGAGCGGAAGCAATACCGAAAACCGCGACAGCTACCGCGATGGCAAGCTCAAAGTTGTTGCTTGCGGCCGTAAATGACAAAGTGACGCTCTGCTCGTAATTTATCCCCTGCCTATACGACATGAAGAAGCTGACGAGGAACATGATTGCAAAATAGATCAGCAACGGAATGGCTATCCTCACGACATCTAACGGCAGCTCGATAATGTACTCCCCCTTGAGCGTGAACATCACTATGATCGTGTACAGTAGCGCGATAAGTGCGATCGGTGAGATCCGAGGTATGAACTTCTCTTCGTACCACTCCTTTGATTTTTTCTTCACTATGATGTACCTCGTAAAGAATCCTGCAGCGAAAGGGATGCCTAAGTAGATCAACACGCTCTTCGCAATGCTCCAGATGGAAATGTCCAGCACTTGGCCGCCCCACGACAGGCCGAGCCATTCCGGGAGCACGGTGATGAAGATGTAGATGTAGACCGAATAGAATATGATCTGGAAAATGGAATTGAGGGCGACCAGAGCCGCGCAGTACTCATTGTCGCCTTTGGCCAATGTGTTCCATATGATGACCATAGCGATGCATCTAGCCAATCCGATCATGATGAGTCCCACCGCATAATCCGGCATATCCGGTAGCAGCAGCACCGCGAGGATGAACATGAGGACCGGACCTATGATCCAGTTCTGGACCAGCGAGAGGCCCAGCACCTTTTTGTTCTTTGCGACCTTGCCGATCTCCTCGTACTTTATTTTACATAAAGGAGGATACATCATCACGATCAGGCCGACAGCGATCGGCCAAGAGATGGCGTCCGAACTCATACCTTCCAACGCCTCAGAGAGGCTCGGTATCAAATATCCGAGAAGAACTCCCACACCCATCGCAATAAATATCCATACGGTAAGGAAACGGTCTAAAAACGACAAGCCTGTTTCGTTCTCTGTACTGTTCATTTCAGCACCTCGTAAAGCTGCGGACCTCACAGGCCTCACTTTTGTATAGATCTCTGCGGGACAAAGTATCTGGTATTATGTGCCCGTTCCTCTCTGAAAAAGTTTTGAAAGATCCTGTACTCTCAATGTATCTGCCACTCAAGCGATATCACAACACATAGATGATTGTCTATATGATATATATGTATTTAGGTGCCGATGCTTCCGCGAGCCAGTAGCATCGTGCAGAGGATTAGTGCCGATTTTTAAGTATGGTTTAGATATGATTCCTCTTGTTATTCACAACGATAATAGATTGTATTCCAGAAATGATCATCATTAAGCAGGCGGAAACAGCGAATGAGTTCTCTTTCGAAGAGCTACACGATATAGTTGCACTAATAGCTATGAAGCACGGGATGCTCGCATATACCTGTGCGGACCCATGGCGCACGGGAACAGCAGGAAAGACAGAGACTATGACTTCTGCAAACCGCTCCAAGAAATATGGACTGATCAGAACAGGGTCATTCTGCAGTGATCGACTAACTACCTAACTGTACTCTCCGCTTTTTATTGCGAATCTGTCCCGTCATTCAACCATACGATGGATATCGTTGGGAGAATAAGAGATGGAAACAGAAGGTGTCTTAAGGACCAAGTTCAAAGAGATTGGAAAAGAGTACGGTTTTGATAAAGTCGAGGCGGAGTTCGTCGCGTTCAAGGAATTCAAGGTAAGGTGGCAGAGGAGCTACAAATGGGCGGACTTCAAGGTCTCAGATTATCTGGCGGACGCGCCTCCGGAAGTGATCGAAGGGTTGTGCAATTCGCTGTTCTCGAAGATAACAGGAGAGGACGAAGGATATTCCGAGGAAATGTGCAGGTGGATAACCTCGCCGGAGTTCTCGGAGTATAAGCAGCCGGTGTACCTGAAGAGGAGCAGGAACCTCACGAGGTCCCCGAAGGGGGAGGCCAAGAGCCTTGATGCCGCATACGGGAGGCTTATTGAGATGGGGCTGACGGAAAAGGATCCGGCGCTCCATCTTACGTGGACGAAAGAGTCCAACGTAAGGAAGATCGGGCACTGTTCCGTTCTGATGAAAGTGATCTCGATATCGAGCGTGCTAGACACCGACATGATCCCGGACTTCGTCCTCGATTTCTGCTTGTACCATGAGCTGTGCCACATGAAGATAGGGTTCGACCCGTCCGCGAAAAGGCACGGGGAGGAGTTCTCGAAACTGGAGGCGAAGTATCCGAAAAGGGACGAGGCGGAAGAGTGGCTGAAGAGGCTCTGCCTTTACTTGTGAGCAGAGTCTGCGGAGGGGGCCGGAGTAAACAGAGCCGATAGCTCATGAACAGGCGTTCCTTCCGAGCCCTATTTTTTCAGTAATGATCGCGGACAGCAAATAGCGAATGAAGAAACCGCAAGGTGCTCAGAACAAGAAATATCGGATGTGCTACAATGACAAAGGAATCGGATAAACATCGTGTCGAAGGTTTCAAAGAGATCTTGGATATAATCGAAAGTGCAAAACTCAACGCATATCGCGCGGTCAACAGAGAGCTTATAAACATGTATCGGGCGGTCGGCGAATATGTTTCAAAGAAGGTCGAAACAGGCGCATGGGGGAAGGGAATCGTAAATGAAATCGCCGCATACATTCAGCAGAACAACCCCTGTATCTCGGGGTTCTCTCCGCAGAATCTTTGGCGGATGAAACAGTTCTATGAGACCTACAAGGATGACGAGATTCTCTCAACACTGTCGAGAGAATTAAGCTGGACCGTCAACACAAGGATAATGGCAGGCAAGACCGCCGAGGAGCGCGAATTCTACCTGAGAATGGCGACGAAGAATAATTATTCCTATCGGGAACTGAACAGGCAGATGAATAGCTGTCTGTATGAGCGCACGGCGCTTTCCAGGAATTCCTTCACAAACGCTTCATTCGTCGACAGGTACGATGGGCTGGCCGCGCTTAGGGACAGTTACGTTTTGGAATTCCTAGATATGCCGAAGAATTACAAAGAGAAAGATCTGCGGAAAGCAATAGTAGACAACCTCAAAGAATTCATACTGGAATTTGGAAGGGATTTCAGCTTTATCGGTGAAGAGTACAGGATTCAAGTAGGCGACAGCGATTTTTACATTGATCTGATATTTTATAACCGTGAGCTCAGCTGCCTCGTTGCTGTGGAACTGAAGACCGAACCTTTCAGGCCCGAGCAGGTCGGGCAAATGCAGTTTTACCTGGAGGCACTGGACAGAGATGTGAAAAAGAACAGCGAGAATCCGAGCGTCGGCCTGATACTTTGTACCGACAAAGACGATATGGTCGTTGAATATACACTTGCGAAAAGTTCAGCCCCAAGTCTGATCGCCGCGTATGAACTCGCGCTACCAGATAAAAAATTACTTCAGCAGAGGGTAAAGGAACTCACACTTCTCGCAGGGCGCGCAGAGGGCAGCGAAAGATCCGACAGGGCATATTGAAAAAAATCATGTCGCAGTATAATCCTAGTAAAAACTCTAACCTTCTGATGGCATCCGCGTGCAGGTTGAAAACGGGTGTCTCCCAGCGTTAACACACTTTTTCACGGTCCGGCGATGACGCCGGTCTCGAAGCACTGACTTACGCTGGGAGTATGTGTCGGACCCTGCGTTGGCTTCCGGTCACGGCCGCGATGACACATCGCTGCTACCGCAAGAGCCCCTTTTCAGGGACAGGGTCTCTGTAAGCCGTTCCGTGCACATAGCAATCACGAGTTCATGCTCCTACGCCGTCCCGGCTGCTGATTGGTATTATCTTGATATTCTTATATTTTCCACTCCCAAAATATCTAAAGCGAAGTGCTTATACGTCAATCAACGTACTTTATGGTATAAACCTCATACAATATCAAAAAAACATCTGTTTATTGTCGAAAATTTCCGAATTTCGTTAAAAATAAGTGAAAAAATACGAATATCGCAGTCGGATTGACGGGAAAATCATAGGCTTTACGAATTCTATGGTTAGCTTTATCTAAGAAGATTTAATATCGGCTCGTATGAAAGCATATTTCAGGCCGGACTCCGTTGCGATACTCGGCGCATCGGAGGACACGACAAAACTGGGCGGCATGCTTCTTAAGAACATGATTGACGCAGGTTATAAAGGAAAACTCTACCCGATAAACCCCAAAGGCGGGATTATACAGGGAGTAAAGGCTTACAAATCCATCACAGAGGTCGGCGAGCCGATCGAACTCGCGGTCGTTGCGATAAAGAACGTGCAGGCGGTCGAAGAGATGAAAGAGCTCGGCGCGGCCGGAGTCAAATATGTTTCGATGCTGACGGCAGGGTTCAAAGAGACGGGGCATGAGGGCGCCGTGCTTGAAGAGAAACTCATGGCCGAGGCGGAGAAGTACGGGATCAGGATCGCCGGTCCCAACTGTTTCGGCAACATGAACATAAGCCACGGGATGAACTTCACATTCACGCACATCCTGCCTCCGGTGGGAAACATATCCATGATATCTCAGTCCGGCGCGCTCGGATCGTCCATTCTGGAATGGTCCAAACACATCGACATCGGAATGGCCAATTTTATGACATTCGGGAACAAGTCAGATGTTGACGAAGCGGCGGTCATAGAGGAATTGGTCAATGACCCCAACACCAAGGTCATAGGCATATACTGCGAGGGCATATCCAACGGCGACAGGTTCGTCAAAGCGATCGAAGCGGTAAAATCCAAGAAGCCGATCGTAATATTCAAATCGGGGAAGACCGAGGCCGGCTCGGCAGCGGCATCATCCCACACCGGATCCCTGGCGGGTTCCGATGCCGTGAACGACGTCATTTTCAGCAAGCTCAATCTGCACAGGGCCCAGGACCTGGACGAGATGCTTGACGCGCTTTCAGTGTTCAGCACATGCAGTCCCATGAAGAAGGACGGCATAGCCATAATCACGAATGCCGGAGGGCTCGGCGTCATGTCCGCGGATGCGACGTTCGAAGCACCTTACATAGAGGCGGCGAAGCTGTCCCAGGAAACGCTGGATAATATAACGAAATCGGTACCCAACGTCGCCGGGCTGACCAACCCCATCGATGTGAGAGGGGATGCGAAAGCGGAGTACTTCAGAGGCGCCATAGAGGTAGTCATAAAAGATCCGTCTGTGGGCGGCCTGGTAGTTATGGGATCGCCCCTTGACACCGCCGACCTCGAAAGCATAGCCAAGATCCTCGTCGAAATGAGGGATGACATCCCCGTTCCGACAACATGCTGCTTCCCAGGCGGGGACAAATGCGAGAGGGCGAACAAGATCCTCCGGGAAGGGAAGATACCCTGCTACTCCACGCCGGACAGGGCGGTCCGCGCGCTCTCCATACTGAGGAAATACACAGTGAGGAGCCAGGAGAAGCACGACCCGATGATACAGCCCTCAGTTTCCGGAAAGGCAGTGGCACAGAAGATAATCGCGGACGCGAAAGCCGAGGGAAGGAAAGCCCTTACCGAAGCGGAGGGAAAGAAGATCTTCGCCGCATACGGTATGCCCACTCCCGGAGAAGCGACCGTTAAGAGCGCCGACGAGGCGGTAAAGGAATGCAACAGGATCGGGTATCCGGTCGTCATGAAGATCCTCTCCCCCGACATCGCTCACAAGACGGACGTAGGCGGTGTGGTGGTCGGAGTGAAGAACGCCGACGAAGCGAAAACGGCATATGATAAGATCATGGCAAACTGCAAAGCGGCAAAGCCCAACGCAAGGCTCGACGGCGTATCGATACAGCAGATGGTCTTCGGACAGGAGGTCATACTTTCAATGATAAGGGACGTTCAGTTCGGCCCCATCGTGTCCTTCGGGCTCGGAGGCATCTATGTGGAGATACTTGCGGAGATATCCCAGGCCCATGTTCCCATGAGCGAGCAGCAGCTTGACAAGATGATCACCTCCACCAAAGCATACAAACTGCTGGCCGGAGCGAGAGGCCTTCCGGTGGCAGACATCGATGCTATGAAGGATATGATCAGAAGGATCGTGATGGTCGCCGTGGAGAACCCCGAGATCTATGAGCTGGAGATAAACCCTGTCATAGTGGGAAAGAAAGGCCTCGGCTGCTGGGCGGTCGACGCCCTCTGCACCCTGAAATAAACACAACCGCCGGGGCAACCCGGCATATTTTTAATTCATTGGTTCTGAAAAGACGCCTATTCCGCAACCTGAGTGGAAACCGGTGCGCTCTGCCTGCGCCGGGATCGAAATGGGTCCGCCTTCGGCACAGGCTCGGAGCTCCGTCACCCGTTGTTCCCGAACGTTCGCTCACGCATCAGCATATCCCTTTCCGTCGAAAGCTCAAGGGCAAGTTCTTCCTCGGTCGGCAGATGAAGTTTGTACTTTGACGCGAATATCTGCTTATTTCCTTCTTCAGGGAATGTATACTTCACGACGCTTTCGTTCTTGTCCGCGCACAGTATTATGCCTATCGGCGGACCATCGCCCTCATTCATAAGTTCTCTTGTATGGTAGTTCACATACATCTGCATCTGTCCGATGTCCTGATGCGTAAGCTTACCTGCCTTGATGTCTATCAGGACGAAACATCTTAGGATGTAGTTGTAAAAAACAAGGTCTATGTAGAAATGGTCCCCATCGAGCGATATCCGCTTTTGACGCGCTTCGAAGGTGAATCCCTGTCCTAGTTCCAGCAGGAACTTCTGCATATGGTCGATAAGCCCCTGCTCAAGTTCAGTCTCGTAGTATTTAGTGTTAGGCCGCAGCCCAAGGAACTCCAACACATAAGGATCCTTTATGATATCCTCAGTCTTTTTCGGAGGTTCCTTTTGAACGGCCTCCTCGATAACACCGCCATCATCGCGGCCCGCCAGAAGCCTTTCATAGCAAAGGCTGTTGATCTGCCGCTCCAGTTGCCGGGTACTCCAAATTCCCTTGATGCACTCTTCCAGGTAGTATTCGCGCGCCTGTGGTTTTTCTACGCGCATGATCAGGCGGTAATGGGTCCAAGACAATTCGGTACGCAGTGCGTTCCGATTTGGCAATGTTATGTAAAACTGGCGCATGAACCGTAAATTACGTTCGTCAAACCCCCGTCCGTATTCGGATACAAGATGTTTTGACAGGCTTTTGATCAGGCCGTCCCCATAGGTGGCGCGTTCGGCACCGCCCTGTTTTTCTACTATTATTCTCCCGACGTCCCAGTACGCCTCGACCATTGAACTGTTGATAGCGGCGAATGTCTTTTTCCGGGCGTTATCCAACACATTTCGTACGTCGTTATAAAGCACCATGTCGACTGTTTCGTTCTTGCCCGCCGGTAAAATCTCTTTCTCACTCATCAGATCACATCCATAAATACAAAACAAATCCTCGTTGTCATCTGGGTGATTCAAGTATCGCAGAAGGTAAAAAGTCCGCACACTACATGTATACTACATATTCCTCGGCAGGGCATGCAAGCATTGAGCGGATGTCTTCTGACATTCCGAATTATGCCCGGCCGCATTGTCCTCACGGCCGTAATAAAGAGGCGGAAATCCAGGCTCGGTCTGCATAACCGTTTAATCCGATGATATCCATCATTCGCGCATGGTATCGGAGATCGTCTTCGTCGGGCTGGGGCTCAGCGGAACGGACGGGATGACCGTCAAAGGGCTGAACGCTCTGAAAGAATGCGATAAGATATACGCAGAGTTCTACACTTCCGCACTGATAGGCGCCGGCATAGGGGATCTAGAGTCCGTCATCGGAAAGAAGATCAGCATAGTGCACAGGTCGCAGGTGGAGGAAGACGATATCATAATCTCTGACGCGAGAACGATGAGGGTGGGGTTCGTCGCCGCGGGCGACACCATGCTCGCAACGACCCATGTGGACCTCAGGATACAGGCGGCAGAGGAGGGGATACCCGTCAGATTGGTGCACGGGGTATCCATATTCGGGGCATGTCCCGCATCACTGGGCCTTCAGCCGTACAAGTTCGGAAGGACAGTGACCCTTCCGTTCCTGGAAGCGGATTATCAGCCAAAGTCCCCCTACGATAACATCAAGCAGAACAAGGACCGGGGACTCCATACGATGATCCTTCTTGATATAAGAGCCGACGAACTCAGATACATGACCGCCCACCAGGCCCTGGAGTGGCTGATGGAAGGAGAAAAGAAATGGGCGGAAGGCCTGATCACCGACAGGACCGTTATCTGCGTCGCATCCAACGTCGGGTCGAAGGATGAGAAAATATTCGCGGGATATCCCCAGGACCTTCTGAAGAAGGACCTGGGAGCGCCGCTGCAGACACTGGTGATCCCCGGCGACCTGCATTTCATGGAAGCCTATGCGTTAGTGGATTTCGCAGGAGCCCCTAAAGAAATAATCGACGAAGAGGACAGATGATGACCAGGTGTATCAGGGTCCCAAAGAGAGAAGGGGAGCGCGTGAGAGCGGACCTGCTGTCCGAAGGGATACTGGACACAACAAGGAAGATAGGTTCCGACGAACTTTTCCTTTTCATTCCCATACTGACAGACAGATACGGCAGCTACGAAGCGGCCGATGTCGATTTGGAGATCATCGAACAAACGCCGGCCGACTACAAAGAGGTACTGGACATACCGGAGGAGTTCAGGCGGGAACTGCCCACCTCCTTTGACATCATCGGCGACGTGGCCATAATAAAGATCCCGGATGTCCTTGTGCCGTACAAGGACCGGATCGGCGGGGCGATGATGTCCGTAAACTCATCGATAAGGACGGTGATGATGGACTCCGGGGTCAAAGGGGACCTGAGAATAAGGGAGCTTGAACAGATAGCCGGCGAGGGAAGCTCCGAGACGGTGCACAAGGAATTCGGGGTCAGGATGATAACGGACCCGTCGAAAGTATACTTCAATCCGAGGCTCGCAACGGAAAGGGCAAGGGTGGCGTCCCTGGTAAAGGACGGGGAGACGATAATTGACATGTTCGCAGGGGTAGCCCCATTCGGATTGGTCATAAGCAAAAGAGCCAGACCGAAGATAATATACTCAATTGATATCAATCCCGATGCGGAAAGGTTCGCCAGAAGGAACACCGAGATCAACCGCATAGAGAACATAATCTCCATAACAGGCGACGCCGCCGAGGTCATGATCGGACTTCCCGAAGCGGACAGGGTGATCATGAACCTGCCCCAGACAGCCGACTCCTTTCTCGCGAACGCGCTTTCTAAGACAAGGGTCGGCGGCACGATCCATCTTCACAAAGTGATCGAAAGAGCTGAGCTCGATGATCTTATATCAAAGATAAAGGAAGGCGCCGGCTCCCTTGGGTTCGGGATATCCGTCGGCTGCATATCGGAACTGAAGACATATTCGCCTACAATGAGCGTCTATGTCCTTGATATCAGAAGAGAAGTTTGAATCACTTCTTCACGGGGTCAAGCGTAACGCCGGTCTGCCCCTGATAGTTACCGCTCCTTTGGGCATAGTCTTTTTCCGAAGCGCCGGTCAGCGTTTCGAATATCATCTGGCAGAACCTTTCTCCTATAGGTATCTCCACGATCTCATCGGTCGCGTTGTACGCACCGAGGGTCAGCGTTCCTTCGAAGCCCGCGTCTATCTTCCCAAACGCGCCGATGCACCCTTTCCTGATCCATGTGGTCCTCATCCACAGCTGTGCGCAGATGTCCTTGGGCATACGCACCCTTTCTATGGTGGAGACGTAGAACATCGTCCTCGGAGGTATCCTGACGACGCCTTCTTTCTTGGTCTCCGGATCTCCCCTTATCGATATCTCCGATATCCTGAGGTCGTATCCGTTAGGGGTCAGCCCCCTCTCGTGGTAATCGCTGATCCCCAGGTATCCCGATCTCATTCCGTCAAGTATGTCCTTATCTGAAAGTATCGCCATGTTGCTGAATATGTCATGTCGTTTATAATGTTTATAGAACGGGCGGGACGCCTGAATATAGGCCGCAGATATTCTTTGGGCAAAGTTTAAAAGAAATTGAGATTCATTTGGCATGCATATACTTATATATATCCCGCTCGACCTTATATTTCTTTAAGGGAAGACCCCTTTAGGTGATGAAAATGGCAAAAAAGACAGTCGCATTCCCAGCGGTCATCGTTGCCGTCTTTGTTATCTGCGCGGCGACCGGGTATATCGTATGGAGCAATGACAGAAACAGCACGTCCAGTGTAAATGAATATTGGTTCTATGTGGATTACGGGGGCGAAGCACCGAACGGGTGGATCTCCGCGAAAAGCGACAATGCGTACAGAGGGTTCATCAAAGCCTTGGATGAAAATGAGATCAAGTGTGACTTCGATGAAGACCACGATAAGTTCATAATCTCTATCAACGGCGTAAGGCCGGACACCGCGGCCGGTAAAAGCTGGTATGTTTGGGAGTGGACAAAGGTCGGCGGTTCAAATGCGGAATGGCGCGACAAGAACAGGATACTGGAACATTCGACGGAAACAATATTCTATCTGGGCGTGACTGGGTTCGTCTTCATCGAACATGAGATCAAGTTTGTTGTGCTTCTAGACCCTAATGTGCAGTCGGGGTGGCAGAACGGAGGCCCCTTTGCCTCATAAATGACAATGCCTCTTCGGCGTCAGCTTTATTTTTTCTATATAGGGGTAATAACATCGACTAATTGATCATGCAATGCTTAGGTAATAGCCAGATCATATGCCGATCTTCCAGGGGTTCAAAAAATACAATAGAAGTTACTATTATGAACTAGAAATGAATTTTTTAACGAGTTCAAAGTTAAATAAACAATTTGGCGTACCTACCAAAAACATTGTTGGATATATGGTACAAATTATATACCAATTGTGACACTTTTGTCCAGCAGGATAAATTATTCCTAGGTGATAAACATGGCAGGAAAAAGCAACATGCTTTTGTTCATTGTTGTAGCTATCGTGGCAGTTGTGGTAGTATGCGCGGCAGCTATTTACTTCCTGAACAAAGATAGTGATGACAAAGACGGTGATAATGGATCCGAAGTGACCACATATTGGTTATATGTCGATTATGGGGCCAATGAGACAACCACAGTGACCAATGGATGGATGTCCGGAGAGGGCAGCAATGCGTATGAAGGAGTCTGCGCAGCGCTAGAAGGAAAAGGAATACCATATAACATAACATCAGGCGGAGGCATGGATGGACTTATAGTTGAAATCAACGGTGTCGAACCTGATTGGAATGCTACCGGGGAAAGTTGGTCACAGTTCATATGGACAGGAGATACAGACAGTACGATTTCTGACGGTTGGGAAGCGATGGGAACAGGTATAACGGGCGTGACAACGTCACAGAATATATTCTACTTTGGCGTGACAACATTTGATCCAGATACTTATGAGCCAGACCTGGACCCGAATGCCAAGTCTGGTTGGAAAAATGGAGGGCCGTTCGCTTAAATAGCATAAAAACAGCCGCTTCGGCGGCTTTTTCTTAAATATGGAGGGCGGATATTGGAAGCTATCAGGTTGAAAACAGCACTTTCTCTTCTGATAGTGGCCGTTGGCGTTCTGACCGTCCCCTTTATTACATCAAATACAGAAGCACCTCATCCCCAGGCATCCGGATTCTTGATCGATTTTGGGGATTGGAATGTAACTTGGACAGAGATGGATATGCAGAAAGATTCTGACCCATACGATGCGCTGAGCACCGCCTGCGAAAATAATGGTTTTACATACACAGTAGACGGCGGAACAGTTGAAGAGATCAACGGCGTATCGTCGAACTATGCGTATACCTGGAATCTATGGACGATATCTAACCACAGCGTTATGTGGGTAAAGGAACAAGATCCAGAGAGCGTGGACCTCTCCCGTTACACAATAGCCGCATGGGCATATACCGACGAGAACGGAACGCCGACGGTAGCCGTAGATGAATCAGGAAGGTCGGTATACGGATATCCGCAGGCGCAGAGGGTCATAACCCTTTCTCCCGCGATGACGGAGATAATGGGCTCTCTCAGGGCGGTAGACGCCATTGTGGGGACGGATATGTACAGCATATATCCGGACTCGGTCGTTTCAGGTCAGAACAACGGCAAGATAAAGATAGTGGGGGACTACCTTAACCCAAGCTTTGAGCAGATCGCTGCCCAGAGGCCGGATATTGTGTTCTGTGACGGTTCTCTTTACACTCACCACTTGATTACGGACAGGCTTAGGAACATAGGCATCAACGCAGTGCTCATGTACGGCGGTGGCAATGTTCAGGAAATAATGTACAATATTTACATCGCAGGAGTGGCCATCGAGTACGACATGCGTGCCGCCGAGGTCATAAACTCCATCGAGTATGCGGTAAGTGAGATGACGGAAATGTTCTCCCTATCGCCGCAGACCAGAGATGTGAATGTGATGCTCGCACTGGCTCCGGATAAATCTCCATGGGTCTCAGGCTCATACACATATGTCAGCGATCTCACGTCCATCGTAAACGGGAACAACGTCTTTTCATCGTTGTCCGGCTGGGCACAGATAAATTCGGAGCAGATAATATCGGCGAACCCTTCTTTCATTGTCCTGCTAACAGTGGACTACATGTCCACATCGCAAGAATATGATTCGATGATCAGCTCGCTTCCGGCGGAATGGAAGACCACCGATGCATATAAAAATGGGAATATATACCTAGTAAGCGAGGCTGCAGGATATATGTCCACTCTTCCCGGGCCAAGGTTCATTCAGCTGATGGAGATAATGGCGCGCATACTGCACCCGAATGTTTTCACGGACCTTGAAATCCCGAAACATATTGGGAATGATTACGGGGACTTCCTCACCTTTACAAAAGATCTTGACTTTAAACAATAACTGGGGGATAAATATTAGGAACTACGTTCGAAAGACCGCACTGTTGGCCGCTGCGGCGTTGCTTATGATAACTCCTTTGATGGTCGTCTTTGATGCCAATGCCGACGAACCAAGCAACGAAAAGGTCCTTTTCGACATGGGGAACGGAAACACGGTCTGGTCGGACATCAATGCCGGAGGCACAATAGACGACGTGCTCCGTAATGCGGCATCAGGCTGCGGACTCGATTACAGTTCGTCTGCAAGCAAGATCACGCTGAACGGGGTATCTGAGACAACGATAGGATCGTCATCTACAGGAGGAAGCCTAAGCGCATCTGGCGCTACAGGGGTGAAGGTAACATCGAAATGGATCCCATATAAATGGGATGGCGGAAGATGGATAGCGATATCCGACACGTCCTCTCAATACACCGGCGGATATCTCGCTCTCGGATTCTATCCAAATGGACAGGTGCCCGTTGAGACGCCGGAAAACCCATCCGCTTGGACAATGATAAGAGGCAATTCTCAACAGAGCGGCGCTCAGGATACCGCTGCTCCTGGAGGAGAGGCGGAATTGAAATGGTCACGTCAGGATGGGGGCGGAGATGCGGGCGTTCAGGCAGGAGTTTTATTGGCACACGGCTACGTTTTTGTAAAGTACAACTCATCAAAATCTCCAGCGCATGCTACGGTCGCCTGTTATGATATGGAGGGGGCAGAGGTATGGGAGTTTAACTTCATGTACCCCAGCGTGGTGAATTTCGATCTGTCTACGCCGGTCATTGTCGGGGATTACATCTACATCCCCGCTTCATACGGATACATATTCAAGGTCCCTCTGAAAGAAGGTCCTGGACCCGGTAACGCAAACGTAATGACATTCAACAATAAAACATACGGCAGTTTAGACATAGCGAATCGACAGGGGGCGATTCCCAACACGACCGCGTCTCTTGCAGGAAGTACCTACAACACTGGTCCAGGCTCGCTTATATGTGATTCCGGCGTAATATACTGCGGCTCAACCAATGGAATGATTTACTGTTTCGATCTGGATCTAAATCTGATATGGTCGAGACAGATGGGAGGATCGGCATATTTCTTCTCTCACACAGTTTACGACGACTACATCTTTGCAGGTGCGTTGAATGGAACGCTGTATGCGATCAACAAGGTCAACGGGTCAATAATCGACCAGGCGTCTGTGTATACAAGAGTGGTCAACGGAAGAGATTATGGATCCGTTCAGCAGGTATCGGTGTTCGAAGAGAACGGAGGTTATGTGCTGATTTTCGGCGTGTCTGATGGGAGAGGCCTGAACGCAATGGTCGGAGGTATCGGCATATATACGTTCGACGGGAGCAAACTTTCGGAAAGGACACTCAATACGGATATGTTCGGCCTGGTTGCAAACTATGTTCTTCCCGTCGATAGCGATGGATTCAAGGGAGTTTATATCACGGCAACAAATGGTCTGGCAAGGGTTGATTTGAATGGGAATTATGAGCTGCTTAACACTGAGATTACCAATGTAAAGGCCCCGATGGTGCTGGTCAATGGCGACACGATCTACATACAAGGCTATTCCCTTAAGGAGCCTGTTTATGTGGTCTCTCTCGATGGAAATATAAAAGGAACGTTCATGATGCCTGATACGGCCCCGACGAATTACAGCATGGCTCCGCCGTTGGTGATCGACGGCTGGGTGTACGCAGGGAACGACTCTGGAGTTAATGCTGTGTACGGGAATTTCCCCTCATACGGAGGCATCGGAGGGGCGGAGAAACCTCTGATCTACGCTCTGGCTATCATACTTGCAGTGATATTGCTGATACTCGCCGCAGTATATCTGCTGATCAGGTTCGTTAAAAAAGAGGACAAACCGTTCAATTATATCTCAAAGAGCGTGAGGCATTACCTCGGCGGAGAGGACCTGAGGCATAACAAGCGCAGCAAGAACCGTCTTTTGGTAGTGCTGGTTTTTGGCATAACGGTCACGATCGCAGTTTTTATTACATGTCTATGTGTAGGTTATAACGCAACCATGTCCATAGGGGAGATGTTCTCGTCTTTGTTCTCAGCAATATCGCACGGCGGAGCGGATCCGTCGAACCTCAACGAAATAAGGGTGTTCGAATCCAGGCTACCGAGGACGCTCGCCGCGCTCGGCGTCGGGATAGGATTATCGGTCGCCGGGAGCATGTACCAGGCAATAATAAGGAACCCTCTCGTAGACCCGTATATAATGGGCGTATCTGCGGGAGCGGGGACGGCAGCCGTCGCCGTCATAGCATTTGATTTCACATTCTTCGGACTCTTTTCGTCGCATTCGATATATGCGACGGCTATAACGGCAATGATCGGAGGCCTGGTCGCGTTTGCAATAACCATGTTCATAGCAGAAAGAGCAGGCAGATCATCGATCAATTACGTTTTAGCCGGCGTGGTGGTCGGTTTAGCATTCTCCGCCATACAGACGCTGATGCTGTCTATGGCCGGTCAAAGCGTGAGCAACGCCCTGACATGGCTGTTTGGTTCATTTGCGAATGTTTCATGGAATCAAGTATGGCTTATTTTGTTGCCTGGGTTCGCAATGTCTCTCGTCCCGCTGATATGGGCGAAAGAGTTCAACCTAGTCTTATTAGGGGAAGATCAGGCGCAGCAGATGGGCCTCAATGTCCGAAGATTCAACAGACTGATGCTGATAATGGCGTCCGTACTCACGTCACTTTGCGTGGCGTTCGTCGGGATAATTGGATTCGTCGGATTAGTGATACCGCATCTCTGCCGCATGATGCTGGGAGGCGACCATAGGCTGGTGCTTCCGGCGTCTATCGCCTTCGGCGGGGCGCTGATGATGCTTGCCGACCTTGCATCAAGGACGCTCTATCTGGGCTTGGAACTGCCGGTCGGTGCCATAACAACGATGATCGGTGTGCCGGTCTTCGCATATTTACTGATAAGAAGGGGGAAGATGTATGAAGGATGATGCCCCTCTTTTAGAGCTCAAAGACCTGAACAAGGTATATGAGGACGGATTCCACGCGGTGAAGGATGTTTCATATTGCATAGAGCCGGGCATGCTTGTCGGACTGATAGGTCCGAACGGCTGCGGGAAGACGACGATGATGAGATGCATCAATCATATGCACAAGATATCGTCGGGCGATGTGCTTATTGACGGAGAGTCCGTTCTGAGCAAGACCCCGGCGGAGATAGCCCGAAAGGTATCCAATGTTCCAGCCGAGCTGAGGGCAAGCTTCGGTCTCACCGTCTATGAAACGGTGATGCTGGGACGTTACCCTTATCTGAAGAACGTCTGGTGGGAGACCGACGAGGACGAGACGCTCGTGGAAGAAGTTATGAAGAAATTCAGCGTATTCCATCTGAGGGACAGGCCCCTGAACATGCTGTCTTCGGGAGAGAGGCAGCGTGCCCTCATCGCCAAAGCCTACGTCCAGGAGCCTCGGCTTATGCTCGTGGACGAACCCACCTCCCATCTGGACATGAAATACAAGCTGGAAGTGATGGAGTATCTCACGGCCATGGTCAAGAAGGACATGTCGGTACTTGTCGCAGAACATGACATATCGCTTATGGCCAGATACTGCGACATGTGCATAATAATGAAACAAGGCAAGGTCTATGCCATAGGGGACCCGAAGGAAGTGATCACCGAAGAGCTTCTGCAGGAAGTGTACGAAGTGAGCGCGTCTGTCGGTCTCGACAAGGACGGAGAGCTCTTCGTGCTTCCCAAAAGGTACGCCGGAAGGTATTATTTCTGAGTCAGGGCCGCCGACCCAAACTGCCCGATCTCAGAGGAATAAAATATATAACACACGGCCAATGTGGATTAAGGAAGGTGCGAGTGACGGCCCCCGAAGGGACCGGGTTCTCAACGTGAACCGCTCGGTTGCCCTTTAAGGAATATCAAGATCGAGAATGATCTCAATATCTCTGAGGATGACAACGATCCTGATCCGGATCACACCGGACGGACGTCGCATAAATACGCACCTCCTACCGGGTCGGTTCCGGATTCGCCGGGGTAGAAAGGTCGGCGAATCCGAACTTCCCAACAACCGGTAATCTCAGCAAAACCAAGCTGGCATAATAAACCCTCATGCTACATGTATGCAGTTAGTGCGGCCAGCAGCAGCCTAAGGCGGGACGGCCGCCGGCACAACCGGAGATAGAAATGGAGAGCCAGATCTCAGAATTAAGATCCGTCATCAATGATTCAGACAATATCGTATTCTTCGGCGGTGCGGGCGTTTCCACAGAAAGCGGCATTCCGGACTTCCGCAGCACAGACGGACTGTATAATCAAAAGTATGCATACCCGCCTGAAACCATGCTGTCGCACAGCTTCTTCATGGAGAATACCGCCGAATTCTATCGTTTTTACCGGGACAAGATGATATATCCGGACGCAAAGCCGAATGCGGCACATTTCAAGCTGGCCGAGCTGGAGTCGCAGGGAAAACTGAAAGCGGTGGTCACACAGAACATCGACAGTCTGCACCAGACGGCCGGAAGCAGATGCGTTCATGAGCTGCACGGCTCGGTCCATCGCAACTTTTGTATGACATGCAAAGCGGCACATCCGCTGGAGCATATTTTGGAAAGCGGAGGCGTTCCCCGATGCGTATGCGACGGGATTGTCAAACCGGACGTGGTCCTGTACGAGGAGCCCCTGGACCAGAACGTGTTGGAGGAGGCCGTCAGCGCGATACGGGACGCCGACGTTCTGATAGTGGGCGGGACCTCGCTGAACGTGTACCCAGCGGCCGGACTTCTTCAATATTACCGCGGCAATAAACTGATCCTGATCAACAAATCGGAATTGTCCTGCGAGCGCAATGCCGCGCTTGTCATCCGCGGCAAGATCGGGGAGGTGCTGGAGCGGGTGTGATCATATGAGTGTTCAGAAACGCATCAGGGATCTGCTCGAGCCTCTTTTTATGGAATATGGGAAAGAAATACGCCCTGCGGACAAGACCGCGATCGATATACTCAAACGTCGCACCGCCGAAAGGAACATACCTGCGGAGGTCACGGAACAGCTCGTTGAGTTCTACATGATAACGAACGGCGTCCCTTGTCTGGACAGTTTTGAACTTCACGCATGCGACGATGAGATGATCTTCGAGTGGTGGGAATACGGAGAACTGTGGATAGCCCGGCGTGATATGGATGTTCTGCGGTGGGCGGGCGGCATATTCTGCCTCGGAGACGCAAGCAATGTCAGCTTTGGTGCGGAATACGAATTCGGGTCATTGGCAGAACTCTTGGAAGCCGCTTTCGTCTATCGATATCACTCCGGCAATGATGATTGAAAGGCGGCATTCTCGTTAAAAAAGATGAGGGATTTTATAGTAAACAATGGAATTATGTAACATAGGATTAATAATCCAACCACGATACAGCAGTGATATCAGATGAGGCGCGGAAGAGAGGCTCTGGGGGGGATCCCGAAGACCGTCCACGGCGGACAGGCATGGAAGATGGAGGGAATAGAGGATTACAGCCACAATCTGAACCCTTTCGGGCCTCCCGAATGCCTCCCGGAGATAATCGCGACGGCCATGGATGACATCGGACACTATCCGGATGACAACTGTACCGAGCTGAAGGATGCTCTCTCGAAGATATTCTCTCTCAAAGAGGAGAACATCGCAATAGGCGCGGGGTCGTCGGAGATCATAAGGAATTTCCCCAACGCATTCATTGAAAGGGGAGAGAGAGCGGTCATCAACAGACCGTCGTTCGCGGAATATTCCCAACAGTGCAGAGTAGCAGGCATTGATGTGGTTTACAACGAGCTTGCCGAGGAAGAGGACTTCAGAATGAACGGGGAGCGCATATCCTCCCTGCTGAAAAGCGGGGCCAGGGCGCTGTACATCTGTAACCCGAACAATCCGACCGGAAGGATCGAGCCGAGGCGGAAGATATTGGAGATGGTCAAAGAATGCAGTGACGAAGGCGTGCTGGTATTCCTTGACGAGACGCTCCTGGAACTCGTTCCTGACCACGAGGAGATATCATGCATGAAGTATGTAAGGGAGTACGACAACCTCGTCGTCGCAGGCTCCCTTACTAAATCCTTCGCAATACCCGGCATAAGGATAGGTTACGGCGCCGCATCCGCTCCCTTGATAGAAGAGATGGACAAGATAAGGATGACCTGGAACGTCGGCCAGATAGAGCAGAATGTCGCGAGGATCCTTATGTCTGAACACACAGGATACGTGAGGAAAGCCGCCGCGGTGATGGCTGAGGAATCAAAAGTGATGAATTCCCGTCTGAACGAGATAGGATTCCCGGCCGGGAAGATATCGGACTCCTTCTTTTACTTCTGCTCCCTGAAGGAACTGGGGATAAGATGCTCGGAGTTCCAAAAGCTCATGCTGAAAGAGAAAGTAATGGTAAGGGACTGTGCGTCCTTCGGCGGCAGATTCGATCATTACGTGAGATTCAGCGTTAAGGACAGGGAGCGCAACGAGATGTTCGTTAAGGCCGTCGGGAATTCCATGAGGCATTTGGAGTGAGACGATGGAGCTGTGGCTGTCCGCGGTACTGATAGTCGTCATCGCATTGGTCATCGACAGAGTGGGGGAATTGCCGAACAGGTATCACCTCCTAAGGTGGATAGGCAACTTCGTCGGCTTCCTGGATAAGAGGGTGAAGAACAGAACTTCCAAATGGACGAAAGCGAAAGGGTTCTTCTCATACATGCTGGTGTTCTTTGTTTTCTGGTTTGCCATCATGGTGATATGCAGCCTCGTCCGCAACTGCCTTGACGGATACCAGTGGGAGGCCGTCGGCATAACAGCGACCTTGGGGGAGATCGTTTGGATAATCGTCATCGCATTCATGTTCAAGATAACGTTTGCGGTGTTCTCTTTCCGCCACCACTGCGCTCCGATACAGAACGATCTGAGAATGGGAGACATCCGATCCGCAAGGGAGAAAGTGCAGATGATAGTCAGCAGGGACGCCGGCAGTTTGGATGAGGAGCACATAACCTCCGCATGCTGCGAGACCATATCCGAGAACCTGGTGGACAGCGCTATGTCCCCTGCGTTCTATTTCGGATTGTTCGGGATGACCGGAGCGGTCATGTTCAGGTGCGCGAACCTGATGGATGCGATGTGGGGCTATCTGAATGACAAGTATGGGAACCTTGGATTCTTCGTCGCGAAGTTCGACGATGTCCTCGGATTTCTGACGTCGAGGATATCTCCGGCGTTCGTCGCGTTGGCAGCCTGGATATTCGGTTATGATCATAAAGGAGTGTTCAAGGCAGCAAAAGAGGAACACTCAAAGACCCCCAGCCCGAACAGCGGATGGCCGATGACGGCGGTCGCATGCGCAATGGGGATATCCATGGAAAAAAAGGATGTCTATGTGATGGGAAGCGGGGACCTGCCGTCGATCGACGACGTGACCAGATGTTATAAACTGGTCGAACGTATTTCCATGCTGTTCATATTGACGGCAACGCTCCTGTTCTTTGTATTCATTGGAATACATATACAGGTGTTCATAGAGGATAGGATATTTGACCTGCTGAGGATGATAGTATGAGGTATGTGAAGGATGTAAAGATATTCGAGGACGGGGATATGGCAACGGCAGTCGTATACCTGACGGAAAGAATGGAGGTTCTGAGCAGTGCGGTAACGAACAGCGGACATACGGTCACCGACACACTTTTCATCATGCAGGTACCGCACCATTATGTTACCGACGATCCCCTTCCCGACGTAAAGAGGACGATGGAGAAGCATAAGATACCGGAACATGCGGTTGGGTTCATGACAGCCGCCGAGGTGAAGTATGTGTTCTCGACGGTTGAGACAGATCACGAAGGTTATGAGACGTTTGCGGCGGTGACGGCGGGACTGAGCAACCACGTCGTCGCCGGGGAGCTTCTGGAGAACTGGGAAGAAAGATTCAGGATCTCTCAGGAAAGGTACAGGATGCTGGTCGGCGGGACGATAAATATCATAGGGATATCTCCCGTGCCTCTGACGGACGCCGCAAAGGTCAACATCATGATGCCCATGATCGAGGCGAAATCCGCTGCGATGGGCATACTCGGGTACAGAGAGACGGGAACCACTTCGGACGCGATCGCGATAGTGTCGCCTGCAGGCGACGAGAAAGAGAAATATGCCGGCACCGGTGTGCCGCTGGGTATATCGATGGCGAGGTCCGTTAAGGCGGCCGTTATAAGCAATCTTGTGAAGAGAGGGGACTTCCCGTACATGGGCACGTTCCTGGATGTTCTGAAAGGAAGAGGTATAACGAAAGAGCTTATGTGGGAGGCCGCGCTGGAACTGTACATCCCTAACCCAGCGTGGGACACCGACGACCTGGAAAGAAGATTCGGGTCAAAGCTGGACATTCTGTCCAGCGATATCAATATCTCATCGCTCATCCAGGGCGCGGTCGCTCTGGAGGACATAGGGACCAAGGACTGCATATGCGCGATGCCGAGGGGGATGTTCGCGGAAGACCCCATCCACCTGATAGCCGACGAGATAATCGGCATGCAGATAGCCCAGTACATCGCAGGAACGAGAGGCGTATTCGAGTTCCACCGCTTCGACAGACACAAGCCGGGAGTGATATCGAAACTAGGTCCGTTCATGGATGACATGCTGTGCGGACTGATAGGCGGCGTGATGTCGTCGGTATATACGGATATGTTCGACGAGCAATTCTGATGGGAGGTATTATATTATCTCCAGTCGCTTTACATCTGGTAATATGCCAGATGAAACTAATGACCAGTTGGGGAACGAAGGCGCCTTCTCGGGCATCTCCGTTCAACATGATGATGGGTCCGAGGTTCAGAAAAAGACCGAGGATCAAGGGATGGATGGGCAAGTTTCAGCAAAAGATACCGCAGATGCAGCCAATAAGGAGCCGGATGCGGAAGCAGTAACACCTCCTGAAGAAGAGCCAGTAGGCGCCAGGAGGGAGCCCAGAGTCTTCAAGAAAATGAGCGCGGCAGATTTTAAGGTAAAGCCGGAGCCAAAACCGGAACCTAAACCTGAGCCCAAATCAGAGCCAAAACCGGAACCGAAGCCGGAACCGAAGCCGGAGCCTAAACAGGAAACCAAACCTGAGCCAAAACCGGAACCTAAACCTGAGCCAAAGCCAGAGCCAAAACCACCCGCACCGGAGCCGCCGAAACAAGCAGCACCGCAGAGACAGACGCAGCAGGCTCCGGCGCGCGAACCCGCGGCGGCGCCAGCCCAGCCAAGGCCGGAACCGAAACCCGCGCCAGTACAGCCGTCGAGGCCCCCGCCTCCGCCGGAACCGGTACGCACGGCGCCTCCGCCAGAGCCCGTACAGAGGCCGGCGTATGAGGAACCGGTGCAGAGGCCCGCACAAGAGCCCGAATACAGGCCCGCATATGAGGAGCCCGAGCAGAGGCCGGCATACGAAAGGCCGTCTCCGTTTGAACAGAAACAGGCGAAAGAGCCGCGAAAGCGCGAACCTCAAATGGAAGACGCGCCGGCCGGAGGGCCTTTGGATGCAATAAAAGGGGTCATATCATTCTTCACGTTGTTCAAATTGAACGTCGGCGGGAAAGAGATCAATGCCATGAACAAGAATCTCTACCTTATTCCGATCGCAGGGCTCATCATAGGTCTGATCGCCTCTGTCATCGGAGTTGTGTTTGTAGATCTAATACGCGCCGAAGCAATGGTCGCTGTTGCCATTCTGGCAACGATATACATCTTATCGAAGTTCCTTCATTTTGACGGACTCGTAGACTTCGGCGATGGGATGGTTGCCAGCGGAGACAAGGAAGACTGTGTCAAAGCCCTCAAGGACACAAGGATCGGCGCAGGCGGACTTGGCATAGCGCTTATAGTGGTCATTGCGACAATCTCCGCAATAAGTGGGATATGGGCCGCTTTCTTATTAGCTGCGGTTATAGTGATCACAGAGGTATTCGTAAAGAATGCCATTGTGGCGGCTGCGGCCTTCGGAGAACCAGGCACAGGAATGGCATCCGAACAGGTAAGGAATGCAAATTTCCAGACTCTGCTTATGTCAACCATCGTATCTGCAGGATTCGCATTCGCTGGATATTTGATAATGGGACTGATAGAGTCAAGCGCTGGTGTTAGCGGAATGTGGACCTCGGTGCCTATGATATCGGCCGCATTGCTCATAGCAGGGGCTGCTGTGTCCTCGATATTCGTAGGGTGGCTCGTTGCCTATCTATCGAACAAGAAGTTCGGCTTCGTGAATGGGGATGTCCTAGGCGCCGCCAATGAGATATCGAGAGTGATGATACTCTTCGTAGCACTGCTCATAGTAGGATTCTATACACTGCCGAATTGGCCGGGGTTGCTCTTCTGAGGTCACATGCAGGCATTGATCAACGCTGGAGGGAAAGGCACCCGGATGGGAGCATGCGGCATAGAGAAGCCCATGCAGATCATCGGGGGCAAGCCTGTCATCAAGAGAGTGATTGATGCGCTTTCAGGCTCCAAGAACATTGACAGGATCTTGGTGTCCGTAAGCGATAACACGCTTGAGACAGAGAAGTACCTGAAGGACATATGTGTGGAGACGACGATGACATCCGGAGAGGACTATATGGGGGATCTGCATGATTCCTTCAGGATCCTTGAGGGAAAATTCGTCCTCACATGCCCGTCGGACCTTCCCTTCTTCTCAACAGAGGAGCTGGACAGATTCATAGCGGCGTTCGATGCGAAGGATATGGAATCGCTTATTGCCATCATTGACAAAAGAGCTTTTGAAAAACTCAATATCAAACCTTCTTACACCAGAGACTATTATGGCTCAAGCTGTGTGGTCTCGGGTGTTTCCATTATGGACAGGGAAAAGACCCTCCGGGGGGTATATCTCCAGGAATCCTTCTATGAGACGGATTGCAAAGAGTTCGCCGTCAATGTGAACACTCAGGAAGAGCTCAATCAGGCAAGGAAGATCGTGGACCAAGCTGTACTGAGGTCCGACGTCGGAGCTTAATCGAAGTTCATTATTTTTCTGTAAATATCATGCACCCTGTCCAGCAGGTCCGTGCAGGTGACCTCTCCGGAACTTTGCACAATGGCCGCAACGGATGATCCCCCGCAGCCCACTCCTTCTTTGATATACCCCCATTCGTATGCCTGAAGTCCCTCGTACGGGCTTGAGGAATAATCCATGTTCACATAGACGATGGGCACGTCCGGAGATATGGAATCCATTATCTTGGACATGTTCGAGTTCGGGTCTTCCATCAGCCATCTTGTCGTGCCTTGGAATATGTTCCCCACGATGCTCGGGTCAAGCTTTACCGCAGCGGCGATGACAGCCGCCATCTGGGTCCCGCCTCCTATGATGACCGGGACGCGCTTGGCCGCTCCCAGTATGATCCCCACGTTCGCGGGCATCATCGGATCCCCCACGAGTTCGATCGCTTTCAGAGGGTTGTCCGCAAGATCTCCGACCTCTATGCCGGCGGCCTTCAGGCCTTCCGCGACCGTCTTCATCTTGAGTTCGCGCGGGTTGTTCGGCGAGCTGCTGCTGACAAGGTTTTCTTTTACGATCCCCATAGCCAGAAGGACTGCGAGCGCGGTCGTTGTCCCTCCGGCGCAGCTTTCGCTCACCACAATGAAGTCAGAACCGTGGGACAGCATCTCACCGAGGACCTTCCCGTTATCGAAGACTTTCTTGACATCAGAAACAGCCTTTCCGGACGTGACATAGTCGCCGCATTCTCCGCCCACCTCTATGCAAGGGAGATTAGGTCTGATCTTGCAGCCGCCGTTGACGATGAAAAAAGGCATGTCGGAGATCTCCAGTGCGGCCTTGGTAAGGGTTGCGGGAGTAGGTATCCCGCCCGGGTTTATCGGGATGCCCTTCATGCAGATCGTCTTCCCCAATACCAAAAGTTCCGCATCCGCCGCCGGAGTGAACATCGTCAGCTCCGGCGTATCTCCCGCATCGGATATCCCCGGTATGGTAGATGTCAGCGTGTTGGCGACGGTGCAGGTGAAAACCCCCCTCTTACCCCATATTCTGGAGAGTATATCCTTTGCGATCCTTTCGTTACCGTATATGCTAAGCGAGGGCGGCAGTTCCGTTTTCGACATTGGTTCACCTTATCTCATCAGCCGGGGAATGACCTGGTCGAGAGGGACCAACCCTTCTCCGGACATATCCGTCTCAATATTTGTCCAGAAAGGCACATTCATAATTATGTGTTCGCCCGTGACGCAGGATGTTCCGTGGTCTACGAAGTACACCACGCGTTCCGCATCATGGAAATATCTTTCCATAAGGCGGTCCGTCCTTTCCAGTATCTCTATCTTTTTGTAAGGGTCTTTCTGATGACTGTATTCGTCAACCTCGTCGATATGTAGGAAAACATTCCCCTTCTCCAGGGCTTTTTTCGCCACCGGGAATCTGTCCTCCACCTCATCGATAAGGTGTATCTCATGGCCCAATGACGCCGCCACACCCAGAGCGGTCGGGCTGTCCGATATCGCGGTCATGTTTCCGAGGCATCCGAAGGGGGGATACTGCTTAGTGAACCTGCCGCACCCCCAGGGGTAATCCGTTATCCCGTTCATATCTTCGGCCACCTTCATAACGAATCTGCCCAGGGCTCCGGGGACCTCCTTGAACGGGGCGTCCACAGGAGGCGCAGGCAGGTCCGGGATATCGTCGCATTCCATGGTCAGGACCGCCCTGCCGTTCAAGAAGAACTTGATCTCCGGATCATATTCGTCCAGTATGTGGAGGTTGTTCATCATCACTGGCATAAGCCTGTCGCAGAAAAGATGAGCATGATATGACCAATGTATCATCCCGTCCTTTATCTCCGCCGGACTCAGCCTGTATGCCGTCCGGCGGCCGGAGATGTCCATGCCGAGCCCGATCGCTTCCAGCACGGCCCTCGGCAGCTCCGGAGGGTGGCCGGTGAAGAATTCGTTGAGGAACAGCTGGGTATATCCCCTTCCGGTCGTATAGAACTTATGGCCCGCCTTTTCATACATGAAAGGCATCTTCGCCACTTCGAACGGCTTTTTTCCGTCGAGAACAGGATTAGGGTCATCCTCCATTCCGTCAAGAAGTACGAATAGGGTGTTCATTGTATCCTCTTAAGAGCTATCGCGGCTTGTCCGACCGACACTCCGCCGTCACCGTTGGGAACGTTCTGGTGGAATATTAATTCATGTCCGGAATCCTTTGCGATCTCCGAAAACATTCTGCATACGGACGAATTGTACGAGACCCCGCCGGTTATGCCGAGGGGGCCGATGCCTTCCGAATCGGCGGTGTCGACCGCGCTTTCAGTGAGACATTTCATCACGTTGTAGATGATCGAATAGGCAATATCCGCAGGGTCGTCATCCTTCCTGATCCTGGAGAACAGATCGGCCGTCCCCACTTCGCCCGCTTTGACCTCCGTCTCGAATCCAGGTATCAGTTTCCCGGATGCCAGCAGAGGTTCCAGTTTCATCGCGGGTTCCCCGTCGTACGTCCGGACGGAACATATCCCGAGCGAATATGATATCGCGTCCATCAGCCTCCCCATTGACGAGCATTTAACGCTTTTGTTCATCATTTTCATGAGAACATCCGCCTCGTTCTCTGGGAAAGAGTTGTTCTCTTCGCCGTTCATGGCGTCGATCGCAAACCTTAATCTCCTCAGATCGTACAGGGCTTTTTCAGATCCCAGAAGAGGTATGCCCTCCAGCCTTGCGACCCTGGAGAACGATGAAAGGTCTGCCGCGAGGACCTCGCCTCCCCACACTGTGCCGTCCGTTCCGTAGCCGCTGCCGTCCAGGGTCAGCGCCGCCACGCCGTTAATGTCATTGTCAGCCATGAGCGAAGCGGCATGCGCCCAGTGGTGCTGCACCTCGATAAGCTCCGAGCCGTATTCTTCAGAGAGCCTTTTCGCAAGCCCTCTGCTGACGTATCCAGGATGGAGATCCATGGCGACGATCTCCGGCCGGCACCCCAGCAGCCGGATGTGGGTCCTGATCGCTTCTTCCAAATAATCTGCGACCCCCACGCCTTCCCCGTCGCCGATGTGCTGCGTCGGGTGTATCCGCCCGTCGGCGGCTATCGATCCGGTCAGATTCTCCTGCGCCCCGACCGCCACAGCAGACCCCCTCAGTGCCGTCTGAATACATGAAGGGACATGTCCTCTGGATCTTCTTATGAAGAATGTCCTGTCGCCGAACATCCTGAGCACGCTGTCGTCGGCCCTGTTCAATATGCGCTGATCATGGATCAGGTACATGTCCGCGCCGAGTTCCATGATCTCATGGTCATCAACTATCATAGGTTCGCCCGGTATGTTCGCGGACGTCATTATCAAAGCATCGTCCTCCAAGTGCCTGAACAGGAGGTGCTGGGCCCCCGTATACGGAAGGAAGACGCCTATGTTGTCCAGGCCGGGAGAGAGGAGATCGGCGAGATCGGAGCGCTTCTTTCTTACCAGCACGATCGGCCTGTGGGGGGATCGTATGTTCTCCAATTCCTTATCAGTCGGGCTGCCGTATCTTAGAACGGCATCCTCGTCCCTTACCATGACCGCAAAAGGCTTTTGCTTCCTTCCGTACCATTCTCTCAGCCTCGTAATGTTGTTCAAAGCGCAGCATATGTGCATGCCGCCCCAGCTTTTCATTATCCCGATCTTTCCCCCGGAGAGCATATCTGCGAACTTTGTTATCGGTTCGCTGCGGATAGCCAGACGGCCCTTGCCGATCAGCCGGTAGGACGGCCCGCAGCTCGGGCAGCATACGGTCTGGTGATGGAACCTTCTGTCAGCCGGCCCCCCGTATTCCGAGCGGCATTCCGGGCACGGTTCGAAATCTTTCATTGAAGTGGAGACGCGGTCGTAAGGGAGACCGCCCAGCAGGGTGAACCTCGGTCCGCACTTCGTGCAGGATGTGAAGGGATATCCGGACCTTCTGCCTTTTATCATGTCTTCGAGGCAGTCTCCGCATACGGCGATATCCGAAGGTATGGACATACCGGACGAACCTCTTTGAGAAGCGGATATATGAAAGCCGCCCATGCGGGGAGCGGGCGTTTCTATCCTTACTATGTCGTCCAATCGTGCCAGGGGAGGAAGGTTCGGTAAGAACGAATCGAGGAATCTCTCTCCGTCATCCACGTCGACAACGGCATCGGAGCCGTCGTTCCACACCTTTCCCGAAAGACCCAGCTTTGAGGCCGTTCTGTAGACGGCCGGCCTGAACCCGACCCCTTGAACGATCCCTTTGAAGATTATTCTCATGAGTGTTATCAGAGGGCGCCGCATCCTTTGGCGGCCTCAATGCAATCGCAGTCGCTCTCCCCGATCCTCGGAAGGCCGAGCTCAAGGAGCCTCAGCACCTTCGCAAGGCATTCGTTCATTGTTTTTTTGACCATCTCTATGCTGACGTCTTCCTCATGCCATACGTCATAGTCGGTCACGGTCGCAAGGCTGCAGTAGCACATGCCGAGCTCTCTCGCAAGCTGGCACTCCGGAACGAGCGTCATTCCTATGATGTCCCCGAACTGTCTGAACATCCTGCTTTCTGCCCGGGTGGAGAACCTGGGCCCCTCTATGCATACATATGCTCCGCCAAGGTGGTGGCTGATGCCCATCTCTTCAGCGGCGGTATCGAATATCCTGTTCAGATAGCCGCAGAACGGGTCCGGCATAGATATGTGGATAACCTTACGGTCAAAGAACGTGTACTCTCTTTTCTTCGTGAGATCGACGAACTGTGTCGGAATGACAAGGTCTCCGGGTGCATACTCGATCTGGAGCGAACCCACCGCGCAGGCCGATATCACGAATGAACATCCAAGCTCCCTCAGTGCCCACATGTTCGCTCTGTACGGAACGCTTGACGGAGGATGCTGACCGGACCTCCCGTGGCGGAACAGGAACGCTACCTCGACGCCCGCGATCCTTCCGATCATTATCTCGTCGGAAGGCTTGCCGTACGGCGTGTCAGGAAAAACGGTCTTAATCGTCTCGAAGGAATCTGGGTTGTATATGCCGGTACCTCCGATTATGGCTATTTTGGGCATGTCCCGGGGATTCTAATAAGAATATAAAAGGACGATGTTTTGGCCGATAATGGCCAGAACATCAGGCCCCTTCTGTTTCGACGGTAATGATCCTTACCCGCGAACATACGCTGCCGATGCCAGTTTATATGGCATAACTGATATCCAGACCGCATTTTGGAAAAGCGCAAGACAGTCAGCGAAGTAAACGTTCCAATATGCAGAAAGTGGAAATATGACCGAGATAAACAGCGAGGTGGTGAAAGAGTACGGATTGAAAGCGGGGGCTGCCGTGGTCGGCATAGCCGCTTCCAAAGATTTCATTATGTCGCTGGATGGTTTCAAGCCCTCAGATCATTTAGAAGGGTGCTTGTCTGTGATCGTTTTCGGGGCGCCGTTCCCGCAGGAAGCTTTGAAGAGCAATGCCGAATATACACTGGCCCGCAAAGAGGTAATAGAAAAAACGAACGGCATAGCAAAAGAAGTGGCAAAACAGATAAAAAGCGACGGGTACAAAGCAAAAGATATAAGCGGCTGCGGGGGCAAGTTCATTGATGGCAAGAACTACGGCCACATCTCTCTGAAACATGCGGCGGAGCTGGCCGGGCTCGGGATCATCGGCCGAAACTATCTGCTCACCAACGACCGATACGGGAACCTCCTCTGGTTCACCGCCGTTCTGACCGATGCGGATCTGGTTCCGGATGAGAAAGCGCAATACAGGATCTGCGATAACTGCAACATATGCGTCGAGGCGTGCCCGTCGGGAGCATTGGGCGATCATGCTTCATTCGGGAATAAGAAATGCGACAACGTCTGTTTTAAGATGGTAGATAAAAAATGGGAAATGAGCTGCTTTTTGTGCCGTACGATGTGTCCCTACTGTTTCGGCAAAGAGACGGAAACATTATCGAAAAAAGAGATGTACGCCATGCTCCTGAAAGAATACGAGGAGTGCAAAGACGAGGGAAGGGAATGTTATCTCGAAGAACTCATCGAAGAGCTGAGAAAGGACCTGGAGTCCGGCTGACGCGGACTCACTTTATCAGGTGTTTGATCATTTCGTAAGGGGTGTCGTTGAGCGCCTTTCTGATCTCTTCCTCAGTGAGGCCGGCGCCCATCGCGACTGTCATCGCCATCCTTTCGTCCATGAGATTGCCTACGGTGTGTGCGTCGGAGTTGACCACCAGCTTTGCGCCGGACATTCTCGCGATGTTCGCGACATGTCCGTTGGTTATGTTATGTCCCGCGCGTCCGGTTATCTCTAGCGCAACGTTATTACCAGCGGCGAACTTGGCCTCCTCATATGTTATGAGGCCCGGATGTGCCAGTATGTCAACGTTGGGGCTCATTGCCGCTTTCAGGTTGGTCTTCGGAGGCACCGGTTCAACGACGGTCTCCCCGTGCACGACCACAATCTCAGCACCGAGGGCCTTTGCCCTTTTTGCCATCGTATCTATCTTAGACGGCGGCACGTACGTCAGTTCGACCCCCGGAATTACGGTGATGTAATCGCTGCTGAGTTCGGCGGCCTTGACCAGGCCGGGGACAACGATATCTATGTTTGTGGCGTCAACGTGGTCAGTAAGCGCGACCGCAGTGTGCCCGAGTTCCATGGCGCGGCACACGAGTTCGGAAGGCGTCAGCTCCCCGTCGCTGAATATCGTGTGGGTGTGCAGGTCTATTCTCATTTTTTCCTCTCCGCAAGTTTTTCGTAAACCTTTTCCATCGGAAGCCCGGATTTCGTCACGGCAACCATCGTGTGGTATATCAGATCCGCCAGTTCCCAGGCCGCAGCGTCATCGTCCCCGTCCTTGAGTGCCAGCGTGAACTCCCCGGCCTCTTCGATGACCTTCTTGCACATCTTGTTCTCATCCGAGTACAGGAGGCAGGTGTAGCTTCCTTCCGCAGGGTTCTCCAGCCTGTCGATAAGCACCCTCTTCAATTCCGGGATTATGTTCATTGTTTGGTCCAGCGATCCGTATATTGTTTCAGAGAAACACGACGGGGAGCCGGTATGACAGGCGGGGCCGGTCTGCTCCACCCTTACAAGCAGAGTGTCCACATCGCAGTCGGTCTGGATCGAGATGATCCTCTGAACATGTCCGGACTCCTCTCCTTTCATCCAGAGTTTCTGTCTGCTCCTTGACCAGAAGTGCGTGTTGCCCGTGCTTTTCATAAGCTCGAAGGCCTCTCTGTTAGCCCAAGCCACCATCAGTACTTCGTTGGTCAGGTGGTCCTGGACGACTACCGGTATCAGCCCGTCCTTGTCGAACTTCAGTTCGGCCATCTCACCGGAACCCCCATATCTTTCAGATATTCCTTCACTTCTCCGATCGTGAACAGTTTGTAGTGGAAAGCCGACGCGGCCAGCGCGGAGGCTACATCCGTCTGCGAGAACACTTCGTAGAAGTCCTCTATCTTCCCGCACCCTCCGGATGCCGTCACAGGTATGTCCACCTCGTCGGCGACGGCCTTGTTCAGCGGAATATCGTATCCGTCCTTCACGCCGTCCGCGTCCACGGACGTCAGCAGGATCTCTCCCGCGCCGAGGTCCTCGACCTTCTTAGCCCACTCCACCACTTCGAGACCGGCGGATCTTGTGCCTCCGTGGGTAACTACTTCCCAGCGGCCGCCGACCATTTTTGCGTCTATCGCGATCACTATGCGGTGTCTTCCGAACCTTTCCGCCGATTCCGAGATTATGTCAGGGTTTCCTATCGCGGCGGTGTTGATGGACACCTTGTCCGCGCCGGCGTTAAGGACCTCGCCCACATCGTCTGTGTTCCTTATCCCGCCGCCGACCGTAAAAGGGACGGACACCCTTTTTGAGGTCTCGGAGACCAGGCGGAGAGTGGTCTGTCTTCCCTCAAGAGAGGCCGCCAGGTCAAGGAAGGCCACCTCGTCCGCTCCCTGATTGCTGTAGTCCTCCGCCAGCTGCGGAGGGGATCCTATGTCCTTAAGGTCAACGAAATTGACGCCTTTTACGACCCTTCCGTCCTTCATATCAAGGCACGGGATGATCTTCTTTGCGGCCATTCAGCTCACCCTCGGTCTGTCCTTCGTACTGAGTTCCGTTTTTCTCTGTGTAGCGGCATTCCTCAGCGCCGTGCCGAGTGCTTTGAAGGTCGCCTCGATGATGTGGTGGTCATCGAATCCTCTCATCTGCACCACGTGCAGCGTTATTCCCGAAGACATCGCAAAGCTCCGCAGGAAGTGGCGGTACAGCTGATCGGGACAGTCGATGTCCGCGAAAGGCCTTTCGATTATATCCACCGACACCATCACCAAAGCATCGTCCATCGGGATGACGACGGTCGACATCCTTTCCACCGGTTTATCGTCAAGGGCCTTCTTGAAAGCCGTTCCCAGAGTTATCGCCGCATCCTCAATGATGTGGTGGTCGTCATCGCCGGATGCTTTCATGGAGATATCGAAAGAACCGTACCTTGCAAGCGTTTCCACCATGTGCTTAAGGAACTGTATGCCGCATTCGACGTCGAACCTGCCGCTGCCGTCGATGTTCAGTTTAACCGAAACGTTCGTTTCCCGCGTGCTGCGCTCCAATTCAGACATCCTTTCTGTCATATATTGTTCGAATAGGGGCTGTTATATAATAATTATCTCTTGGTCTGGTTCTTGGATGTTTATGGTTGTGATTCCGTTTATTTGTTCGGTTCTGAATACGATCAGTTCTTCCCGTGCACCATGTTCTTCGCACACTCTGTTATGGTTTTTCAAAGAGTGTTCATACATTCCAATATAATTCTTACGTTTTGCAGGATCATCCGGCAGAATGCTGTTGTATCGTTCAATCGCTGAAATAAGCGATTCCCTATGGACTTTTAAATCTGGCTTTATAGTTTTCCAAAACCCGAACGGGCATGCCTCCAGATAGTTCAGAAAGTGGCGGTCGACAGTAATGTTCTTTGTGAAATTGATAATATCTTGGTTTGTAATGAATTTTTCCTGCGCCACCTCATTAATAAGCTCCAGAACATTATCCGCAAGGACAATGCATGAATATTGGCAGGCTTGTTCCATGTCGTGGGCGGTTACCATTGCCGACCCCGTGAATCCCTCATCAGTAATGCGCAGGCGTCCTTTTACGATTGAACCTTTGATAAAAAGTCCATGGCACAGGGCCTCTTTCTGTGTTTTGGCCACGACATCACACAACATAAGAATCAAACCATGGTCACAGTCCCCCGTCTTGAAGTATATGTCGATAGTATCTCCATATAATCTGGCCTCAAGCTTGAAATCCTTTTTTCTGGATGCGTTTTGACGTCTGATTTCTTCGTTTGAAGTGGACAAAAGCGCTTCTATCGCATCGAAAACGTCATCTGTTCTAGGAACTGATTTTGATAGCGTTGAGAATGCAACGACGTCTATCCGAGCAAGAATGTATTCGTCGCCGCTCATGAAATTTACCTCAGCTGTGCGTCATTATTGCCTGCAGTGCCGACTATTATATTCTTTTTAACAACGCTGAATCCGTTTGTTGTTAGGCTGTTTATTATTTTTCCACAATTGTCTGCGATGAATCTTTCACTAAGGAGGAAGGGCAGGTTCTTAAGATCAATACCATCCACATCCTCGCAGATCGGGCAAAACATCGGCGTTACTACAATCTCTGAGTAATTCCCGTAAATCGATGCAGAGATTCTGAGCTTTGATATGTCCGTTTCGTAAGGGATCTTAAGCTCAGAAAGGTAACGGCATAAGCATTTTCCGTTAATATGTAAAGATACACGCCTCGTGTACATCGTATTGTCTACCTCATATGAACTGTTTTGACAGCTTTCTTCAATAGCACTAATGATCGAATCAGTCATGCTTTTGAGGTCTTTCGGTAAACCCCCCTCAACTGAAATAGAGAGGCTCTTATAATCCGGACTATAGTTCACGCTTAGGTTGCTTATATACGGCATCATAAAATAGGCATAATAATATGCCTGGCAGCCAGGAATGAGTTCTCCGTTATCTCCATACTTGTAATAGTCTTTGAATTTTTCAAGGTACTCAATCTCAATGCCGCATTCCTCTATTTTTTCCAAAGCTTCATCATTTATCGTTATGCACGCAGCACGAACATCATCTGTTTTATTAATTTTAGATAAAACATTAATGACACTTTGCCCACTATGAATAGAATCATCAAAAATAAGAATATTTTTGTCGAGAAGATCGGTCGAAGGCACTTTTTCAATATTTTCATTTGTGTAGTGTATAACTTTCAGGTTACGTATCTTAATAATGTCATCAATTATCCATGATCCCTTTCGCAGTGTGGATATTACCACATCCGTGTCTTTTTTTGTTATAATGTCTGTGAGGAATCTTCGTATTTCTATACATGCAACCGTAACTGCCGCCGGGGATTCTATATCTTCTATTGATGGAACGGTGTCCATATTCTTTGGCGATAATTTTCTCATACGCGGCCCTCTGTACTGTCAATCACCCTAATATGGAGTATTCTTTTAAAGACTTCCAAGAGGTACCTGAAAGTGGACTCGTTCTCTTTTCTCCTTTCAGCAGGGATGAACTGCAGAGATAACATCAGCAGAAGGTAGGATATGTTATTAAGATCGAGTTTGATAACGTTTATTAAAATCATAATGCATATTAGAACAAAACTAATTATATAAATTTAATAGTGTAATATTATAACAATCTATTTAATTAGAAAACACATAACTAAATACAACGAGTGTATCCACTCGTTAAACTGTGGATTTTTATGACGTGGCTCTGTTATAATTTCCGCAAAGAAAAGGAGGAAAAAATGGTACAGAAAGAACAAGTGTTATCAAATGACTTCCTAGTATGTACAAAAATTTATGAATTCAACAAAAATGGCGAAGACATATGGTTTAGTAAATTAGTGAAAGCCATGAATGGAAGTCCATCCCAGTCCACGATATCCAAATGCATAGACAGGCTGTTTGACAGAGGAATGATCGACGGCGATTGGAAAAAAGTCGGAGACCGCTGGACGAGAACTTTCAGAATCACTGGTGAATTCGAGGGTTTCGTCAAAGGATTGTATGACGTGACGGAAGAATGCGAAGAGTGATTGAAACCCTTTCCACTTTTTGACGATTTTTACACACTTTTGCCAACAGATCAGGCGAGAACCTACATAAGTGCATTTATTCAGCGGACCAAGGATTGTCCCACTCCCACGGCCTGATTCTTTCTGTGTATAACGCCAGCCCGACGACGGCGCCCGCCGCTCCCAGCTTGCTTAACGTCCTGCAGTCGGCCTCAGCGGTTATACCACCGGAGGCTATCACTTTGTGAGGGCATTCCGATATGAACCGACCCGCCTGGTCGGCGTCGATGCCTTTCATCTGCCCTTCCACGCTTACGTTCGTGTTGAGGACGCCGCTGAGAGGCATATCTCCGATGAGGTCGAACATCTTTTCCACGGTGATGTCGGAGGAACCCTGCCATCCGTTCACCGCCAGGGAGCCGCCCTTGGTGTCCATGCCTACCATGATCTTTCCCGGATGGTCATCCGAGATCTTTGAAAGCCAATCAGGTTCTTTGATCGCTTTTGTTCCGACTATCACTCTGTCGGCTCCCGATGAGATGAGGTCATCCACCAGGGCTTCGGACCTGACGCCTCCGCCTATTTCCACAGGAACTCCGCACTCTTTGATTATTTTTTTGAATATGTCTATGTTGTTCCCCTTTCCGAACGCACCGTCCAGGTCCACAAGGTGAAGGTACGGCGCCCCCTTCTCGACCCAGGACATCGCCGTGCTCAGGGGGTCCGGCAGCGTTATCTTTTGGCTGCCGATCTCCCCGCCCACGAGCTGAACCACCTTATGGTCAAGCACATCTACTGCGGGTATGACCATCATGCGTTATCCTCCCGTTCCAGCGCCGCGGTCAGCGGCGTTCCTCCAGTACGTCGGCGATTTTATCAAGTAGATCTTTATTCATTCCATCTGTCCCGACAGTGAAACGGACACAGTTCTCCATCCTCCTCTTGCTGCCGAAATCCCTTATCAGTATGCCCTTTTCCTTCAGAGCGCTTGTAAGGACGGCATGGTCGATCGGAGATCTCGCAAGGATGAAGTTCGAATCCGACGGAAAGGGCTCAAACCCGAGCTTCGAAAGGCCGGACGCTAGCTTCGGTCTTTCCGCAAGTACCATCTCTTTGCTTTTTCTTATGAAATCCTGATCCTTGACTGCCGCGATCGCCGCCCCTTCGCTAAGGCTGTTCAGGGAATACGGGATCTTCACGGAATTCATCATATCGGATATGTCTTTGTTGGCTATGGCATACCCTACTCTTAAAGCGGCCATGGCGTAGGCTTTAGAGAATGTTCTGACCACTATCATATTATCGAACTCGTTGACCCAGGGTATCATGGAATTGTCAGAATATTCTCCGTATGCTTCGTCGATGATGACGATGCCTTTGAACCTTGCCAGCAGGTCCTCTATATCATTCTGTCTGAAAGAATTGCCGGTGGGGTTGTTGGGGGAGGCTGCGATCACTATCTTCGCTTTCGAGGACACAATGTCATCGACATCGAGCTGAAAATCCTCCGTTAGTTCAGAGTACACCACGCTGCCGCCGTTCATCTGGGCGAAGTATTCGTACAAGGTGTATGAGGGATAGGGGACAAGGCAGTCGTCCCCCCATTCAGTGAACGTTTTGAAAGCAATGTCGAGTATCTCGTCCGACCCGCTGCCCACGACGAAATTCTCTGTTTCCAGGTTGTAAAGGGACGCGAGGGCGCATCTGAGGTTGTCGGAGTACGTGACGGGATAATCGTTCAGATCCGTATCCTGCTCTTTCAGGTACTTCATGGCGGCGGGGTTCGAGCCGAGGACATTTGTATTGGTGTCCAGCCTGACCTCGCCTTTGACGCTGGGACTGTAGTATTTCTTGAAACCTCTGGTAGTGCTTCTCATGATGTCCCTTGAGACCATCACTCCACCAGCCTGTCTATGGAAACAGAAAGTATGCCCTTTGCGCCGAGCCTTTTGAGGTCGTTGACCGCTTTGTATACATCTTTGGAGTTGATCACCACGTGCACGGCGACCATCTCGTCGTTGCCCGCGATGCTGAGGATGGTCGGCCCGCCTATTCCCGGGAACATCCTCTCCACGGCCTCCAGTTTATCCTTCGGGACGTCTGCCATGAGGTACTTCCGATCCTCGGCGGCCATAACGCTTCTTATGGAATCGACGACGTCGGCGATCTCTGAGCCTTTATTTTTGAACGAAGCCTCCGACGTGTACACGGCGGCCTGGGAATCCAGTATCTTGGCGATCTCTCCGAGACGGTTCATTTTCAGCGTCGATCCCGATGCCACAAGGTCCACGATAAGGTCTGATATCCCCAGATAAGGCATGATCTCCGCGGCGCCTGAGATCTCGATGACCTTCACATCCTTACCCATTGATTCGAAGAATTCTTTTGTGAGCTTTGGGAACGACGTCGCGACCTTCATGCCGTTGGGAACGTCGTCCATGCTCCTGATGCCGGAGGATTCCGGGGCTGCGACGGAAAGGCGGCAGAACCCGAACTCCAGGTCCATGAGTTTCCTGAGCCAGAATCCAGATTCCGCAACGATGTCCTCTCCCGTTATCCCCAGGTCTATGGCTCCAGATGCGATGAACGCCGGTATGTCCTGTGCGCGGACGAACATGATCTCCATATCCTGTTCCTTCGCCTTCACATAAAGCTTCCGCCCCCAGTCCTCTCCCAGGTCTATGCCTGATTTCAGCAGTAGTTCCACAGCCCGTTCATTGAGCCTTCCTTTGTTGGGGACCGCCATTTTTATTGCCATGGGTTGACCTCATCTATTCCAATGTAAAAGTAGTAGATAAGGTTTACACGCCGTCACAGCAGCCCTTTGGCTTTGAACAGCTCGGCGTTGAGCATTGACCCGCCCGCGCCGCCTCTCAGGGTGTTGTGGGAAAGCGCGAACATCTTGTAATAACCGTTGCTTTCCCTGATCCTTCCGACGGTGGACGCCATTCCCTTCGCCCTGTCCGGGCTTCCGGCAAGAGCGTCGTAGGCGGGCTGCGGCCGGTCCTTCTCTTTCCTGACGATGACCGGGACCTCCGGCGCGGAAGGCAGCTTCAGCGATTGAGGTTCCCCCCGGAACTTGGAAAGGGCCGCAGCTATCTCATCCAATGAAGGAGATGAATCCAGTTTGATGGCCAGCGCCTCCAGGTGGCCGTCTACCACCGGCACTCTGGCACAGTTGGCGATTACCTTGAAACCCGCGGGCTTGAAACCGTCTCCGGAGTAACCGCCGAGGATCTTAGCGAGCTCCGCCTCCATCTTTTCCTCTTCTTTGTCTATGAATGGTACAACGTTCCCGACGGCGTCCAGCGACGGGACCCCTGGGTATCCGGCACCGGAAAGGGCCTGGTAAGTGGAAACGAACACTTCGCGGAGTCCGAACGCCTTATTGAGAGCGTGAAGGGGGGTCGCGATACCGGTCGAAGTGCAGTTAGCGTTGGTCACGATGTAGCCCCCGCTGCCGTAAGTGTCCTGCCGTTCTATCGATGCGGCATGGTCCGGGTTGATCTCGGGTATCATTATCGGAACGTGCCTGTCCATACGGTGCGATCCAGCGTTGGTGAAGACAGCCACTCCCTTCTCTGCCAGCTCGGACTCGGCGGGCCCCGCGAGATCGGACGGTATCCCGGAGAATGCGATCCTCGCGTTCTTCGATATGCCGCCGATATCCATGGTCCTGATCTTCATTTCCGCAGTCTCTTCCGAGAACTTGTGATCCCTGACCTTGATGACGTCGCCGAACCTTTTTCCCTCCGACCTTTCGGATGCGTAGAGCCCCTCTATCTCAAAATACGGGTGGCCCTCAAGCATCTGTACGAATCTCTGGCCTATGGGGCCGGTAGCTCCTAGAACGGCGACATTGATCTTATTCATGCGAATTCTTCCTTTTTAAGTGAAGTGGTCAGGTGCCGCATGGTTATTATGTTTTCGGAGGGTCGGCCGCGATGAGGGACGCCCGCTTAAAGTAACATCAGCGCATTGGGTCTATGGGGTTTGTGAGGAAACGGATTGCGCAGGCCGCTTTCTTATCCGTATCCTCCACAGTATGCAAAAGGATAGAACGATGCATATTTTTATCCTTGGTTGCACATTACTAAGCATGAACCGCGTGAAGGAGGAATTCAGCAAATCGCCGTCACAGGAGAAGGTCGCGATGCTTCTCCTCAGGCACGGGATCAGGATCGAGAAGGGCATAGCGTACTGCGGCGGCATAGAGCAGTCCGATGCGGCGATAGCGAGGGCCGCCGGCGTAGACAGGAGGGTGGTGAGGTCCACTCTCGACAAGATATCCGAGAACCCCGAACTGGACAGACTGTTCTCGAAGCTCAGATCGATGCTGCTTCTTGCGGACGTTGCGCCGGAGATAGGATGCACAACGCTGGAGATAATCCCCACCGATGCAACGATACCGGGGATAGTCTCGGCGGTGACCGAGGTCATATACAAAGGCGGCCTCTCCGTCAGGCAGGCGGTGGTGGACGATCCGGGGATAAGGGCCGACTCCCATCTCATAGTGGTGGTGGACGGACAGCTACCCCCGAGGCTGCTGCCTGCTATAAAACAGTGCAGGGGAGTATCAAGCGTGATCCTCAGATAAGTGCGGTAACATGATGTTCGCGGCGCAGAGGAGAAATGGGAACCAAGTCTTTAACAGGGTTCTTTAATATAATCCCACATATACGCGCGCAGGTGCCTTTTTGGCTTAATATTAAATATCTCCACTTGCTACCTACTCTGTTCATAGGGTGCTATAAGGCACTTGTGGACAAGCCTTTCGCAGCCTGCGAAGAACGTGCCCGTACGTCGTACGGACGATACAGCCGGGGCGGAAACCGAAGGTAAGGGATGGAAAAAAAGACAGAGGGAGACGGGAAAGCAGAGACGCTGTCCCATCAAACGAAGTTGGAATCCCTTATGAGGTCTGCCTGTCTGCTGTTTGTTCTGCGGTCGCAGAAAGGCAGGAACAACATACTCAAAGAGGATGATTCCAAATGAATAAAGAAAAGAAAAAAAACAGTAAAGCGTTCCTCGCACTGTTTGTTGTCGCAGCTCTCGCAGCGGTATCTTTTGCAGGTATCGCGCTGAGCGATGATTCTGACGCCGCTACCATTCTTAATCCGATGGGCAACGGCGTTAACAGCACAACGATCATCGAGGATGGTAGCGATCTGAATGCCAGATTCTACCTGAACCTCGGCAGCAGCCAGGCATGGGGCGTACAATATGTAACGATTAAAGAAGGAATAACGGTTTCCGGAACGATAGCCATCGGCACTGCCGATGATGTCTACGGGAACAACTTCGTAGAGTACGCATCAGTGAAGCTCGAAGCAGTATCGGACGCAGTGTTCACGCTGATAATGGCGCCAGAACCGGTCTACGGCTTTAATGGAGTGATTCTGGTCGGAGACGAGGCAAAGGTCGACAGCTCAGCCGCAACCCCTGATGAAAAGATCACCGGCTATAAACCCGTAAAAGGGTCTATAGAAGTGACAAAAGGTTGGTTGATGGGTGGCGCAATGAGGCCCGGGGCACTGACAGAGGCACAGTGGAGCGGTGTTTTGAGCACTGGCCTGCTTAACACTGGCTTCTTCCAGAACTTCGATGCCATGTATGCCGCTGCACTGGATGGGCAGGTTGCGCCGTTCACCGGAACCTTCAAAGCCGGCACAGCCCAGGTCTCGACCGCATACACTATCGGTCTGGCAGTTGGGTACGCTGACGGAAGGGCAACGGTGTTCAATCAGGTAGTTGTCGATGAAAGGCACCTCCCATGGATCGAGGATCCCAACGTCCCTCTCTCATACATATGTGAGATTGAAGCATCGGACAGGATGGTCACATTTGAGTCCGGTGAGTTCAGCGTCGATTTCCCCGAGAATGTCTCAGGACAGGCTGGTTACACTCACGCCAACTTCGGTGTTGTAAATGTCAACATGGTAGTTGAGGAAGGTGCGACTGTCTTGGTCGGAGACAACATGCCGAGGCTTGCAGAGATCGTCATCGAAGTGCCTTTGACATCGGGTGCATTGACGACTGATACGTTGTACCTTATCCCTGATAAAGGAGAGGCCATCGAGTCGGACGTCCCCGGAGTCGTTAACGGTACGGTCATGGAGTATACCTTCCAAGGCGTACTGCTGAATCAGCAGTATAAACTGGCTGGTATCCTGGGCGGCGCGGCCGGCGATGCATTCATCGCAACGTTCTCCGCAGATGGGGCAGGCGTGAACTATGCAGTGGCCGTTGGCGGAAATGAGGTTGCTGGAGGCGCAGACACGGTTACGGCTCCTCTTATCTACAATGGTACAGAGATAGAGTTTGACTATAGTGACTACAACAACTGCATATACGCCGCAAGCACAAGTTCAGGTGAGCTCAGCATCGATATGAGCGGCAGCGCCGTTGGAAAAATAAAGGTTCCTGAGGGCGAATATGTGGTTCTTATCTTGGTTGACAGTTCTTATGATTATGTCCTATTCATTGGCAGTATGCCTAGTGGCATATATGTGACTCCGTTCACGTTGACCAACGATGCCGCTAGCGCAGCAGCCTCGACCGGGGCTTTCGAAGAGACTAAGATAACTCTCGAGAACATGAACAACACATTCTATGTGGCCACCGGATACGGTGAGACAGAAGATTTTACTCTCACAGTATATGGTGACATCATTTGCATATATACAAACGCCACTGTACGTGGGTTGTTCGATAACCGCACCGGCACATACGGAGCATCGACGGGTGTATACACCATCGACTTCGAAGACGCTGGAATGCTTACATATGGAACCACTCCCGCTGCAAGCCCGACCCTGGTTAACCACCCCCTGAGACTCGTGGATGGTCTCAACGCCGCGATCTACTTTGAGAACGTAGGCACCAAACCCGACAGCACAACATTCTACTACACATCAATACAAAATGCACTACTGAACAGCAACAACATAGCGATAAAGGGAAAAGTCATCATTAGAGAGGACACCACCCTTGTAGGACCCAACCCGGATGCTAACACAAACATCCTGATCCTGGCTCCGGACGGATGGCTCCAGATCGGAGAGAAGGTATATGATTCAGGCGGCAAGCTCATAGATGAGTACTCGCCCAAAGTATCAATACCGGCTAAGACGATCGTACAGAGACAGAACGCCACTGTAAAATACTTGGTTGAGAGCGGACAGGCGATCTATGACGTGAAGCCCACGAATGTTCTCCAGATACCCGAATCAGACGTATTGCTCGAAGGCGACAAATTCATCTACACAGATCTTTGGACAGCACTTGACATATCTGTCTCCGGACAGAAGATCGTACTGCGTAAGCCTGCTGCGTTGGACAAAGACGCAACCCTGAAACAGGGCGTGACAATGGAAGACGGCGACACAGCTGGCCTGACTGTCAATGTAGGCATTACCTTCACGGTGAATGGAACACTTACAATCTCCAAAGCTCCTGCGGTGATCAACGGTACGTTGAGAATCGTCGGCGAAGCTGTGTTCACGAATGCTGCAGGAACGTTAATCGGTCCGGAAGGCGTCATTGATGTAACGACGACCGGAGTACTCACCATCGGCGAAAGTGGTAAGATTACCAGCATGGCCGACGGATTGCCACCCGCAAACACAGGTGTGATCAACGTTGCAGGAAAACTCATCGTCGGCAGTGGATCCAATGCCTCTGCAGGCGAAGTGTCTGTGAGCGGTGAGGTCACACTTGATGGTACCCTTACGGCCACCACTAAGCTGGTGATCGGCGCGGTGCCGACCCTGTCTCCGATGAACGCGGACTACACGAACACAGCAGTGATCAACGATGCCATCACCCTTGGCACGTCTGCATACGCTTGCGTATATGGAACCTACAACATAACTGGGAAGCTGAGTGTAACTGGAACTCTTGTCAAGACAGAGTACATAGTAGAGGACATGCTCTATGCGACGCTCTACGGGCACACGGCATCCCCTGCGAACCTCGTGATGATCGATGACGATCTGCTGGACATAATCTTCCTGAACTGGTGGGAGAACCGCGAGTTCAGGGCAGGAGACTGGAATGTTCTGACGGGCAGTGCTACAGCTATCGGCGGTTTCGCTAAGGTCTATGCTGAGTACAAGTGGCGCACATACGAAGTGACCTTCTCCTTCCAGAGAGGCATGGAGTGGGTCGTTAACGGCGTTAACATCGGCAGCAGCGGCAAAGATACGTACAACTACGGTACGAAACTGACCGTCACAGCCGACGTCGTCCCCGGATATGAGGGAACTCCCGTACTGAGAGTGGATGGTGCTTCGTTCACCAACCCCTATACAGTAACGAAGAACGCCACGTTCACGGCGGCCGGTGTAGCGCAGGAAAAATCAGTAGTGGATAACAGTTTGACTCTGATTGAGATACTCTTGATCATCATAGTCATAATCATAGCCGTCATAGCGATAATCGTCGCGGTGAGACTACTGAGGTCTTGATCTGGTAAGAAGATAAAAGGAATCATCCTTAACAGAAAAAAATAAAACAGGGGAGCGATCCCCGCCTTAACCTTTTTTAATCATTTATCGTTCTATGAACATTATAAAATAACTTGATCCCATGCAGAAAGCATGCTTCTGAAAGCCCAGGCCGTCGCGAAATCATTCGGCCCCGTAAAGGTCCTGACCGACGCAAGCATCCAGATCAACGAGGGGGACAGCATCGGTCTGATCGGAATAAACGGCGCGGGCAAGAGCACTTTTCTGAAGATCTTATTGGGGGAGCTGAAATGCGACACGGGGGAACTGATAAGATATACGGATGACGTGGGATATCTTGAACAATTTCCCGAGTCATCCCCGCAGTTCACCGTAAGGGATGTTCTCGGAAGGCCGTATGGCCGCATCGAGAACATAAAGAGGAAGATGCGGGAGATAGAGGAAACAATGGCATCCGGAGGCAACGTCGACTGGAACAATCTGGCGGCAGAATATTCCCAGCTGGAAAGGGACCTCAAAGAATCAGGCATTCAGGATGAGGGCAAACTTGCCAGATCTCTAAAAAAAGTAGGTCTGTCCCAAGATATCATGGGGCGCACCATGGATTCCCTGTCGGGCGGCGAAAGGACGAAGGTCATGCTCTCAAGGATACTTGTCCAGGCGGATGACTGCGACCTGCTGGTGATGGACGAACCCACCTCACACCTGGATGTCGAGACCGTCGAGTGGCTCGAAGATTACCTTCTGAAGTCTCACTGTTCTCTGCTGGTGATAAGCCACGACCGCTACTTCCTGGACAAGGTGGCCGTCAGAATGACCGAGATATCGTACGGCAGGACAAGAGAATACAAAGGTAACTATACCGACTTTGTAACAAAGAAGATGCTCGATCTCGACCGGATGGAAAAGGAATATAAGAAATATGTAAACAATAAGAAAAGGCAGGAAGAGATAGCCGAACAGTTACACAAAGACCAGTGGTATCTCACCACACACAAAACAAGAGAGAAGCTGATATCGAAACTTGAAGAAAAAGAGAAACCCGAAGAGAACAAGGAGATAACGGTCAGGATACAATCCGCCCCCAAATCCGGAAAGAACGTTATCACCTGCAAAGGATTATCGGTGGAACTGGGAGGGAGAACGATCCTTGAGGATGTCGAACTCGACATACACAAAGGGGAGAAGATCGGAGTCTTCGGATCCAACGGGGAAGGCAAATCGACCCTCATCAAAGCTCTGCTGGAGGAGATACCCAGCAAAGGCGAGCTGTGGGTGGCCCCGGGAGCGAAGATAGGGTATTATTCTCAGAACCACGAAGGACTGGACCTCGGCCTGACGGCCGAGGAACAAATGCTGAAAATCATCGGCAAGGAGAGGAGAGGGGACGCGCGTTCGATACTGTCAAGGATGCTCCTCACCGGGGAAGATGTGGACAGACCGGTCAAGACCCTGTCCGGCGGACAAAGGGCAAGGGTCGCGCTGTGCATGCTTTTATTGGAGGAGACCAACCTCCTTGTTCTGGACGAGCCCACCAACTATTTGGACATTCCCGCAAGGCATGCTGTCGAAGAGGCGCTGAACGAATACGATGGAACAATAATAGCCATTACCCACGACAGGTATTTTTTGGATACGGTATGCACCAAAGTGGCGGAGGTCAAGGACAAGCATGTGAGGATGTTCAACGGCACGTACTCGGAGATGAGGGGCAGGCCGAACACGAAAGAAGTGGTCATGGACGCCGATGAGTACAAGGTGATATCACCCTTCACCAACTGGGTGACCGGAAAGAAGTATGCCAAGAACGACAAAGTACTGATAGCTCCGGCGGAGACCCCAGGTTTCCAATGGGCGCTTGACCAGGGCAAACTGAAAAAGACGGGCGGCCGTCAGAGGAAGAAAGTATCTACGACAAAAGACGAAGAAAAATAACACGAAGCGCCGAATAATTTTTTACTGATAAGATTATACGCATCTGGGTGTATTGTTGGAAGAGGTAGCAATTCTTTTGAATATGACGATCCTCCTGCTTGTTGCGGGGATATGTTCAGTCCTATTCATGAAATTGAAGATGCCTCCTATCATAGGATATCTCGCCGCCGGCATAATCCTTGCGAACTATTGGGCGGACGGGTCCGAAGAGACCGAGACCATCGTAAGCATCTTTTCCTCAATAGGACTGGTCCTCCTGATGTTCTGCGTCGGCATGGAACTCAATTTAAAGAAATTGAGGAAATCCGGAGCATTCGCCGTATTGATAGCTCTGATCCAGCTGCCGCTTATAATAATCGGAGCCTATCTTTTCGGTATTTTCATAGGATGGGATCCGATCCAATCTATCCTCTTCGGAGCCATCATCTCCGGATCCAGCACCGCTGTCGTAACAGCCGTTCTCAAAGGCCAGGGGAAACTTTCAAAGGAAGACGTGGAGACCATAATTCTGATCACTGTCATCGAAGACGTCGCACAAGTGATCATACTGTCCATGGCCTCGCCCCTGCTTGTGGGAAGCGTGATGGAATTGGACTCCATAGTGTGGATGTTCATGATAATCCTGATATTCATGGTCTCGGCGGTCTCGATAGGCATACTCTTCATTCCGCGCGCACTCGACTGGATAGCTTCCAAGATGCCGGACGAGATATTGCTGGTCACGGTCGTGGGCATGTGTTTCGCAATGGCGCTGCTGTCGGTCTGGATAGGAATGTCCATGGCCATCGGCGCATTCCTCATGGGGGTGGTGGTATCTCAGGCCAATTCAAGAACCACCATCGAACATGACGTGACGTCGATGAAAGACATCTTCATGGCCATGTTCTTCATTTCGGTCGGCCTGAAGATAGCTATCAGCGACATCGTCGATAATATCACCCTGATAATACTGATATTCGTAGTATATGCGGTCCTTAAGTCGTCAAGTCTGCTTCTTGCATACTTCATAGGGAACAAGCCTCTGCGTATAGGCTTCATGTCCGCCGTAAGCCTTGTGGCCATGGGAGAATTCGCCTTCATAATAGCGAAAGCTGGGTTGGACGCGGGAGTGCTGTCCGATTCTTTCTACGCTTCCGTGATATGCGCCGCGCTTGTATCGATGGTGGTCCTGCCGATCATGTCGCAAAATTCAGGTAAGATCTGTGACTTTGTATACGGTCATGCTCCGAAACCTGTTCTCAGCGCCGTCAGGAGAGCGGAGTCCATAAGGGATGACCACTATGCGAAGATAGCGCTTTCGTCCAAGTCAACCTCATCCAGATTCAAAGAGAGGGCCACGATCGCATATCTGGATGTCCTTTTGATATTGGCGATAGAGATAGTGTTCCTGGTATTCACGTCAGATATGACGAATTTCCTGCACGGCAATGTGGAGAATTTGTCTTTCAGTGCGTGTTATACGATAATTTTGGCGGTGAACTTCGTAGCGGTGGCGATCCCTCTGTATAATCTGATCAAAAATCTTAAGTTCGTAGAGAAGGTCCTTATCGACTCGGAAAGGAAGGCCGAGGCAAAGGGAGAAGGCAACCTTCAGCGCAGATCCATAAGATTCTATAAAGCGTTCGTGAGGATAAACAACTGGACGCTTGTGTTCCTCATTGACTTTGTGATATTGATCCTTGTGCCGAACAATGTCGGACTGATCGAACACATATGGGCAATGCTATGCGGAATCGGAGTAATAGTGCTGATCTATGCCTACAAACACAGAGCAGGCACAGATTGATCAGCGGTTTTCTTAATCGTCGAACGGGTCTTCGCCGGCCAGCATATCCTTGTACATTGTGTACAGTTCGTCGGAGGAGATGCTTCTGTGAAGCTTCACGGCGCCTTTCCTCACTCTTTCCAGGAGGTCGATGGCCTCCTGATCGGAGAGGGTGATCCCCCTGTGCGACAGGTCGGTGACGATGGTATTCCTTCCGGAGTGCTTACCTATCACGATCCTCCTCTCAAGACCTACCTCGCTCGGATCGTACGGCTCATAGTTCTTGGCATCCTTTATTATGCCGTCAGCGTGGATCCCGGCCTCATGCGCAAAGCAGTTGGCCCCCAGGAATGGTTTGGAGATGCCGATCTCCCTTCTGGAGGCCATCGACACGAACTCTGCCAGCGGCTTAAGTTTCAGCGAATCTATGCCGGTGTTTTTGTTGAACAGATGCTTGCATGCCATGACGGCCTCTTCGAGAGGCGTGTTGCCCGACCTTTCGCCTATGCCCATGACGGTCGTGCTGAGGAACCTTGCTCCTGCCTTGACCCCCGCTATGCAGTTGGCGGTCGCCATGCCGAAGTCGTCGTGGGTATGCATCTCAACCTCTATCCCGACCTCTTTGATGATACGCCCCACTCTTTCCGCGCATGTGAACGGGTCCTCCCTGCCGATCGTATCGCAGTATCTGAACCTGTCCGCGCCGGCGGCCTTGGCGGTCCTCGCGAACTCAAGCAGGAAGTCCATATCCGCCCTGGAGGCATCCTCCCCGTTGCATGAGATATATAAACCGTGGGATTTAGCGTGTGAAACGCATTTGTCTACCTGTTCAAGGATCCATTCTCTGCTTTTCTTCAGTTTGTGCTCGATATGGATATCTGAAGAGGACAGTGAGATGGCGACGGAATCGACGTCGCAGTCTATGCTTGTGTTTATATCGTCGATATTAGCGCGGTTCCATCCGAGCACCGAAGCATTGAGCTTCATGTGTGCTATGTGCTTGACCGCCCTCTTTTCATCGGCTCCCATCGCGGGAATGCCCGCTTCTATCTGCTGAACGCCCGCTTCGTCCAAAAGCTGGGCTATCCTGTATTTTTCTACGTTGGAGAATACGATCCCTGCCGCCTGCTCCCCATCTCTGAGCGTGGTGTCGCAGACGCACACGTCGAATTTCTCAAGTATGTTATTAACTTCTTCTGCCGTTTTCATTTTTCTAATTCCCCCTAGAAACCATCTGGTCAGAAAACATTCGGTTGGTTGATTAGTTGCTAAGGGTAGAGCGTGCGTATATGATTAAAAACTTTCTGATGCCCCCTCAAAACATGTAGTTGAATTTACAGGAAAAAGGTTCAGTATTGCTTATATCTCAATAATGCGCCCATCCCGCCTAGCGCTGAAAGCACTTTCCCGGAGTCATGCTGTCCGGATACGATCAGGACCCTCCCCTGCTGCGATTCCACAGTCCTTATGATATCGTCCATGTCCTGCTCCCTCAGCTTCGAGTCCAGGATGAGCAGGGTTTCCACCGCTCCGGCATTTGCGGCGTCCGCTACCTCGTTCGGGCCGTATGTTGCGAGGCCGTCCTTTCCGATCTCCGACATAAGCTTCTCTACCGCCTCCATCTCCATCCCGACCGAGGACTCCCTCAGTATCGCGGCGCCCATTCCAGTCTTGATAAGTTCGTTGACGCCGGCCATTCCCGACTGGCCGGTGTGGTGCACGTGTATCCCTTTATATCCTTGGCCCTTCAGGTCCTCGGCGAGGGATTCCTTTTCAAAACCCGGGCCGAGGAGCACTATCGGCATATCATCCGAAACGAGGGGCTCGATCTTCTGTATGATCTCTTTATGGTAGCCGTCCTCTTTGGTCTTTTCCTCGTATTGTTTCCCCGACCTCATTGATCTGATGGCGGCGATCTCCTTCAGCCCGAATTGTCTGAGCACGGCTATCACGGCGTCATCCTGGTCAAGGGAGATGAACAGTATCTTTGGTTTCCTTGATTCTTTTACCGCCCTGTCCAATCTGCCGATCTGCGAATCCTTCCATTTCGTCTTTGTTATCAGAAGGCTCTCTCCCACTTCGAATATCAGCGTATGATACTGACCTATGTCCTGCGGCCCGGTCTCGATCGTCCCCAGGACCCTGAGCCTGATGTCATCTTCCGAGAACTCGATCTTCTCCGTCCTTATGCCGAGGATCATTCTTTTCTTCTCGGACCTCTCCGCCCTCAGTTTGTCCGCCGGCTTATCTTCCCTTCGGGTAGTGGAGGCGGTGACCAGATCCCCCTTCTCCAGGACGTTGAAAAGGTGCCAGACGTCCTCGTCAGCCTCCAGCATGATGCTTATGCTCCCGTTGTCGGCGTCTTGTTCGAGGATCCGCATGAATATCCTAAAGAGCTCCCTCTTTATTCCTATTTCGTTCAAAATAAGGTGGTTTGTCGGGTATTGGACAAGAGAGGATTGAGGCTGTCAGGACCGTTCCCAAGATATTAAATAGGGTCGCCATCACTGGTTTATCCTCGATGGCGAAAAGTTATTTGGTCCTCGAGGACGGCAGCGTATTCGAGGGAGAGCCCTTCGGGCACAGGGCGCCGGCGGCGGGCGAGGTCGTATTCTCTACCGGCATGTCGGGTTATCAGGAAAGTCTGACAGATCCCGCGTCCAGAGGTCATATCATTGTCATGACCTATCCTCTGATAGGCAATTACGGGATAAACGATGATTTCTACCGGTCGGAGACCGTGCAGGTAAGAGGCTTGGTGGTTCGCGAATACTGCAAAGAGCCGTCGCCGATGTACGGCGGCAGGACCTTGGACGAACTTCTCAAGCGCGATAAGGTCCCGGGTATATCCGGAATAGACACAAGAGAGTTAGTGATAAAGATCAGGACCGCGGGGACGCTCAGAGGAGCCTTCACCGAAGATAAGGACAATATAGAGGATTTGATCAAAGAACTTAAACGCACGCCTTTCCCATCGGAAAGCGACCTAGCGGGAGAGGCATCATGCAAGCGCATTGAAAGACACAGTTTTGGGAAGGATGCCTGCGTGGGTATTTTGGACCTCGGGGACGGGAACGGGATAGTTAAGGACCTGGCTCAGAGATTCGACGTCATAACATTCCCTTACGATACCCCGGCGGATGTGATAACCGGCCATAAGGTCAGAGGCGTAATTATCTCAGGCGGTCCCGGGGACCCGTCGCATCCCGTGATGCTCAGAACGGCGGTCCGGGCGGCCTCGGAACTTTCTTCTCAGATACCTCTGTTGGGAATATGTCTGGGAGGCCAGGTCGCCGCGGCGGCTCTGGGAGGTAAGACCTATAAAATGAAGTTCGGCCACCACGGAAGCAATCAGCCCGTGAAGTTCGACGGCAGGGTGTTCATAACCTCTCAGAACCACGGATTCGCGGTTGACGGAAGCAGTCTTGAGAAGGACCTTATAGCCGACCAGATAAACGTCAACGACGGTACGGTCGAAGGCGTCAGGCACAGGGACCTTCCATTCTTCACGTCGCAGTACCGCCCGGAGGCGTCTCTCGGGCCGGGGGACACATCGTTCCTCCTCAGCAGATTCACTAAGGCGGTCAAGGAGGGGCGCACATGAAGAAGGATTACAAGAAGCTAATGGTGATAGGATCCGGCCCCATAGTCATCGGCCAGGCGGCGGAGTTCGATTTCTCCGGGAGCCAGGCTTGCCGCTCGCTGAAAGAAGAAGGCTACAACACCGTGCTGGTCAATTCCAACCCCGCGACGATACAGACGGACCCGGAGACGGCCGACAGTGTTTACATAGAGCCGCTCCGGGCGTCAGTGGTCGCAAAGATAATCGAGAAGGAGGGGGTGGACGGCATCCTTTCCGGAATGGGCGGACAGACCGCCCTGAACATATGTTCGGAGCTTGCGGACAGCGGGGTGCTGGAAAGCCTGGGCGTATCGCTGATAGGGACCCAGCCGGACGCAATCGCGATGTCGGAGGACCGTGAGCTTTTCAAGGAGACCATGGAGAGGATAGGGGAACCGGTCCCTCTGAGCAGAAGCGTGAACACCATCCAGGAAGCCATCGAGGCCGCGAATTTCATAGGGAAATACCCTCTGCTGATCAGGCCGGCATATACGCTCGGCGGAACGGGAGGCGGGATAGCGTATGACGAGCAGGAGCTCATAGAGATATGTGCCAGAGGGCTTGCTTACTCACGCATACATCAGGTGCTGATAGAGGAGAGCGTCCTCGGATGGAAAGAGTACGAGTACGAAGTGATGAGAGACTCCAAGGACAACTGCATCATCGTATGCAACATGGAGAACCTGGACGCAATGGGTATACACACGGGGGAGAGCATCGTGTGCGCCCCGTGCCTTACATTATCGGATAAGGACCACCAGAGGCTGAGGACGGCCTCTCTGAAGGTCATAAAGGCGCTCGGGATAGAGGGAGGATGCAACGTACAGTTCGCTTTCAACCCGGAGAACGGAGATTACAGGCTGATAGAGGTGAACCCCCGCGTATCAAGATCGTCTGCTTTGGCGTCGAAGGCAACCGGATATCCCATAGCGAGAGTGGCGACGAAGGTCGCGGTCGGGTACACACTGGATGAGATACAGAACAGGATAACCGGCACGACCTACGCCGCTTTTGAACCGGCCATCGACTATGTCGTTGTAAAGATACCCCGCTGGCCCTTCGACAAGTTCAGAACCGTAGACAGACACCTGGGGACGCAGATGAAGAGTACCGGGGAGATAATGTCCATCGGCCGTACTTTCGAGGAGGCGCTCCTGAAAGGATTAAGGTCATTGGAGATAGGCGTCAAAGGCCTTGACAGCGTCGATATGACCGATGAGGAGATAGCCGCCGAGCTCACCCACGCCACAGATAAACGCATATTCGCGATGGGGGAGGCGCTGAGAAAAGGCTGGGACCCTGAAAAGGTCGCCGATATGACAAAGTGGGATATCTTTTTTGTAAGAAAGCTCGGCAACATAGTCGCAATGGAGAAAAAGATCAAGGACGGGCCGCTCACCCCCGGTATTCTGAAAGAAGCAAAGTATATGGGATTCTCCGACGAGAAGATATCGGAGCTCACTGGAGCACCGGAGCCAGACGTAAGGAAAAGAAGAACATCTGATGGTCTGACGCCAGTATACAGGATGGTGGACACCTGTGCGGCCGAATTCGCCGCCGGGACGCCGTACTTCTACTCAACGTACGGAATATCCAGCGAGGTCAAAAGGGACGACAGCAGAAAGAAGGTCCTGATCATCGGCGGCGGCCCGATAAGGATAGGCCAGGGGATAGAGTTCGATTACTGCTGCGTGCACGGTGTGATGGCCCTTCAGGAAGAGGGCGTCAGAGCGGTAATAATCAACAACAACCCCGAGACGGTCTCCACCGATTACGACGTATCCGACTGCCTGTATTTCGACCCAATAACAATGGAGGATGTCCTGAACGTCATAGAGGCGGAAGATATCGACGGCGTCATCGTGCAGTACGGAGGGCAGACGAGCGTGAATTTGGCGGTGGATCTGGATGAGGCGCTTGCCGGAACAAAGACCAAAGTGCTCGGTACCAGTCCGGATAATATGGACGTCGCCGAGGACAGGAGAAGGTTCTCGAAACTGATGGACGATCTGAGAATAAAACAGCCGATGTCCGGCACCGGCTACTCCTTCGAAGAGGCAAAGGGTATAGCGGAATCCATAGGATACCCGGTACTGGTAAGGCCGTCCTATGTTCTGGGCGGAAGGGCGATGGAGATCGTGTACTCAACGGGGGAGCTGCAGACGTATGTGGAGACCGCGGTCAGAGTGTCCAGGAACCACCCGATACTCATTGACAAATACCTCACGGAGGCGATAGAGATCGACGTGGATGTGGTCTCCGACGGCAAGGACGTGTACATAGGCGGGATAATGGAGCACATCGAGTATGCGGGCTGTCACTCCGGGGACGCGACGATGGTGCTTCCTCCTTTCACCCTGTCCAAAGAGATAATCGACGGGATAGTTGAGATAACATACAAAGTGGCTTTGGCGCTGGAGATAAAAGGCCTTATGAACCTTCAGCTGGCGGTCAAGGACAACGAGATATACATGATCGAAGCGAACCCGAGGGCGTCGCGTACGGTCCCCTTCATATCAAAGGCCACGGGGATCCCGCTGGCTAAGATAGGAACGAAGATCATGCTCGGAAAGACCCTGAAGGATTTCGGGCTGTCCGGATATAAGGAGATAGATCACTATGCGGTCAAAGCTTCCGTCTTCCCCTTCCTGAAACTGCCAGGTGTGGACTCCATACTCACGCCGGAGATGAAAAGCACGGGCGAGGTCATGGGCATCGACCAGGACTTTGACATCGCTTACTACAAGGCCCTGACAGCCGCCGGGAACAAGCTGCCGACGGAAGGCGGGGTCTACGTCACGGTCAATGATTCCGATAAGGAGAGGGTGCTGCCCGTGGCCAGAGAGCTCTCGGAGATGGGCTTCACCATCTACGCGACCAAAGGCACGTCAACGCATCTCAGGGAGAACGGAGTGGAAACGACGACCGTCTTCAAAATAGACGATAACATGAAACCCAATGCCATCGGGCTGATGAGGGAAGGCAGGATAAATCTCATTATCAACACACCGTCTCAGAAATCCGGGCCGGTAAGGGACGGGCATAAGATGAGAAGGCTCGCCGTTGAACTGGAGATACCTTTCCTGACGACCATACAGGGCGCGGATGCGGCGGTAGGCGCGATCAAGGTCGCCAAGGATCAGAACTTCATGGTAAGATCTATGAAAGAGTTCCACACTCTCTGATCATTTGGCCTTCTTGCCTTTATTTTTGAGTGCAAAGAAGAACGCAAAGGCAATGAGGACCAGTATCACCAGTATGAGCAGGAGCGGAATGAGAATGTTGTCGCTCTGAGCAGAACGACCGCCGGAAGTGGTGAATGATGTTTCTCCCGCAACGTTGAAGGAGGCCCCGGGTGTGAACTGGACCCCGTTCATGTATATGGTCGGCAGGTCGGAGTATCCGGGCGCCGACCTGATGCTTATTTTGTAAGGTGCGCCGTATACGCCGAATTCCTCAAAGGAGCTTCCCTGTTCTATGTCATTTACCACCCACCTTATGCTCTCGTTCTCAGTTGAGAATATCCTGTAGGTGCGAGGGGTCACTCCTCCGTAGACGTTGGTGCTTCCGATCTGTATGTCGGAAGTTTCCGTCACCGCCTTGCCGGAAGAATCCGTCCAGCCGGTAAGAATATAGTCCCTCAGGTCAGAGGTCGAGGGAAGCACAATGTTCCGTTTCCCAGTCTGGTCTTTATATTCTGTGGCGTAGACCTTACCGCCTAAAATGAATTGAGTGGATGTATTTGCATACCAGATGTTCTTCGAAGCGAAGCTTGATTCTCCGTAGGCCAGGACGTACGCTGCGCTCTCAAGGATCACTCTTCCGGATATCAAGGCGCTGTTCCCCAATTCTGTTGTGAGGACAGGGGCGTTCCCTATGGTCAGAACATCATGTATCCTGAAAGTGCTCCCTTCGGAGATATCCAGCTTTCCCGTGACAACAGTGTTATTGGCGTTGACGGCGGAATTCAAAGCACCGCGGCCCACAGTCATTGTCCCCTCGATGAACAGTCTCCCCATCCCTAAGCTTGACAAAGTGCTGATCTTCCCGGAGCCGATGCTGAAGGTACCCCCTTCCTGTACCGTTAACGAACCCGACACAGAGGCGGTATTCCCTTCGTTGTCTATCGCCATCATACCTTCGCTGGCCACAACGACGGAGCCTATGACCGTGAGATTCCCTGAGGAGATGAGCGTTCCTTCTACGATCAGCGTTATGTTTGCAGAGATTCTGAGTGGAAAGCCCGCGTCGTCCAAAATGACGCCGGACCTGATCACGGCGTCTCTTGAGAGCACCGTGTCCTCAGGCAAAGTTACCGTATCTCCTGTGACGGCGTTCTCAAGCGCCGCAGCAAGGTCGATGGGGGCCGCATCGCTTCTGTCCGCAGCATCATCGCTGAGAGATACGAAGGCTATCGACCCTACCAGTGCGATAAGGCCGAAACAGATCAGCAGACTTTTTTTCCCGAGCACATTCCTTCCCTTAAAGCGGGTATTGCCATGCACATATAAAAATACTTAACGGCGGCCTCAAAGCATCTTCAGTTCGCCAGTTATCTTATCCAGAACGGAGGATGCGGCGGGACCTATCCCGAGGCACGTATATGTCCCAGGCTCCAATTGAGTTCTCCCCGCGTCGCAGACGACCGAGTTATTCAGGCCCTGGACGTCGGCCACCGCCTTGAAATCGAAAAGCTCCCTCTCGGAGTCAACCCTCAAGACTATCTTTGTCTGGCCGCTCAGCATCCATTTGTCGAATGCTGAGGAATCCTTCTTCTTGATGCTGAGGGCGCAGTTTACGGCCGCGTGCGCAGCCTGTGCAGCGATCTTCCCTCTGCCCATCTTCAGGTCATTTCTCATCAGTATGACCATTTTGAAGTCTTCATCGCGCAGACCCAAGATGCGGAACATAGAGGGAAGAATGCGGTGGTTGATGATAAAGCTGTCAGTATGTCCGATCAGCCGGACGGTCGGGATCCGAGCGCAAACTAATTAAATAAACGTGAGACGATGCTATATATGAAAATAGCGGCTCTCACAGAACGGCGGGGCGTGGTTTTCAAAGGGCGGTGATGGGTACTTATGTCTAAAGCAGCTTCGATTATCTCTTTGGTCTGTGCGCTTTTGCTTATGGGGGGCATAGGAGGATATGTCGTACTGGTCGAAGATGGCGAACATGATCATGAAGAAACGAAAGTGACAGTAATAGAGGACAATGATCTTACCATTCACTTCTTGGAGTTAGGAAATAAATACACAGGAGATTGTGTCTATATCAATTACGGTGAGGTGGACATCCTCATTGACGCAGGTTCGCGCACGAGTTCATCGGAGACGATAATCGACTACATCAATGAACACATACAAGACGGTAAAATAGAATACGTCATAGCGACGCATGCGCACCAGGACCACATTGCAGGGTTTTACAGTACAAAAACCAGCGCGGGAGCCCCTCTTACTGAGGGAGTCCTTGACGCTTTTGAAATAGGGACAATCATAGATTATTCTATGACGAACAGCACCAGTGCCACACGCAGTAATTACGAAAATACAAGGGATGGTCTGGTCGCCAATGGCACCGAACATTACACCGCGTTGCAATGTTACAAAGAATCGAAGGAGGGTGCACAGCGCGTATATGAGCTGGGTCCCGGCGTGACAATGGAGATCCTATATCAGCGCTACTATGAGAACAAATCGAGCAGCGAGAACAACTATTCTGTCTGCATAATGATCACACAGAACGGCAATCAATATCTGTTCACAGGTGATCTGGAAAAAGAAGGAGAAGACGCACTAGTAGACTATTATCAGGAAAATCACGGAGGCCTGGGTCACTGTGTACTTTTAAAAGGCGGGCACCATGGCTCATCTACCTCATCCCATCCGAAGCTGCTTGAGGCCATTACTCCTGAATATGTCATAATCTGCACCTGTGCCGGCTCGTCAGAATATTCCTCCACCATTCCGAATCAGTTCCCCACGCAGCAATTCATCGACAGGATCGCAGAATACACAGACAAGGTCTATATCACCACCCTCATAGTCAACTACAGCGGCGGTGTGTATGAGCCGTTCAACGGCAACGTCGTCTTTATGATGAAGGACGGGGAAGTGACCATCACATGCAGCGGCAACGATTGGGTGCTGAAAGACTCCGACTGGTTCAAGGATAATAGGGCCGCCCCGGACGCTTGGAAGTGATAAAAAGTGTAGCACCTATATACTTTTAATCGGTAAACCCGTTGACGTATCATGGCCATGATCGACATAGAATACAGGCATTCGTCCGAACCTCCGGAAGATGAGAACTTGAGAAGGTGGTCGATAGAGGAGATGTCGGATTATCTCAGGGGCCTTGTGAGCGAGATGCTGCTTTCCGACATATCCTCAAAATTCATCAGCACCGAAGGGGAAGGACCGAACACGCTGTTCATAAACGGGAAGAATATAACGGACATCCTCAGCGGGTTGGATATCAAAATGCTCGATTCGGAGGAAAGCTGCGACCAGGGGAAGGTCAATATTGTGAGCTTCGGACGTCCGACCCTTGACTGGAACAAAGATGTGATCGAGGATATACCCGACGTCCTGGTCAAGAACGCGATATCGAAAGCCTACGCGGACGTAGTAAAAGACAGAATCCTTTAATTGGGTGACCATATCTACGCCTGATGTTCGAGACAGTAAGAAGAGACGGACTTGCCAGGATAGGAAGGCTGCAGACCAGGTCAGGGGTGCTGGAGACCCCCGCGCTTCTCCCCGTGATCAATCCGAAGATATGCACTGTTTCCCCCAGGGAACTGTATGATGAGTTCGGCTTCTCCGCAATTATAACGAATTCTTACATCATAAAGAACACGCCGGACCTGAAAGCAAAGGCCCAGGAGACGGGGCTCCATGATATGCTTGACTTTCCCGGAGTGATAATGACCGATTCAGGAACATTCCAGAGCCATATGTACGGCGAGGTCGAGGTCACGAATGAGGAGATGATCGAGTTCCAGAAAAGCATCGGGACGGACATCGGGACGGTCCTCGACATCTTCACCGAGCCCTACTGGACAAAGGAACAGACGGCGCAGTCCATCGAGATAACGCTTGAAAGGACGAAGGAAGCCTGCGATATCAAAGGGGAAATGATGATCAACGGAGTGGTCCAGGGCTCCGTATATCAGGATCTGAGAGAGGACTGCGCAAAGAGGATGGCCCCGATGGACGTCGACGTCCATCCCATCGGAGGGGTCGTCCCCCTTATGGAACAATACAGATACCTTGAGCTTGTCGATGTTGTGATATCCTCCAAAAAAGGGCTGAACCCGAACAGGCCGGTACACCTCTTCGGCGCGGGACATCCCATGGTGCTCGCACTCGCGGCACTGATGGGATGCGATCTCTTTGATTCTGCGTCCTACGCGAAGTTCGCAAGGGACGACCGGATGATGTTCATAGACGGAACCTACCGCCTGCAGGATATGCAGTCCCTGGACTGCAACTGTCCGGCATGCCGGGGACTTAGTTTGGAAACGATCAGAAATATGGACAGGAAGAAGAGGGAAGGCGTCATCGCGAGACACAATCTATACCAGATAGCGGACGAGCTGGCACTTGTTAAAAGGTATATCTGTGAGGGCCGTCTTTGGGAGCTGGCCGAGATCAGATGCAGAGCGCATCCCGCAATGCTCGACGCGCTGAGGCGGCTGGAGGAACATCAGGAGTTCATGGAAAGGTATGATCCGATCAGCAGGGACGGCGCCATGTTCTATACCGGGGCGGAAACAAGAGGGAGGCCGGTGTTCGGAAGATACATATCCAGGATAATGGAGAGATATGTTCCCCCGACAGAAAAGGCAGCCCTTTTCTATGACGAGGGGAGCAAGCCGTACGGCAGGGCGATGGCGGCGGATTTCGACAGAGCGAGAAGGGCAGGGTACACGCCGGTCGTCATCTCGCCGTTCGGACCGGTCCCCGCCGAGCTGGATGAGATATATCCGATAGCGCAGTCCGTGTTCCCGAGGGTGCAGGATGTGGACACGCTGATGGAATCGGAGTCCTCCGCCGTCAGATTCCTCGAATGCAAATTCCGCGAAACGGCGAACGGCCGCGATATCGGCGACGGCGGAACAGAAGAATATGACGCGGACATGATCCGGGCCAAGGCCGTGTCCAGATATCAGTTCGGTATCGAGGCCACCGACGCTCTTTTCACTGGGAAGATAGAGTTCGTCATCAGCAAGAACACAGGGAAGATAAGGAACGTCATTTCGGACGGGGAACACATCCTTTCCATGCGGGCGGGGGATGGGCTGTATACCTTAAGAAAAGAAGGGGCGGACAGGATAGCGTCCGCCGTTCCCGCGCCGTTCATGAGGGTCAGGGTTGCGGACGACGCGGTTCCTTTCGTATCGGAAGGGAGGAATGTGTTCTGCCAGTTCGTCACGGAATGCGACGGCGGCCTGAGGCCTATGGAAGAGGTGATGGTCACCGACGCAAATGATAAAGTGATAGCCACGGGCCGCATGATGCTGGTGGCGGATGAGATAAGGTCATTCAAAAAGGGAGTCGCCGTCAAGGTCAGGAGCGGGGCCGGAGACGAGGCCTGAGGCCTCCTCGGCGGCCTTCACGCAAGCCATAAGATCGTCCGCGGTATTCCGCATGGTGCCGGCGTTGTCGGCGGTTATCTTCATGATCAGCATACTCCCGCACAGCTCTGTCGAAACATACCCTTCGTTGTCAGGGGATACGGAATCGAAAACGGCTTTCGCCGTTCTTTCGTCATCGTATTGAATGCGGAGGTCCAGCTTGATCACGGTTCACCTCTTTTGTTCCAGTATGTATTTGCAGATAGCTTCTCCGGCTTCTCCGGTGGTCAGTTTCCCGCCCAGGTCCGGCGTGGTGAGCTTGTTGTCAAGGCAGTATCTCACCGATCTCTGAAGCATCTTTCCCTCTTCGGGGTAGCCTTGGTTCTCGAGCAGCATCTGCGCGGCAAGCACGGCGGCTATCGGATTGGCCTTTTTCTGACCCGCGATGTCGGGGGCGGATCCGTGTATGGGCTCGAACATGCTGACCCCTTTCGGATTTATGTTGCCGCTCCCACCCATGCCCAGGCCTCCCTGGAGCTGTGCGCCCAGGTCGGTGAGTATGTCCCCGAATAAATTCGGGACCGCTACGGTGCCGAAGGTCTCCGGTCTGACTATCATCGCCATCGCCATCGCATCCACGTACATGAAGTCCAGACCCATCCCGTACTCCTTGGACTTCTCTTCGAATATCGCCCTCTGCATCCCGTAGATGTGGGTGCAGACGTTCGCTTTATCCACGAGCGTGATCTTATCCTGGCCTCTCGCCTTGGCATAGCTGAAGGCATAGTCCGCGAACCTTGTGATGCCTTTCCTTGAAAGCAGCCCTATCTCGAATGCGAAATCGTCGTTGTTCGAAGAATTGGTCCTGAGCTCCATCTCAAGATCGTACATCTCCCTTTTGACCCTGACATGCGCATCCTTCCGGCTTCCGCTGAAGGTCCCTCCCGCGCCCATATAGAAGTCCTCGGTGTTCTCCCTGAGGAAATGTATGTCGAAGGGGACCTCCCTCTTCAGCGGCACCAGCGGGAACCAGGACGTCACCGGCCTCAGGTTGATGTATTGGTCGAACACCGCCCTCATCTTAAGGAGGATGCCCTGTTCCAGTATTCCCGGTTTGACCCTCGGATCCCCTATGGCCCCGAAGTATATCGCATCCTTCCTCCTAAGCTCGGCTATGTCCTCGTCGGTGAGAAGCTCGCCCGTATCCAGATACCTTTCCGAACCTATGTCGAACAACTCTCCGTCATAATCGAAAGATGATATCTCACAGACGGCATCCAGGACGCTCATCCCGGCATCGATCACTTCCTTTCCGATCCCGTCGCCGGGTATTATCGCAAGATGCTTCAAAACTTACCCTCCCTGACCATGTTGACCAGCCCTCCGCACTCCATCAGCTGCGCTATGAACGGAGGATACCGAGGGAATACGGATTCCTTTCCCGTGTCAGTGTCCCTGACCTTTCCGCTGTCGGTGCACACCTCCAGCGTACCGCCTTCCCTGACGTCGGTCCCGCATTCGATAAGCAGCAATCCGATGTTCATCGAGTTGCGATAGAAGATGCGCGCGAAGGATTCCGCCACGATGCAGGAGAATCCCGCCTGTACCAGCGACAGCGGAGCGTGCTCTCTGGACGATCCGCATCCGAAGTTCTTTCCCGCCACCAGTATGTCGCCTTTCCCTATCTCTTTCGCAACGCCGGGCCTTACTTTTTCGAATATAAAATCGTTAAGATGGGTGAGATTCGCGGACACCAGACGCTCCGCCGGTATTATCTGATCAGTGTCAACGTTATCCTCAAACCTCCAGACCTTTCCCTGTATGTTCACCATCAGCATCCCTCCAGTTTATCCGGGGTGATTATTCTGCCGGCTATCGCAGAGGCCGCTACGACCTCCGGCCCTGCCAGATAGACCTCTGAATCCTTGTCCCCCATCCTTCCGATGAAGTTCCTGTTCGTTGAGGAGACGGCCTTCTCTCCCGCTGCCAGAATGCCCATGTATCCTCCCAGGCATGCGCCGCAGGTCGGGCCGGAAATGAACGCGCCCGCGTCCAGGAATATCTGCATCAGCCCTTCGTCCAGCATCTGCCTGTATACTCTCTGGCTTGCTGGGACGATTAAGAACCTCACGTCCGGGTGCACTTTCTTCCCTTTCACGATCCTCGCCGCTATGCGCATATCCTCGATGCGCCCGTTTGTGCAGGATCCCAGATACGCCTGGTCTATCCTCACGTCGGCGTCCTTCACGGCACGGCCGTTGCTGGGCAGGTGGGGGAATGCCACCATGGATTCTATTTCGGAAAGGTCGTATCTCAGGACACGGCAGTATTCCGCGTCCGGGTCCGCTGAAACGGGAGAATATGCGCCCCTCACGGTGCCTTTGATGTATTCTTCGGTCAGGCCGTCGCAGGGGAATATTCCCGCTTTCCCTCCGGCCTCTATCGCCATGTTCGAAACGGCCAGTCTGTCGGACACGCTCATGTTCCCTACGCCGTCTCCGTGGAACTCGAACGCTTTGTAGTTTGCTCCGTCCACTCCTATGTCGGTTATGATCTTGATTATCAGGTCCTTTCCGCCGACATCCTTTTTGAACTTGCCGGAGAGCTCCACTTTGATCGTTTCCGGCACCTTGAACCATAGCTTTCCCGTTGCGAACGCGACCGCAGCCTCAGTGGAGCCGATACCGGTCGAGAACGCATTGATGCCGCCGTATGTGCACGTATGGGAATCGGCGCCCACTATGAGCCTTCCGGGAGCCGCGAATCCCTCCTCGATCATGAGCTGGTGGCACACTCCGCCCTTCCCCACTTCGAAATAGTTGTCTATCTCGTGTTTCTTGACGAAAGTCCTCATCTCCTTGGCCTGCTCCGCAGAAGCGACGTCTTTGTTGGGGACGTAGTGATCCGGTATGATGACCATCCTGTCCTTGAGCATCTTCTTCGATCCGATCTTCTCATATTCCCTGAATGCGATGGGTCCGGTGACATCATTCACCATAACATAATCAATTTCCGCAATGACTATCTGTCCTGCTTTAGCATCTGTCCCAGATCTGTTTGAGAGTATCTTCTCGGCGATCGTCTTACCCATTATGCATCCCTCCTTCTCGCGAAGTCTCTGTTTATGGCGGCCATCATCGCATCCACGGATGTCTCCACGATATCCAGGCCGACCGCTTTTCCTACGGATAAAGCACCGTCGTTCTGCACGTCCCTGACCGCCACGGTCACTTTACAGATCGAATCGCTCTTACCGGTTATTGCGCTCAGATTGTATTCCTCCATGGTTATCTTGTCGTTGATAGCTTTCCGTATGGCGTTTATCGCCGCGTCCACAGGCCCGACGCCCGTATCGGCGGCCGTCCTTTTATCATCGCCGCCTATCGTAACCGTGACGACGGCCGTGGATGTGGTGTTCTTTCCCGTCAGTACCGTCAGCTCGTCCAGAGAGACGGTGTTCGTTTTGGTGTCGTTCTTCCACATGATGTTGTCCACTATCGCCAGCAGTTCGGCATCGTCGATCATTTTGTCGCCTATGGCGATCTTCTTGGTCATAGCCAGCAGTTCCGGCATACTGTCCGCGGGGAACTCGACGCCCAAGGCGTCCAGTCTGCTCTGTATCGAATGTGCGCCGGAGTGTTTACCTATGATTATTGCCCTGTCCGCGCCCACCATCTCCGGCAGGAAGGGTTCATATGTCAGGGAATTGCTCATCACGCCGTGCACATGTATCCCCGACTCATGGGCGAAAGCGTTCCTTCCGACGATCGATTTATTGCCCGCAATATTGAAACCGGTGATCCTTTCCACCAGTTTCGACGTCTGACCGATCTTGCTCATATCTATTGTCTGTATGCCGTAGTTGGCGAACAGGTTCACCGCAACTTCTTCCAAAGCGGCGTTGCCGGCCCTTTCGCCTATGCCGTTCATACAGACATGGCAGATCGTCGCCCCCGAATCGATGGCGGCCAAGGAGTTGGCTACAGCCAGACCCATATCGTCGTGGCAGTGCACAGAGATAGGCACATTCACTGCGCTTTTCAGCTCGCCTATCAGATACCCCATCGCGCGGGGCGTGATGACGCCAACGGTATCAGGTATGTTGATCGAATCCACACCGGCATCCTGAACATCTTTCAGTATATCTTTCATGAAACCCAGGTCGGACCTCGTTGCATCCTCGCATGAGAACTGCACCTCCAGGCCGTGGGCCTTGGCGTATTCGACAGTCTCCACTGCCCTGGCCTTTACCTGTTCCGGCGTCATCTTCAGCTTGTACTTCATGTGCAGATCGGAAGTCGCGATGAAGGTGTGCACCATACCCGCCCCGGCGTCGATAACGGCGTCGATATCGGACCTTACGGCACGTGCCAGACTGCATATTTTTGTATTCAGATTGGATCTCGTCAGCTCTGATATTATCTCTTTTTCCGTTTCGCCCGAAGCGGCGAATCCAGCTTCTATGATGTCCACTCCGAGGTCATCAAGGGCAATGGCTATGCGTATCTTGTCCTCCGGGCTCAATGCGATCCCAGGGGCCTGCTCACCGTCCCTCAGAGTGGTATCGAAGATTGTAACATCCTTGATGGGGCCCACACCGGAGAGCGCAAGCTGGTTGTAATGGCTCACAGCCAACATTTTTTCCAAATTCTTAGCGCTTTCACTGGTTTGTTGCGTTTTCATAAAAACCACCAAACCGTCACTGCTTTCACTGATTTACTTAAGAAGAATAAGTTCAGTCTTTAGCTTGAAGATCATTTTAGACCTCTGACGGTAGCACTCCATTGGAGAAACTGTATTTAAAAGTTAGCCATCTTTTTGTTCCCATGTGGGAAATAGAATATACTTTTCGTTCTCTATTTTAATATGGCCGCTTATTGGCTTACCGTTATAAACCCATCCCGCAAAAATGTAACCTTCTTTGCTTATAGTGGGTTCAGGCATTATATTGTAGCCACATCCTATTATTAGAGGATCTACTGGACCATCTCCTACTTCTGTCTCAAAATATCTCACATATGTAACGCCGGGGAATGAACAATTTTCTATAATATCATAATATCCGTCTCCATAAACAGCAACACCACTTTCCGGCCCATAGCCATCTGGCAAAGGCAAATCAAAAGGAGTGTGTATTCTAACCTTTTCATCAGATCTTACTTGTATGATTCGAGGGGCGTTTTCTGCATTTCCTTCTTCAAACACAAAGCACTTATTTCCAACATCCACAATTAGATTTGGTCCAAAGAACACATCATGTGTCATTGGATCCCAAATAGACCTTATAGACAGGTCGCTCCTCACAGACGATGAGGCAATATCCCAGCCAGCAAAATAATATGCAATCCTTTTGGGGGCATTCTGCGGTAAAGGAATCGCCGCTCCGCCTATAACAAAGAATGTTTCATAAACAGAATTATGGCTGTTGAACACGACCTTATATATCGAAGGGAGCGCGGCGTCTTTACTGAATGTGAATCCCTGGGCGGAATACGCCGCCCCGTCCAAGCCCCTTATTGTGTCCATATAGTTGCCCGGCATACTGTATCCGGTTGACGCGGAGATAGTTATCCTGTCGCCGGGGCAGACGAAGACCGTTTTGGCGCTACTGCCGTTCATCGTTACATTGTCTCCGGCTGTGACCTTTGATACGGACGGGAAGGCGGTATTGCCCGTAATGCGGTACCCTTTCCCCTCCGCTTTGAACCCGCCCGTTATCTGGCCGTTGAATGTGCTCGGTATGATGTATCCTTCGGCAGGCTCAATTAGGATGAGGTCCTCCACGGTCGCTCTGGACACCGGTGCCCCGTTCACAAATGCGGTTATGTTCTTCCCAGCGGCGATGCTGTACTGGACCAGTTCGACGCCTGTAACGGTTATGACATGGTTGTCCCTCACGTCCTCTACCAATACCGCTCCGTCGATCGGCCTTTTCACATCCACTCCGTTTATATGGATGCCGAAATCGGATGTCTCCCCCCATCCCGGAAGAAGGGTGTACTGCATAGAATACGGTTCTCCGTGGTGGACGCTTTCCGCCGATGATGTCAGGATGTACCCTCTCTGCGGCTCAGGCAGGGTTATGCTGTGCATACGCCTGTCGTGCACCCCGGTGACGGTGACGATCTTATCCTCTTGTATATCGAAAAGATGTATCTCCTTCAGCGCGTCCAGTTTCATGGGGTTGCCGTTGACGGCGATGACCAGGTCATAGTCGACATGGCTGGGCAGAAGGGAGTACGTGAGTATCGAGATGCCGCCTTTGGCCACCATCATGCGGTCCGCCGTTATGGTGTATCCGTCCTGTTTTTCCGGAAGTATAATGGCGTACATATTGGAATTGATGAACATTGCGTAAAAGGAGAGGTTACCTTCCACTTTCAGCTTCGCCCCCGACTGGAATATCGTGCCCGACAGGTCCGGTTTGGTGTTCCAGCCTAAGAATCTCTCAGAAGCGCCGTTCGCGTCGATATCATCCTCGACCACTATGTAAGCTCCGGCAGGCACCTCCAGATCCCGGACCATCTCTCCGTTTTTGTAATATCTTAGTTCATAATTCGTAGCAACGGATGCGCTCCCGCCCTTATTGTCAGGCGGGCCGTTATCGTTCATGAGGAAAAGCACGCCAGCTAAACCTAATACCGCTGCGATGGCGGCGACGCCGATCAAGATAGCGATCGCATGCCTCCTGCTGATCTACTCCCCCCCTGCTCCGTATCCGGCGCGAGACGTGCGTCGGCTGAGCTGTATGGTATGGATATGATATATATTTAAAAGAGGAGTATAACGGATCGATCAGGGTCGGAGATCAATCCTTTTTCTCCGGGTCTTTGACCGTTTCAGGCTCCGGCACCTCTGCGGTTTCCTCCGGCGCTTCTGTTTCGGCAGCAGCATCGTCGTCGGCCGCTTCCTCTTCCGGCTCTATGGCAGGTACATCTTCGGCCAGAGGCTCTTCCGCCCCCTTTTTCTTTTTCTTTCCCTCTTTGACCCAGGCCTCATCATCGAAGGACCCTTTTCCGATCCTCTTCTCAGCTTTCTCCTCGTATATAAGTTCGCGGAGCTTCTCCCTGTCCCTCTCCTCGCCCTCTTTCCTCTTCCTGATAGATTCTTTCAGCTCCTCCTTTGCGGCGGCGCGTTCTTCTTTTGGAAGGGCTTTGATCTCCGTCTTTCGGTTAGATTCATACTTTTTTGCAAGGTACTTGTCGGTATCGATCTTTTTCTTAAACGAATCGATCTCGTCCTGCTTTGTCTTAGTAATTTTAGCATGCCTTGCGGTTGCCTTTGGCTGGTATCCCTTCTCACTGGCTTTGGGAGTGTCTTTCTTTTTTGACGCCATGATCATAACTCCGAAGATCGATGATGCTTAATGCGTGCGGTAATTGCCGTCCGCCGATTTAAAACCAACAGGCGGAAAAATCGGGACGGCCGTCTTTGGGACGGCCTAAGGTTCACTGGGCGGATTTCCAGTATTTGTGGAGGTTGCAGAGTTCCCACGCGACGACGACATTCGCATCCGTCTTGAAGAACGCTTCCGGCGCGTCGCCCGGTTTGAGGTATTTCCTCATCAGGATGCCGTCCGCGCATATCTCGATGAACACTATGTAATGTTCGGGCGTCATGGGGTGGGGCGTCTCTTTACCGACCTTGACAAGCACTCCTCCGTCCTTCTTTTCGATGTAAGGAACATGCTTCTCCTTTGTGAAATCTGCGGTCTGAGGCTCCAGTTTCGTCATCTCTTCCCCGCAGCACTCAGGAATGGGTCCTCCCGCCGAGTATAACCCCTCCACATGGTTCTTGCAGGTCTCGCACATGTATATGGCTCTTTTCTCTACCTTTGATATTTTAATCACCGCCTCCGAATCTTTCTATAGAGTATATTACTCATTCGTTGCACTTAAACGGTTTATAGTGCTTAGGACATGTACATTCATGGAGATACCTGCTTTATATTCTGTTTTCAAGAACGGCGAGGTGAGGTCGGCACCGGTGAGGTTCGACGGCACCCGCATATCTTTTGAGACGGAGCCGGCGCCGCCGGCATATTCGGCGGATGAGACGGAGGACAGGATGCCGATCCTGGTTGTGGATATGAGAGGGCTCGGCAGAAAGGAGATGGACGACCGCCTCATCACCGATATGAAGTTCCCGGGAAGCGATGTCTGGCTCATGACCCACATCAAAGACGTTGAGGACGTCTTCGACTCTTTCATGGGCGATATAGTAAAGCTGCTGATCCCCTACCATACCACAAGGAATGATCTCGTCATGAGCGAGGCCTATGAAGTGTCCGAGCACTGCATGCCTGTTCTGTTCGTCTCCCAAGGAAGGGTGCTGTGCAGAGGGGAACAGACAACGGATATCAGGGAAGCGATGGAAGGGCTGGCTGGGAGGGGATTCCTGGAGACCGCGGTCCTGGATACGGATTCTCTTTTGAGGGCGGAGGACTGGGCATACCTTTACGACAGGTTCCCGGAGCTGATACCGTTCGTCAGGAAGAAGGACGGGCCGGCGGGAGACATAGGGTTCCAAAAGATCATTGTCGATCTTTGAACAGGGCCAGACCGATCTCGTTCCCGTAATCGAAGGACGGCTTTGTCACGTCCGAGATCTCTTTCTTGTCCGTGTTTGTTATCTCCAGATGTCCGAGCCATTCCATACCGGTCGTGTTGGAGAATGCTTTGAAGATGGACACAGTGTTCGAAAAACGGGGGGACGGCCCTCCTCCGGAGAGCAGCGCGGCCGCGAACGCCGGGTGCCCTTTGTCCTTGAACCAAGCGGGCTGGAATCTGTCGATGACGGTCTTGACCGCCGACGACGGGCCGCTGAAATGCGTGGGCGTCGCCAGAACGAGCAGACAGCTTTCTCTGAAGTATCGATAGATTGCATCCATATCGTCGGATATGTTGCATTCCCCCTCGGCGGAGCAGGCGCCGCATCCTGTACAGTGTTTTATGTCCATTTCTATGGGAAAAATGATCTCCGAGGTTATGTTGTGAACGGCCAGACCTTTTGAGAAGGAGCGGCACATCTCGGATGTGAATCCTCCGTCCCTGCTTCCGCAAACGATCAAGGCTTTCATATGATGCAATAATATGATGCACTCCTTTTATATGTTCTGAGTGATTCTGGCAGTTGTAAAGTGGGATCATGGCAGCTTTTCCTAAAAGAAGATCAGTTAGTCCTCCGGAGACATTGCTTATGGGAAATGACAGTTTCTCCAAAAGAAAAGCGATGGATTTTCCAAGGACCGTACTTTTAGGGCATGATATCGTGGACCAGGTCGCAGACGCCTGCAAGGCCCTCCAATTCGGTAAGAGAGGGATGATCGTGACCGGCACGGACACCCATAAAGCCGCCGGGAAGAAGGTCGAGGACCTCGTGTCAGAAAAGTATGATGTGGCCGTTTCGCTCACAGGCACCGCCACCCTGGACAATCTCAGGAAGGTCGAGGAGGAGGCAAAGGAGCACAAGGCGGCATTCCTGCTGGCAGTGGGAGGCGGAAGCAAGATCGACATCACTAAGATGGCCGCCAACGATCTCGGCATACCCTTCATAAGCATACCCACCTCCGTAGCGCACGACGGGATCGCGTCGGACCGCGCCTCCATAAAATCGGACGGCAGGTCCGTGTCGGTAAGCGCGGTATCCCCCAGCGGAATAATCGCGGATACCAAAGTGATCAACGACGCGCCGTTCAGATATCTGGCGGCGGGCTGTGCGGACGTCATATCCAACCTCACCGCGCTCAGGGATTGGGAGATCGCCAACAAAGCGAAGGGCGAGGAGATAAGCAGTTCCGCCTGCCTTATATCGAGATATGCCGCAGAGGAGATAATATTCAACTGCGGGGCCATAAAACCCGGGTACGAAGAGAGCGTGTGGCTTGTCCTGAAGCCCATAATAGCGTCCGGACTGTCAATGGGCGTGGCCGGGAGCTCCAGACCCACCAGCGGTTCCGAGCACATGTTCTCCCACGCGCTGGATGTCATAAGGCCGGAGACCGCCCTTCACGGGGAACAGTGCGGAGTGGGGTCGATAATGATGATGAAACTCCAGCGCGGCAACTGGAAAAGGATAAGGGATTCTCTTAAGAGCATCGGCGCCCCGACCACCGCAAGGGAGCTCGGGTTCACCGACGATGAGATAATAGAAGCATTGGTCAGGGCGAAGGGCATGCGCGAGGACAGATACACTGTGCTTAGGGAAAAGGGGCTGACACGAAGGGCGGCGGAAAAGGTAGCTAAGGATACCGGAGTGATCTGAGACATGGCGGCTATAACGCTGATAAGCGAGGCGCAGGCAAAGGAAGGCAACCGGTTCTATTACATCGGGCCGCAGCTGGAATGCAGGGAATGCAGGCTTAAAGGGGTATGTTTCAATCTCGAACACGGCTCCATGTACGAGATCACAGCGGTGAGGGAACAGACGCACGACTGTGAGTTCAACGAGGACAGGGTGCGTGTGGTTGAGATCAAAAAGGTCGCTCAAAGACTGGTCGTGCCGAAGAAGTCGGCGATAGAAGGCAGCATAATAACGTTCCAAAAGCCGGGATGCGGGATGCTGGATTGTGAGATCTATCTGTTATGCCACCCCTATGCCTCGGAGAACGGCAAGAAGTATTCCGTGATCGAGATCGAAGGGGATGCGGAGTGTCCCATCAACGAGGATCTGGTGTTTGTGAAATTATTCTGACGGGGACGTTCCGCGGCAGCCTGGATCAAACGGGGAGCGTACCGATAAGAAGCTGGATCGCGGCGTTGACCGCGCTTGTCCGTATCTCTTCTCTGCTGCCGTCAAAGTTGAACTTTCTGGCGAACGATCCGTTCTCCGAAGAGATACCGATCCAAACGAGCCCGACTGGCTTGGCGGCAGTGCCGCCTTCGGGGCCCGCTATGCCCGTCACCGACACGGCGACGTCCGATCCGAACAGCTCCCTCGCGCCCTCGGCCATTTCGACGGCGGTCTTTCCGCTCACTGAGCCGTTCTCGATCATCGTGGCTTTTTTGACATTCAGAAGATCTTCTTTCGACTCGTTGCCGTATGTTATCGCTCCGCCGAGGAAATATCGGGATGATCCCGGGACCGAGGTGATGACCGATCCGAGCATCCCTCCGGTACATGATTCTGCGACCGACAGCGTGATATCGTTCCTGGAAAGGATCCAGGAGAGGTCCTCCGCAAGGGTCATTTCACTCTCCTCCCGATATCTCTCTCAGCCTTTCAACGCCGTCCATATAGTCGATGACTTCGGCCACCTTCCTTGGCACGAGGGGGCGCCAATCGTCGCCTTCGATCATTTTCTTCCTCACTGCCGTTCCAGAATAGACCTCCCGGTTGTAAAGGGGGGTCTCTCTCAGCTCATACCCCGCCTCTCTGAACAAACGCCTGGTAAGGGGATTGTTGCTGTACACTATCGAGAACGGAGGGGAAAGGGATTCGACCTGGGCCACCCATAAGGAGTATCTGTTGATGTCCTCGATCGGCACGATGCAGTAATTCGTTATGCCCTCGTCCTTCATCACTTCGTCTATCATCAGGTACCTTTCCCCCGCTGTGAAGGGGTTGTCGCGTTCGTGCGAATACTGGGCGCTGCCGATGCCTATAGTAAGGTTCTCGGATTCCGCCGCGCATTTGCGTATAACTTCTAAATGTCCGTTATGGAGGGGCTGGAACCTTCCGACCATCAGCGAATAATCGCCGAAATAGCGCTTGGAGACCATGGTACCCTATCGGCGTCAAAAGATAAAATATTCCTTCCCCGGATTAAATGAAAATGACCGGAAAGCGCCGGCGTGAGCTTTCCGGTCGGAAGTGATCAAGGGTGTTTCGTTCCGTCCTCCACCTCGTCCTCTTTTCTCCTGCGCCACAGCAGCAGAAGCAAAAGTAAGATCAGGAACAATGCAATCCCAGCTATCAGCCAGGGGAAGCCGCCGCCATCCTCAGTGAAGTACAGGTCCAGACCTATGGACGAATTGACCTCCAGAGATATCTCCGAACTGGCGTATACGGCTGCTCCCTGCCGCCACTCCTTGAACTGGTATCCGTCGCCTGCGTATGCTCTCAGTTCGACCGAGGAACCTCCCTGCAGGGAGACCGTCTCCGTGTATGGTACGAAGGGCGACCCATTTATGCTGTATTCCACGCGGCCGTCTCCGTCCTTTATTTCGATCGAAAGAGTGACGACCGCCCTCGGGCCGGTACCTCTGGCATCAATGGTGTGGCTCATCGCGACATTGCGGAAGGTGTAGTATCCTTTCGCAACATCTTCCGGAGAGAGGGGCATGCCGTCCACCGTTACCGTAGCGGCGGAGAAGAAGAATGTCGCACTCCCTCCTCTGCTGACAGTAACTTTCCCTTCCGGAGACATGGTCGCGCCCTGGCTGGATGTCGCGGTTATGATATATTGCGCGGTGGTCAAGGAGGGGACGACCCTCTGTTCCAATAGGTGGGAGGCGGAAGCGTTGAAGTTAGAGTTCCCAAGATACTCTGCGGTAACAGGATGGATACCCAGACCCAGCGCCGCCGTCGCAAGGGTCGCTTTACCGGAAGCGTCCAACGCAGCTGTGCCGATGAGGACGCCGTCATCATAGAACTCGACCGTGCCGACAGGTATGCCGGTGCTGGGCAGTACGGCGGTGACGGTGGCAGTGAAGGTGACCGATGCGCCTGTCAGCGAAGGATTCGGGGCCGATATTATCGAGGCAGTGGTGTCTGCAGGGCTTACCATAAGGCTCACTGGGGCGGACCCTGAGGTCGCGTAACAGTAGTCCCCCCCGTAGACTGCGGTGATCGTGCGGGCGCCGGCGTCCAGAGCAGACGTTGAGAAAACAGCTATGCCGCCTGCGCTGAGTATGCCGCCGCCGATCGGGACGCCGCCGTCATAGAATTCGACCTCATCACCCGGTATGCCGGAACCGGGGCCGATGACGGTCACCGTTGCGGTGAATGTCACGGTCTGCCCATGCACCGACGAGGCCATGTTCGAGGAGAGCGTGGTCACTGTGTCAGCTTTGCTCACTGTGTGGTCAAGCGCGGATTCGGAGGCGTTGTAGTAACCGTCGCCGATGTAGGCCGCTTTGACCGGACGGATACCTACACTCAGCGCAGCCGTCGAGAATACAGCTTCGCCGTTGATATCGAGAGCAACGGTATCCGTCAGAATGCCGTCGATATAGAAGCAGACATCCCCTGTCGGCGTACCCGCGCCGGCAGCGGTCACCGTTGCGGTGAATGTCACGGTCTGCCCATAGACAGATGAGATAAGGTCTGAGGAAAGTGAGGTCGCCGTATCCTCTTCGCTCACTATGTAGCTCAACGAGACGGTTCCTGAGGTGTTGTATTCGGCGTCTCCCCCGTAGACGGCCGTGATCGGATGGGTGCCTACGATCAACGCTGCAGTAGATAGGACGGCCTTTCCGTTGATATCAAGCACGTCGCTACCGATCAGCGAGCTGCCGTCATAGAACTCGACGGTGCCTGTAGGCGTACCGGAGCCGGATCCCGCGGCCTCCACCGTGGCTGTGAAGGTAACCGTGCCTCCGAAGACAGATGATGCCGGGTCCGCTGAAAGCGATGTCCCGGTGTTCGCTTTGGTCACTTCGTGGCCCAACGAGGCGGGCCCGGAAACGTCATAATTGCCGTCTCCGATGTAAGATGCGGTGATCGTGCGGCTGCCTACGCTTGACAATATTACGGACAAGGCCGCTTGGCCGGAAGCGTCCAGCGGGGCCGTGCCGATAGGAACGCCGTTGTCATAGAACTCGACGTCGCCTGTCGGCACGCCTAAGCCTGTGCCTATGACGTCCACACTGGCGATGAAGGTCACTTCCTGCCCATAGGCGGAAGAGGCAAGGTCCGCCGTCAGTGATATCGCGGTGTCCGCCGCGATCACCGTATGGACCACGCCGATGTTATCTTGTGAGGTGTCGTAATTGTCATCTCCCATATATTCGACGGTTATGGTATGGGGGCCTGCGCTCAACGCTGACGTAGAGAAGGCCGCTTGGCCGGAAGCGTCCAAAGTAGCCGTGCCGATAGGGATGCCGCCGTCATAGAACTCGACGTCACCCGTCGGTATGCCTAAGCCTGTGCTTGCGTCGACCACTGCGGCGCTGAACGTCACGCTCTGCCCGTAAACAGAAGACAGGGCAGGGCCGGTCAGCTGGGTATCGGTCGTTGCTTTGTTAACTACGTAAGCGGTACTTGCGGAGGCGGAAGACAGTAAGCTTGCGTCCCCTGCAAATTCAGCGGAGATCGCATGGCTGCCTACGCTCAGCTGTATCGGTATCAGAAGAGAAGCGACCCCGGACAGATCACATGAACCTGTTCCGATAATATCCGCGCCGTCATAGAATATGATGGTCTTGCCGGACAGATCTCCTTCGCTGCCAGGCAATACAACCGAAAGCGTCGCGGTGATCGTTACGCTCTGTCCGTACACCGCCGGGGAAGCAGGCGCAACGGCGATGCTGACCCCGGTCTGCGCTCTGTCCACATCATGCTCGGTCTTTCCCGTGCTTCCGTTCATGTTCACGTTGCCGTCGTACTTGGCGGAGATCGTGTTTATGCCAAACGGCAGAGGAACAGAGATAGAGGCAACCCCTAAAGAGTTGCAGTTATCTGATCCGATGACCGTTGCGCCGTTATAGAAGATAATGAGTTTCCCGTTCGCCGTGTCGCCGATGATATCCAATATCGAAAGCGTCGCGGTTATTGTCACAGTCTCTCCATGCACGGAAGTGCCAGGTGTGACAGAGACGCTTACTTCGGTATCGGCTTTGTATATGTCGTATACGAAATTCGCCGATTCGGTCCCGTTCAGATAGGCGCTGCCCTCGAACACGGCTTTGATAAGGTGTTCGCCGACAATCAATATTCCCATATCGATCAGATCGACCATACTGATGGTGAAGTAAACGCCGCCTGTGCCATCGCTGTTGCTTTGGCCCAGAAGTACGCCGTCCACGTAGAAGCTGACCGTCTTGCCCGCCAGCGTATCGTAGCCGGGGGGCACCACCGCCAGATGCGCGATGGCCGTTACCTGAGTGGTCTCGACTATTATGGCGGCTACGACAAGGGCGGTATCCGCTTTGTTCACTGTATGCGGCACTCCCGCCGCTGAGGATGAGCCGCTGTAGTAGCTGTCGCCGCCATAGGCCGCTGTGATGTTGTGGCCTCCGAGAGACAGACTGTTTATCAAGAGGGAAGCAACGCCGGATTCATCGCAGGCCGCGGTCCCTATGAGCGCACTCCCGTCGTAGAAAGTGACTGTGCCGGAAGGCACGCCGCTTCCAGCATGACCGGGGGTCACGTGGGCATAGAAAGTGACATCTTCCCCATACATGCTCGGGCCGCCGCCGGAGGTCACCGCAGTCAAAGTGCTGTCCGTCACTGTGATGTTCAGGCAGGTGCCTCCGGTGGTTGTTACACCCAGGAAGGTGAAGTGGACCGGTTTGTCTCCGACTGTGTGGGTGTCTACGCTTTCGGAGGTGTTGGTCATGCCTGGCTCTGTGTAAGAAACGCCGCTGTCGGTACCGTTTGTGTACTCCAGGGTCAGCAGCGTTCCGGTAAGGTCGATCGTTTCTCCGATGGCATATGTTGTTTTTGCGGGATCGGTGCCGACGGCGATGCCGATAAGCGAGTTTGCGCTCTCCTCGACCGCACCGTAGGTGACGGCGCCGGCTTTCGCGCGATCCGCGCCGGTTTGATCAAAGGCAAGAGCTGCTAGGGCATTATCCACAGCCATTCTTTCGCCTGAGGAAAGGGTCGAATAGCCAAGGATATCGGAGATGGTGACGGCGGCGGCCGTTCCTGCCGCGATGCCGTTTGTAAGCACATTCTTGGTGCCGGTCGCCGGGTCGAATACGTTAAGTCCGAAGACCCGCCTGTGAGTGGTGGGGCCGCTTTGGATCGGTATCCCCTCGATCAGGTTCCTTCCGGCGGTATAGTTGACGGTGCCGCCTCCGTAGGTCTGCAAAAGTGCTGTTCCGGCCGCGTTGGTGTTGCCGGTGACTATACAGTTGTACAGGTATGCGGTTCGCCCGCTGTCAGCGTAGATCCCCCCGCCCCTGTTGTTCGTTATCGTGAGATGGAAAAGATATGTCTTCGTTGCACAGTCGATCCCCCCGCCGTCAGTCGCTGTGTTATCGGTGAAGGTACAGTTGGTCAGGACCATCAGCGAGCCATTGTGCGCGCTCACCCCCCCGCCGGCGACCCTTGCCGTATTGCCTGCAAATACGCAGCCGGTAAGGAAGGCGTTGTTATTCGTCCATATGCCGCCGCCGTTGCCGTTTGTCGCGTTGGTGGTCTCGTTTCCTGTGAAGATGCAGTCGGTGGCCGTTACGGGGCCCCATGAACGCACCCCGCCGCCGTTGCCGCCGGTCGCCCTGTTGTTGGTGAAGGCACAGTTGGTCAGGCTGGTGTTGCTGTTCCCGTAGACCCCGCCGCCCGCGGAGGTCGATCCGTTGCCGGTGAAGATGCAGTTCTCCAGGACGGCGGTGCCTCCTGAATAGACCCCGCCGCCCGAAGAACTCGCGTTGTTGCCGGCGAAGATGCAGTTCATCAGCGTAACGGCGCCTCCGGCATAGATCCCGCCGCCGGTGGAGCCTGTCCTGTTGCCGTCGAAGTCGCAGTTCTGTGCGGTGACGTTGCCGTTGCTGTGTATCCCGCCGCCGCTGTTAGAACCGGTGGTCCTGCCGTTCTTGATGGCCAGGCCGAAGTATTGCGAAGATCCGGAGTCGATCTGGTTGAAGACACGCCACGTCTTGTATGTCGCGTCCACGGTGATCTCCGGGGCGCCGTCAATGCCGAGGCGCCCGTAGATAACAATGTCTTTGGAGAATATGATCTCACTCCCCGTCTGGATATTGAACGTACTGCCGCCGGTCGAGGAATCATGGCTGTCAAAATAAACCACACGCCAATTCTCCGCTCCGCCGTCGTTATCGGCGTCGGTCACGCATTGGCGCAGGGAACCGGCCCCGCCGTCGCTGCTGTTCGTGACGATCCAGCTCTTTGCGGTCCAGTTGACGGCGCCGAAGAGGCAGTTGGCTGAGGCTCGCAGGTTCCCCGCCGCATCTCTTTCATGACCCGTGATCACCGCCGCGCCGCCCGCAATACCGGACAGCGGCATGATATAGCCGAATGTGAAGGTGTTGTTCCCGAACCATGCCGCATAATCGTCGGTGCCGGTTCCGAGCAGGTTGCTGCCGCCGAGGGGGAGGTTGCAGTTTCCTTTCAGCAGATCTTCTGTCATCAGGCAGTTATCGGCTGAGACAGAAGAGCCGGCGTATACATTGTACACATTATTGTTCACCTGTTCGTTGCAAGTGAACGTGCAGTGGCGCAGGACCGCGCTGACGCCGGCATCCACGACGCCGGTTTCGGTACCGGGGCTCGCAATGGAGTTCGCAAAGAAAGTAGTGTTGTCCGCAATGACGTTGTCTGAATAGACCGTGCCGTACAGTGAACTGTTATCTGCAAAGCCGCAATTTATGAGCGTAATGGAGCCGCCGGCATATATCCCGCCGCCGCTGGTCGCCGTGTTGCCGGTAAATATGCAGTTGGTAAGCACGGCATCGGCGACCGCCCGCACCCCGCCTCCGTCGCCGGATGCGGCGCCGTTCTCGATCGTCAGCCCTTTAAGCGTCAGCGTGCCCGCGGGCGCCGTACTGTTCAGCAGGCGGAAGCTGGATGCACCGATGCGCTGTATGGTCACGCCGGCCCCTCCGTCTATAGTTATGTCAGGCAGATCGAATAAGATCTCGCCGCTTGTCAGCGTGACAGCGGTCACTGACGGATCGAATCTGATGGTATCGCCGTCTTCCGCGGCAGTGAGGGCCGCACGCAGGGAGCCGTCGCCGGCGTCATTGCCGTTGGTGACGACAAGTGCATTCCCCGCCCCAGCTCCCTCCGCCATGGGGGAGGGCAGGCCGAGCATGGCCGTGGCGGTGAATAACATCAGGATTATCAGCATTACCGCCGGTATATGTCTGGGTGTGTTCGTTTTTGTTTTCATCGTCATCTCCTCTCTGGAACGTTTCCTATCCCCCTATATATCCAAGAATGGCGCTCTATAAGTTTTATACTTGTGTATTTACAAAATCAATGGATAAAGGTACTTGCTTCTCAGATCACTGAAATAAAGATGCACCGCGCCAGCCTCTTTTCAGCCGGAGCGGAAAGAAAAAATGGTGTTTAAGCAGTTTACAGTGGGCAGGGGTTGCCGTCTTTCGGTATGGTCCTTTCCGTGATCGTCGCGGTATCCTCGACCTCTTCCGGTAGGGGTTCCGTCTTAGGGGGATCCTTTCTTTCCTCGTGTTTTGCAGTGATTACGTACTCAGGCGGAGGCTCGATCTTCTTTACCGTGGACACCCCGCCCTCGGTCAGAGGCAGAAGCTTGGTCATCAGATCCTTCTTTTTCGGACAATCGACGAAAGCATATTCAACGACGTCGCGGAAGTTCTCCACAGAGTAGACGTCCATATCCTTGTAGAATTTGTTCAGGATCATCACGTCGTTAGAGTTCGCTTCGGGTATCAGCGCCATTTTTATTCCCGATGCCGCCGCCGCCTCCAATTTAGCGGTCACGGCGCCTACTGGGAGCACCTTCCCTCTGACGCTGAGACTTCCGGTCATCGCGAGGTCCTGCCTTATAGGTATTCCCTCCATCGCGGATAAGATGACGGTCGCCATCGTTATGGATGCGCTGTCTCCTTCTACTCCGTCATATGTCCCTATGTATTGAAGGTGTATGTCGTAATCGGATATCGATTTCGAGGTATAGTTCTTGATCACCGCCGATATGTTGTCGACGGCCTCCTTTGCGATATCGCCAAGGCGTCCGGTGGCTATCAGCTTCCCTCCCTTCTTTGTCTGGGGCGGTGCTATGGCCGCTACGATCGGCAATACTATTCCTGAATATTCTGCCATGCCGGAGTCTGCGCCCAGAGCGGCAAGGCCGTTGATCATCCCGATCTCGGAACCGCTCGTTTCGAACAGAGAGTACTTCTTGCTGTTCTCTATGTGGCGGTCCGCTATCTGCTGTTCGAGGCTGCGTGCGGTTCCCTTGGCGGAAAGCACATCGTCTATCGTGACTATGTCAGACCCTCTTTCGACGGCCACATCGCCGGATACGCGGACAAGGCCTCCGAGCTCCCTCATCCTGAGGGTGAGCTCCCCCTTTCTTCCTGCGCGGCGCTGGGCCTCCTTAACGATCTCTCCCACAGCGTATTTGTCGAACGGAGGTATCTTTTCGTCTTTTTTGACTTCCTGCGCGACGAATCTTGCTATGTCGTAGCGGTTCTCGTCCGTATCAGGCATAGTGCTGCGCATGTATACTTCGTAACCGTACCCCCTTATTCTGGATCTTAACGCGGGGTGCATCCCGTGGATGGCGTCCAAGTTGCCGGCGCAGACGAGAATGAAATCGCACGGGACCGGCTCGGATTTCACCAGCGCGCCCGAGGACCTCTCCGACTGGCCGGTGATGGACATCTTCTTCTCCTGCATTGCGGTCAGAAGCGCCTGCTGGGACTCTATCCTGAGCAGGTTTATCTCGTCGATAAAGAGGACGCCTTTGTTTGCTTTGTGTATCGCGCCGGACTCCAGCCTGTCGTGGGACGGGGTCTCCAGACCTCCGCTCTGGAACGGGTCGTGTCTAACGTCTCCCAGCAGCGAACCCGCATGCGCGCCCGTCGCATCTATGAAAGGCGGCATATCGTCGGGATTATGTCCCACCAGCAGTTTCGGCACGATGGCCGTTTCCGTTCTCTGGTTGGGCGTCCTTGTGAAGAGCCATATGATTATTATCACAAAAAGGCATACGAGCAGTATCTCCCACTGTCCGAAGATGTATACTCCCATTGCCCCTATCAATGCCACCAGGATGCATATGTAAATGAAAAAGGAGCCTTTCTGGTTCTTCATCGCCGCGGCGTGTGCTTTTTGCTCGCTCACGACCGCTTTGCCCCTTCCGGCCGGGAATTCGCGTATCCTGGGCTCGTTGACATCCTCAGGATTGTGATATGAGACAATATCCTGAAGCGCTTCCTTGGGAAGATACTCCACCATGGAGTTGGCCAGCATCGATTTTCCGGTGCCGGGTTCACCGATAAGCATGACATGCCTTTTTTGGAAGGCCGCCTTCTTCATCACTTCCACGGCTTTTTCCTGACCTATGACACGGTCTGACAGTTTCTCCGGTATCTCGATGTCTTTGGTAGTGCGGAAGGTCTGCCGCTCTACCCAATCTTCGAGGAGTGATGGTTTTTTATTGACAACTGTTTCCATGCATTCCCTTCCTAACAGTGTTAGTTTGTACTCGTATATAATTGTTGTTCATCAACCGCTCCTTTTTGCATATCTGTACAAAGCCACTGACAGCAACGCTACTATCGCGAATGCCATCACCCACGCATAACTCATATACCACGCAGGGGGCCCGGAATCGTACGAGGTGGTGCTCAGGACAGGATCCTCGAATGGATTAGGCAGATGGCCGCTTCCTAGATACGTTCCCTGGTGGTGCGTCTGGAAGAATGTGTCTGAGCCCTTCAGGAAATAGGAATTGTTGGTGTTGTCATTCCAGGTCACATCTATGGCATACCATTTCCCGTCATCCATCAGGACATAGTTCCAGGCGTGGTTGACCATATCTACTAGGGATGTTCCCGATACCACCACGCACTCTATGTTCTCTTTCTCACACAGGAGAAGGAATGCTTTGGAGTAGCCGTCGCATACCGCATAGTGGTTCGGATCGACAAAAACGCCATAGGCGTCGTGGGAATAGATGCTTATTTTTTTGTCATCATTCCAGTTCGGATCATATGTAGCAAGTTTGGTAATGTAGTTATTTATGTCCAAGACCTTGCCGCGGACGGTCGTACTTTCCGTAGAGAATTTGTCCACTGCGGCGTTGAGGTCGTCCAGCATTTTCTGTATGCCCTGGAACTCTCCCGTCACCGGATCTTTTGGATAGCTTGTTAAAGATACCTGGAACGAAAAGGTCGTCACCGTCGCAGTGTTACCTGCGACCGTAATGTCGGCCGCGGGATATGAGAACGAACTCGCCCCCCAGCCCCAATACGCCATCGGCGAGCTGGACCTGAGAGCATCGGCCGCATCATCGACGATCTTTTTGATTATACTCAAAAGATATGCTCTGGCATCATCGGGGTTGTCCGATGTCGCGCTCAGTTTAACAGGGAGATCAACAACAAGGCTGCTGGTATAAGCGTCTGCCGAATTCATCGCATCAAATACGGCCTTGCCGTTGGCATCCAGCTGGTCATAATATGAGACGAACTCGTAAGTATCGTCCGATCCCGCCGCATAGATCGCTCCGGCGGTCGGAACGAGAAATACGGCGGCAGTGAACATGACCATTAATATCTTTAGAGATTCTCTCATATCTTTTTCAATTACTCCATATTTCCGCCGTATTTAAACTGAATGCATAAACGTCCGACGAACGCATAAATAAACCATGCTCGATAGAGAACCGCCCATGAAGGTCGAGGAGTTAGAGGTCGATAAGGAGGTCAGGGAGATCCTGATCAAAAGCGGGTTCGTTGAACTCTACCCGCCGCAGGCGGAGGCCCTGCCTATCGCAATTTCTGGAAGGAACCTCATCGCGGCGATGCCCACTGCAAGCGGCAAATCGCTCATAGGTTTCATACCGGCCGTAAGCACCGTGCTGAAAAAGGGCGGAAAGGTGCTGTACATAGTTCCGCTCAAGGCCCTGGCTTCGGAGAAGAAGGACGACCTTGATAAATTCTCCGCGCTGGGCGTTAAGGTCGTGATGAGCACGGGGGACCTGGACTCCGACGACGGAAAACTTGCGGATGCGGACATAATCGTGGCGACGTCCGAAAAAGCGGACTCCATGATGCGCCACGGAAGCATATGGATGGACGACGTGAGACTGGTGATCGCGGACGAGATACATCTGATCCACGATCCCGGCAGAGGCCCCACACTTGAGATCATACTGACAAAACTCATGCGTAAGAACAGGGACACGCAGATGATCGCGCTGTCGGCGACCATCTCCAACGCAGAGGACCTCGCCCGCTGGCTGAAAGCGGATCTTGTGACAAGCGATTGGCGCCCCATACCTCTGAGGGAAGGCGTCTATTACGATGGGGAGATAACCTTTGAGGACGGATCCTCCATAGAGGTGCCGCAGAGCAAGGACAGCGTCTGGGACATGATAAACCAGACCTTTGCGGAAGGCGGACAGTGCATGATCTTCGTGAACACAAGGAGGTCCACCGAATCGCTTGCGGCGAAGTATTCCGGCAAGATGGGAGCCCTTGCCGGAAGGGAACTGTCCGAGAAAGAGGCGGACATCCTGGAGGGGGATTCCGAGACGACGTCGCTAGGCAGGAAGCTGCTGTCCTGCGTAAAATGCGGAATGGCGTTCCATAACGCCGGGCTCACATACAAGCAGAGAAGGTATGTTGAGGATAACTTCCGCAGCGGCGGCATAAAATGCATTGTCGCCACACCGACGCTCGCGGCGGGCATAAATCTGCCCGCAAGAAGGGTCATAGTGAGGGATACCCACAGGTACGACTCCAACGCAGGTAATGTTCCGATCTCCGTCATGGAGGTGAAGCAGATGTGCGGAAGGGCCGGAAGGCCCGGGTACGACCCTTACGGAGAGGCCGTGCTTGTCGGCAAAAGCCTCGGCGATTTCGATCACCTCATGGAAGACTATGTGATGCATGACACGGAGAGGCTGACGTCCAAACTCAACAACGAAACGGTTCTCAGAAGCCATATCCTGGGGTTGATCGCGACCGGCGACGCCGGCACAGAAGAAGGCATAGTGGACTTCATGCGCGATACGTTCTTCGGGAACACCTCTCAGATGTACGGGATAGAGAGCGTCGTCGAGAGCGTGGTGGATTTTCTGGAAAGGGAAGAGATGGTCGCGAGGGAGGGAGGATCGCTCCGAATACTTCCGTTCGGAAAGAGGATATCCGATCTGTACATAGATCCGAAATCGGCGGTCATCCTGAGGGATGCGGTAATGAGGATAAAGGACGACACGGAAGATCTCATGATACTGCACGCGGCGGCCTCCACCCCCGACGTCCTCGGCCTTTACCCCAAGAAGAACGACTTCGACAGGCTGTCGAAGCTGGAGATCGAGCATTCAAGGGATTTCCTGGCGGAGCCGGCGGATGAGGAAGATGACTTCATGTTCGAGAGTTTCATGAGCGACCTGAAGGTGGCCGTTCTCATGGATGATTGGATCAGCGAGGTCTCCGAGGAAGAGATAACATCTTCCATGGGCATCGGGCCAGGAGACATAAGGTCCAGGGTGGAGATGATCGACTGGCTTCTCTATTCGATGAACGAGGTGGCGTACATCTTCAAGCCGGAGGCGACAAAAAGGATCAAACCGCTGCTAACCCGCGTGCGATACGGCGTGAAAGAAGAGCTCCTGGGACTCATATCGTTAAGAGGGGTCGGAAGGGTAAGGGCAAGGGTGCTTTATGACAACGGCATACGCTCAAGGTCGGATATCATCACAGCCGATGTCGACTTCCTGTCAAGGCTGCCTAAGATCGGCCAAGCTCTCGCGAACAGCATGAAGGCGCAGTCAGGAGGCACGACGGAAAGGAGAGAGGCTCCGGCTGTGAGCGAAGAGGAAGAATACATGCTGGATAAGATGGCGGAAGAGTATGTCCGTGAGAAAATGGGCCAAACCGATATCCAGAAGCAATCGAGGATACACGATTATTGATCACTCTGAAAGTATCCTCTCGACATCCTCCACAGAGTTCTTGCACGGTATCGGCGAAGGGGAATTCTGTATTATCGTATCGGGGTCCTTCAGTCCGTTCCCGGTGCAGATGCAGACCACCCTCTCGCTCTTGTCAACGATCCCCATGGACAGAAGCTTCCTGAGCCCCGCCACGGAAGCGGCGGACGCGGGCTCAACGCATACTCCTTCAGTCTTTCCGAGAAGCCTCTGGGCGTTTATGATCTCCTCGTCCGTGACAGTGGTGCAGTATCCCCCTGTGTCGTACATCGCGCGGAGCGCCCTTCTTCCGTTCACGGGGTTCCCTATCCTTATGGCGGTGGCGACCGTTTCAGGATTATCCTCGGGTACAAAGTCTTCCTTTCTCTCCCCGAACGCTCTCGCGACCGGCGGCGCGCCGGCGGCCTGTATCCCGGTGAGCATTGGAATTTTGTTTATCCATCCAACTTCTTCCAGTTCCTGCACCGCTTTATGGACGGCCGTGATGTTGCCAGCGTTGCCGACCGGGAGGATTATCCTGTCAGGGACGTCATATTCCAACTGATCCATTATCTCGAACAGCACTGACTTCTGCCCTTCCGGCCTGTATGGGTTTATCGAGTTCAGGAGGTAGAGCTTTCTTTTCTCGGCCATCTTTCTTGCAAGGTCCAAAGCCTCATCGAAGTTGCCGTCGACCGAAAGGACCTTTGCGCCGTAGAACAGCGCCTGGGCAAGTTTTCCGGCCGCGACCTTTCCTGACGGAAGGAACACGGCGCACTTCATGTCTGCCTTGGCGGCATATGCCGCCAGCGACGCGGACGTGTTCCCGGTGGAGGCGCAGCCGACCACCTTCGCGCCGAGTTCTTTGGCGCGGGATACTCCGACAGTCATCCCCCTGTCCTTGAACGAACCGGTCGGGTTAAGGCCGTCGAATTTAACATGTACCTCTGAGACGCCGATCTCTCCGGCCAATCTGTCGGTCCTGTAAAGGGGAGTGCCTCCCTCCTGTATCGATACTTTATGAGAAGGGTCCACTGGCATGAAGGGGGCGTATCTCCATACGCCCAGCATCTCTTTCCTGAGGTCCTGCGGTCTCATCTCCTTTACGGGTTCCAGATCCATTTTCACCGAGAGGAGCCCTCCGCATCTCGGACACAAGTACACGTAGGGGTCATCGACGTCAGCGCCGCAGTCCCAGCAGACAACTTTGTGATATGCCATGTCAGATCCTCCTGCAGCCGGTGCCGGGTTTCGTTACCCACGTATCGCATTTGATGTTGTTGTCCGTATAAACGGCCTTCACTCTCTCAGCTATGGCGCCGCCGATATCCATCTTCGCATCGTAGAATGACATGATGCATGGTCCGGACCCGCCCAGGAAGGACACCAGCGCGCCGTTGGACATCGCTTCTTTCTCGGCCTCTTTCAGGTGCGGGACGAGCTTTGCCCTCGCGGGTTCGAAGACGGCGTCCTTCACCGACCTGCCTATGATCTTCAGGTCTCCTGTCATCATGCCGTAGACCAGCGTAGAAGCGTTGCCGACATGGAAAACAAGGTCCTTAATAGGAACTTCCCTCGGAAGCACCTTTCTAGCGTCACACGTTGCGACCATTACGTCTGGAAGGACGACGACCATTCCGAGGTCTTTGGGGGGATCTACCCTGATGACGTCGAATGGTTCATACGACCTTATGATGGTGAACCCGCCCAGGATGCACGGGGAGACATTGTCTGCGTGAAGTCCGCCTGATATAACGTCCTCGGCGTGGGCGGCGCAGAGTATCACTTCGGTGGGGCCGAGCTTCTCTCCGCACATGATGTTCGCAAGGAACGCCCCTCCGGCGGCGCTCGCTCCGGATGAGCCCATCCCGCTGCATGGCCTTATTCCTTTTTTTATCTTCAGCTCTATTCCGAAATCCGCGTTGCACCTTTTCAAGACCTGTTCCGCGGCAATGCTCACGGAATTGATCTTTGGGTCGGTCGGTATGCCCTCGGACCCCGGGCCGGAGACCTCTGTTATAATGAAACCTGAATCGATCTTTCTTCCTTCGATGATATCGCACGGCTCGCTCATCGCGAGCCCGAACGTGTCGAACCCCGGACCGATGTTCGAGGTGGTGGCGGGGGCCGCGACCCTTATCCATTCGCCTGACATGCTACACTTTCCTGTCTTTCCGTACAGCAGTCCATTTGATAAAGGTTTTCAGGCGAGGACATGCGGCCTCGCCCCACCTGATGGCATGGGCGGCTGTATATAGGGCGCCGTCCTCCCTCCTGATGTCAAGACAGGCACGCCGTGCCGGCACGGCGGATTCCGTCGAAACTGTTTTATCTTCTCTATATAAGTACGTAATAAAAAGCAGGCCGGCCTCCGGGGCCGGGAGGAATGTGTTATTCATGCGAACAGACAAAAAGAAAGTTATAGGGAGGGGAAAATGCTCATCAAGTAAGCTGTTGCTGACAGCGGCGCTCGCGGTGGCGATGCTAGCGGTCGCCGTCGCGGCGCTTATGGCGCCGACGGCGGTCGCCGCCTCCGGGGACGACGTCCCTTATATGGATGAGAATGGAGTAATGCAGATTTGCCCGACGGCCATCGTGCTGGAGGGCGGCGGTGCGACTGTGCTGAGCGACGGGTGGTATCTCGCGAGCGGCATGGTCAGCTATGACACATTGACAATAAGCGGCAGCGATGTCCACCTGATACTTGAGGACGGTTGCGACATGACCGTGATGTCCCCTGCCGGCGCGGGCATCCTCGTCACAGGGGCTGATAGCCTGACGATATACGCCCAGTCGGCAGGGACGGGTATGCTCACAGCCAACGGCGGTAGCGACGGCGGCGCGGGCATCGGCGGCTCCGGCGGCGGCAACGGCGGCGCGATAACCATCAACGGTGGTGTCGTCACGGCCACCGGCGGCGGCAGCGGCAGCGGCGGCGCGGGCATCGGCGGCGGGCAGGGCGGCAACGGCGGCGCGATAACCATCAACGGCGGCATCATCACGGCCAACGGCGGCGGCAACGGCGGCGGCGGCAACGGCGGCGCGGGCATCGGCGGCGGCTCCGGCGGCAACGGCACCACCACCATAATCAACGGCGGCGCGGTCACGGCCACCGGCGGCGGCAACGGCGGCGGCGCAGGCGGCGCAGGCATCGGCGGCGGGCAGAACAACGGCGGCTCCGGCGGCTCCGGCGGCACCATTATCATCAACGGCGGCACGGTCACGGCCAACGGCGGCGGTTCCAGCGGCTCCGGCGGCGCGGGCATCGGCGGCGGGAGGAACACCAGCGGCGGCCCCAGCGGCTCGGTCGCCATCACCGGCGGCACGGTCACGGCCACCGGCGGCGGCCCCGGCAGCGATGGCATCGGCGGCGGCAACGGCGGCGCGGGCGCAACGGTCAGGATCATAGGCGGCAGCGTCCTCGCCACCGCGGGGCCAGGCGGCGACCCTGTTGACGTCAGGCCGACGAACTACGCTCTGGACGACCTCTACTTATTCACAGTCACAGTGGACCCCGCTCTGGGGGGCAGGGATGTAATCATCACGGACCTGACCGGCGCGGCATCATACTATATCTTCAAAGACATCGTGACGGACTCGGCGGGCAAGATATACCTGTGGCTCCCGGTGGGGATCACGAACATGAGCCTGGCGGTTGGCAGCAAGATATACGACGCGACCATGACCGTGCCCTTGGTGTCACCAGATGATACAGGCGCGCTCACGGCGACCCTGTCTTCGCTCGTGCCCTACGTCGACGTGAACGGCGACATGCAGGTTTCGCCCTCAGCGCCCTCCGTGCTGACGCCGGGCGCCCATGGCGCCACGGCGCTGGCAGCAGGATGGTACTACGCCGACGGCATCTTCACCTACTCGGGCACCATCACTATCAACGGCGACGTGCACCTAGTCCTGGCGAACGACGCGGTGATGAACACCTGGGGCGACTATACGATCTTTGAGGGCGGCTTCACGGTCACGCCGGGGAGCAGCCTGTCTATCTACTCCCAGCCCGAGGAGGCCGGCTACGACATGGGCAGGGTCGTAGAGCAGAACGGGGATGCCGTCTTACTGCTCAATGGCTCCGCGCTCCTCAACACCGCCCACATATCCGCCGTACTGTCTTCATACTTTGGCGTATGGGGGGACATTGCTGCCGCGGTCGCCGTCACCAACGGCGTCACAGGCACAATCCAAGGCGGCGACACTGGAATCCTCATCGATGGCCGCGCCTCGGTGGTCAACATGGGGGCGGTGACCGGGGCCAACGGGGTCTGGTTAGCGGGATTCGACGGGTCGGCGGGGGACGTCTTCTCCAACTATGGCCTTATACAGGGCGCAACGGGAGGCACCGGGGTGTACGTCCAGAGCGGGACGGACGTACTCCTCGAGAACTATGGCACCATCACGGCCGGCGAAGCCGGCATCTTCCTCATCGTCAGCGGTGAGGTCGAGAACCACGGATACATCGCGGCGACCGACGCGACCGACAGCTATGGCGTGTACGCTTACGCCTCAACCACTGTCAGCAACACCGTGTCGGGCGCGGGCACAGGCGTGATCACAGGCGCCTATGGGGTGTTCATCAGAGTGGGGAACGCCTCGGACACTATCACCAACACCGGCGGCCTGATCGAGGGCACCGACCCAGTGGTAGGGGTAGGCGTCAAGGTCGAAGGAGGGGCAGGCATGCTGGTCACCAACATCAACCGCCTCCCTGACATTGGCACGATCATCGGCGCGTTGCACGGCATAGAGATGCCGAGCGGGGCGGTCGACAACGAGGGCCGCATCCAGGGCGGTTCCGCGGCGAGCCAGTACGGAGTGTACGTCACAGGCTCCGCGACCATTGACAATGCCGCCAACGCGACCATAACCGGTCACGGCGGGGTGCGCATCGGGAACTTCGTCGGCGGGCCGGGGAACGACACGTTCGCCAACAATGGCCTGATAGAGGGCACGACAGGCGACGGGGTGCACATCGACGCCGGGTCCGACGTCCTCATTACCAACAACAGCGGCGGCGAGATCAAAGGCGGTAACCACGGTATCTACCTCGCCAGCGGCATAGTGGGCAACAATGGCTATATCGAGGGCGGCACGGCGGCTGGCCAGTACGGAGTGTACGTTACCGGCTCTGCCACGATAAACAACCCAGCCGGCCACATGATAACGGGCCATGGCGGGGTTTACATCGGGAACTTCGTCGGCGGGCCGGGGAACGACACGTTCGCCAACAGCGGCCTGATCGAGGGCACGTCGGGGAACGGTGTTCAGATTGATGCTGGGACAGATGTCCTGATAACCAATAACGGCGTGGTCACAGGAGGCACCAACGGTATCTACCTCGCCAGCGGCACAGTGGGCAACAATGGCTATATCGAGGGCGGCACGGCGGCTGGCCAGTACGGAGTGTACGTTACCGGCTCTGCCACGATAAACAACCCAGCCGGCCATACCATAATGGGCCACGGCGGGGTGTACATCGGGAACTTCGTCGGCGGGCCGGGTAACGACACGTTCGCCAACAACGGTCGTATCGAGGGCACGTCGGGAATGGGCGTGCAAGTCGTGAGCGGGACAGATGTCCTGATAACCAATAACGGCGTGGTCACAGGAGGCACCCACGGGGTCGCCATTCAGAGCGGGGCGGTCGTCAACAACGGCTCGATCGTCGGTGTCGTCAACAACGGCGTCACCGGCTCCTCTGCTGAGGTCAGCAACAACGCAGGAGGCTACATAAAAGGCGGTGAGATCGGCATCTCCATCGGCAACGGCTCTGTGGACAACGCGGGCTATGTCGAGGGCGGCGCGGGGTTCGACCACTACGGCTTGTACGTAGCGGGGTCGGCGACGATAGACAACGCCGCCGGCGCAACCATCACGGGCCGCGTCGGAGTGTATATCGGCGACTTCGACGGCGGGGCGGACACCTTTGACAACTCCGGCCTGATCGAGGGGATATGGTCTGACGGCGTGCAGATAGACGATGGAACAGACATCCTGATAACCAATGACGGCTCGATTACGGGCTTGGGCGGCGGCCATGGAGTGTACCTCAACGTCAGCGGCGCTGTTCACAACGAGGGCGGGATCGCAGGTCTCAGCACCGGAATCTACGCCGAGGCCTCCGCCGATATATACAACGCCGCTAGCGGGGTGATCTCAGGCTACACGGGGGTACGCATAGAGGACTTCGTCGGGTTCGACGGGACGGCAGGCGACACCTTCGTCAACTACGGTCTGATAGACGGCACTTCCGGGAGCGGCGTGTTCATCGCCGCCGGGAGCGACGTCCTCGTCGAGAACGGCGCCGGCGGTGTCATCAACGGCATCAACAACGGGATAGAGATGGCTGAGGGCACGGTGTACAACTACGGCACTGTCTACTGCGCCCCCGGCGGCGAGTACGGCATCCGCATCGGCGGCGCTGGCTCGGTGAGAAACAACACGGGAGGCTACATCGAGGGCCCCAGCGGCATCATGGCCGGCTGGCTAGACTACGGCGACTACGAGATAACCAACTACGGCACCATCAAGGGCAGCCCGAGCAACGGCATTGAGGTCGCCGATGGGGACATACCATTCGTAAACAACTACGGCACGATCATAGGCGACTCGTCGGGTATAGTGTTCGTCTCGTACTCCTTTTATGCAAGGGTGGACAACTCCAACGCAGGTTCCATCACAGGCGGCGACGACGGCATAGCCTTCATGGGCGTCAGCGGAGGCGTGGTCAACAACTACGCCCCGACCTCGGTCATCGTGGGCGGGAACAACGGGATACTTGCCAACACCGCGGGCAGCTTGACAGATGTGATCAACAACGGCTCCATCACCGGCACGGCAGGCGACGGCGTCCAGCTCGCCGGCGGGGGCCTAATCGAGAACCACGGGGGCATAACCGGAGGGGCCAACGGCATAGTCGCGGCAGACGCGGCCGACTTCATGAACGACAGCACGGTGTCCGGCAATGTCGTGCTGAACGGCACCGGCAACTTCGTGGTGTCCGTCCCAGGCAGTGTGATCACGGGTGATCTCTCCCTTGGCCCGCTGTCGTCGCTGTTGTTTGTTGACACCCCCGGCGCCCCCCCTGTCTACTTGACAGTTGGCGGCAACACGGACATAGGCAACGCGGTCGTCGACATCGACCCGGTCGGGCTGCCTGCCGGCCTTGTCCCCGGCGATACCCTCGTCCTCATCGACGGGAGCGCCGGGACTATGACGGGGACGCCTGCTAACACGACGCTCGCCGTCGGAGGATACAACTTCCGGATAGAGGTGAATGGCGATCAGCTGACCGCCGTGGTGTTCATACCTGCCACGTCCCCCACTTCAAGGACGTACTACGTGACCGCGACGTCGGACTCGTCCTCGAGTCTATCCCCTGTCGGAAAGGTGGCTGTGACCGGCGGGACGAGCCAGACGTTCGCTTTCTCGGCGAACGCCGGCTATGTCGTGTCTTCAGTGACCGTGGACGGCATGGCGCTCTCGCAGGCCGACATAGACCTGGGGCAGTACACCTTCCGTAACGTGGGCACGAATCACTCCATAGACGTGAAGAGCAGGGTGGCCGGCAACGTGCCCATCAGGATAGGCACGGGCGACGGCGGCCACGCCGAGTACAGCGTGAACGGCGGCGCGTTCCAGAGGTACACAACAGGGACAACCTTCCCGGAGGGCTCCCAGGTGACCCTGAGGGCGGTCGCCGACGACGGCTACGAGTTCGAGGAATGGGTTATCGGCGGCGCTTTCTACTACACACAGGAGATTACCCTCGACAGCAGCATGCTGGCAGGGGACATCCAGCTCTACTTCACCGGCGGCCCCGACGACGGCTACCTGATATGGATAGTCATCGCTGTTGTGATCGCCGCGCTGATACTGCTGACGATCATATTTGTGCTGTACAGGAGGAAGGGCTCGGAGGCCGGGCGCAGCTGACGGAACACAGTCAAAAACCATGAGGGGCCCCGGCCCCTGTCAAACCGTTTCCCAAACATTTATGCGCCGGGGCCTGTCCCCGGCGCCCCCTTCTTTTCCGCACCTCCTATGCTCACTCTCACCCCCGTCTGCAGGATCCGCCCGCAGTTAGGATTAAAGAATACGACGATATTACGAAACAATGAACGTTCAAGTCATCGGTATCAAGTGCGATATAGGATTCGACGAGATAGTCCGGCACTTCACGGAGATGGGAGGGGACGTAGTACTTTTGGATCCTGACATGGTCTGCGGCAGGGACCACATCATTTCGGCCGCGACGCATGCGGAAAGAGCGTTCAGGAATGGCACGAACAGGTCGAAAACGCTGCTGACAGAAACGATCTTATACGCAGCGGGCGAGAGGCAGATAGGCCGCGCGATGGAAAAGATGAGGCCTAAAGAAGGCAGGTATGAAATGGTCGCCGTGCTGTTCGGCACAGATGATCCGAAGCTCGGCCTGATAGGTGCGGAAAGATGTGACGTCATCATGGAAGCGTCCCCGGAAAAGGTGAAGAACCTCGGCGCGGATCTGTTTGACGGAATATCATGCGAAGATGCCGCTTTGGAGCATGTGGCTATGTCAGACCTTTTGAAACCTTGATCCCGTTGCGACCGGCGGTGCCTGCACTACATGGTCAGTTTTTTCATGGTCACTTTCGGTCGATTCGGAGACCCCCTAGTCAACCTTTTAAGCAAAAAGGAGCATCAAAAACTACTCTCAGAATGGGGACAGGTCCAGCACCTTTTTCAGAAAAGGCGGACCAAAGCCGCCAGGCAGAGGGGAGGGAGAACATGCAAAGAGAACCGAACAAAGAAACAATGGCAAAAGACCATTCCGATTTCAAAGAGATCTTATCCATCATCGAACGTACTCGCGAGAACGTTTTTCGCTCCGTGAACCGTGAACTCATCTCAATGTATTTGGATATCGGGCAGTATGTCAGTGAAAAGGTTGCCGCCGGTAATTGGGGAAAGTCTATAGTGCAGAGCCTTTCACAATCAATCCAATCGCATTTTATGGGAATAAAAGGCTTTTCTCCCCAGAATATATGGCGCATGAAACAGTTCTATGAGTTGTATAAAGGGAATGAAAAACTCTCGCCACTGGTGAGAGAAATCAGCTGGACCAACAACATCCTGATAATGATGGCGGCGAGAACTGACGAGGAGCGGGAATTTTACCTGTTACTCTCGGCAAAGAACAACTACTCCAAACGCGAGCTGGAGCGGCAGATCAGCAGCAGTCTGTATGAACGGACAATGATCTCCGCAGAGAGAGACCAACCCGCCCTCTTTCAGAACACCCAGCATGCCTTATTGCGCGATAGCTATGTGCTTGAGTTTCTGGACATCCCCGAGCGTCACAAAGAAAAAGAACTTCGCAGGGCGATCATAGCCAACATGCGTGACTTCATCCTCGAATTTGGTAAAACCTTCACATTCGTCGGCGAGGAATACCGCATACAAGTAGGCAGCACAGACTTCAGCATTGATCTGTTGTTCTATAACCGCGAATTGTCATGCCTTGTTGCCGTCGAGCTGAAGGCCGGCCATTTCAAGCCGGAACATATGGGGCAGCTTGAGTTCTACCTTGAAGCTCTCGACCGTGATGTGAAAAGGCCGGACGAAAATCCAAGCGTGGGACTCATACTTTGCACGGGAAAGGATGACGCCGTTGTGGAATATTCCATGAGCCGCAGCATGTCCCCTGCGCTCGTGGCCGCATACCAGTTGTGCCTTCCCGATAAGGCTTTGCTTGAAAGCAAGCTACGAGAACTGAAAGAGTTCGCAGAGTTAGAAGAAAGCGACGAGGAAGAGAATTAGGATAAAGAATGCAGGCCGCAGGCCTTATGAACCTCCGACGAAACCATGAGTAGTAAGAGTTCCCCGCAGATAGATCAAGGAAGCAGTCCGAGCCCGGAAAGCTACGGCAAGCTCATACCTTCGGCGGAAATGTCCGCCTTATACAAGGGGAACTCACTCGATCTTAAAGTCCTGCGAACTGAAGTTTGAGTAGTACCTTCCCATGTTCGCAGTGAACCTCAGAACGCAGTAGTCCGGGTCGCTGACCCCTTGAGAATAATACATTGTGTACTTATCACCCCACAGCATCTCTTTGCTTGCAGCGTCCTCCAGCACCTCCATCGTACCTTTCAGCATCACGCCTCTGAAGAACCTTTTGTCGCAGAAGTAGATGCATGCTTTGGGATCCTTCCGGTACTGAGATACCCGCATTGATGAAGTGTTCGTGTGGTAATAGAATGTCTTTATTCCCTCGCGCCTGCTCGGCGGCAGCATGGCCTTCGTGTTGGGAAAACCGTCTCCGTCCACCGAGCTTATGAATGATACTCCCTGTTTATCGATCAGGTTGCCGATCGTCTGTTCTGCGTCCTTAAGCATTCTTATCACCTGCCCGTATTCACATATGGGTTAAGACATTTATAAGTGGTATTCTGGCCGCATATATTCTCAGAAAAAATAAAAGATGCCCGCCGAAGCGGGAAAAGGATTTACACGATGGGTACGAACTTGAATCCGTAGTTTATGACGCCTGCCGCCCCGTCCTCGTCCAGTTTCCTGAGGACCGCGCGCACCGGCATGCCGATGGCGATCTTCTCCAGCTCCACGTCGACGAGCTGTCCGGAAATCAGCACCCCGTCCTTGGTCCTGACCATCGCGACGGCATACGGCTTAAGGAAGCTGTTGCACGCCGGGGCCTCGTAGATGACCGAGAATGAGAATATCTCTCCTTCCCTCTGCACTTTGTGCTTCTGCATCTTCCCGATCCCTTCCCTGCGGCACTTCGGGCAGAAGTCGCGCTTAGGGAAGAACACCGTCCCGCAGTTCCCGCATTTCGTTCCCTCAAGGTTGTATTTACCCGGGAACTCTCTCCATGCTCTTGCTACCGATGACATCAGACCGCCTCCATTATGCTCACGGTGACGGCTGAACCTGTTCCGCCGACACTCTGCGCAAGCCCGTATTTAGCGTTCGCAACCTGCCTCTTATCCGCTTTGCCTCTCAGCTGCTCGGCGATCTCCACTATCTGTGCGACGCCGGCCGCCCCGATGGGGTAACCTCTTGCCTTAAGGCCGCCGGATGTGTTGATGGCGACCTTTCCGCCGCCGACCCGTGTCTCTCCGTTGAGGAACGCCTTACCGGCCGTTCCTTTCTTATAGAATCCGAGGTCCTGCAGCGCAAGTATGCCGGCAATGCTGAAGTCGTCGTGTATCTCTGCGACGGAGATATCGGATGCGGTTATGCCCGCCATCTCATATGCTCTCTTGGAGGCGGCGACGGTGGCTCCGAATGTGGTGATGTCAGGCCTCTGGGACAGTGCCAGGGTATCGCTGCCCTGCGCGAACGCGGATACCTTCACATAACTGTCTGTGTGCTTCTTCGCTTCCTCCAGCGGGCACAGGACGACCGCCGCTGCGCCGTCGGTGATGGGCGCGCAGTCGAACATGCCGAGGGGGTCTGCGACCGGGCCGGATTTCATTACCACCTCTAAAGCTACCTCTTTTCTGAACTGCGCTCCGGGGTTGAGTGCGCCGTGGAAGTGACTGTTCACCGCGACTGAGGCGATCTCTTCGCGGGTCGCCGTGCCCTCGTGCATGACCCTTCTTGCGATCATCGCATACAGGGACGCAAGGGTAAGACCCATTCCGGCCTCCCACTCCGCATCTGCGGTAGCGTCCATGGCGGTATTGATCGAAGTGTCATCCTGGTCGGTCATCTTCTCCGCGCCTCCTACGAGCACGGTGTTGTGTATTCCGGAGGCAACTGCCATCACCGCCTGTCCGAACGCCACTCCGCCGGACGCCCCTCCAGCTTCTACCCTTACTGCGGGTATGTTGTGTGTCGCCATTCCCGAATAGTCGGCGATCAGGGCGTCGATGTGCTTCTGGTTGATGAAACGTCCGGCCGACATATTCCCTATGAAAAGGCCGTCTATCTCGCTGCCGGAGAGGTTGGCGTCCTCTATCGCTTTCATTCCGGCCTCTATGCCGATGCTCCTGAACGAGTTGTCCCAAAGTTCTCCGAACTTCGTCGCTCCCACTCCTATTATCGCTACTTCTCTCATGTTCATCCCTCCGGCATCACGATCATCTTTCTGAACTTCGTGTATAATCCGTAGTCAACGTAGACGGGGTTCTCCATCACTTTCGCGACTGTCGGTGCGTTCTGTCTCTTGTAATTCTTTATCTCATCGGTGACCGTGATATCGAAGGCGTCGCTTCCGGCTCCGGAGCCGTATGACGTGACGAATATCCTGTCGCCGGGCTCGGCCTTGTCCAGAACGGCGGCGAGACCCAGAGGGACGGCTCCGCTGTATGTGTTCCCGATGTTGGGCGTAAGCAGGCCGGCTTCTATCTGCTCCTGCTCGAATCCCACCATTCCGGCTACCCTTGTGGGGAACTTTCCGTTGGGCTGGTGGAATATGGCGTATTTGTAGTCTTTAGGAGTGGTGCCCATCTCCTTGAGAAGCATCTTCGCTGCGGACGTTATGTGCTTGAAGTATGCCGGGTCCCCGGTGAACCTTCCTCCGTGGAGAGGGTACGGCTGCCCCTCCCTCCTCCAGAAGTCGGGGGTGTCGGTGGTGAAACTGACCGTCTTATTGATCTTGGCGATGACCTTCTCGCTGCCTATCAGGAAGGCCGCCCCTCCGGCGGATGCGGAGAACTCCAAAGCGTCCCCCGGCGCTCCCTGGGCCGTGTCCGCGCCGATCGCAACTCCGTATTTTATCATGTTGGACGCCACCATTCCCATGCAGGCCTGGATTCCGGCGGTCCCCGCCTTGCATGCGAACTCCAGGTCGGCGGCCGTCAGGGCCGGCGTCGCTTCTATTGCCTCGGCGACTATCGTCGCGGTCGGCTTGACCGCATATGGGTGGGATTCGGACCCCACGTACAATGCGCCGATATCGTGCGGGTTGACCTCCGGGACCCTCGCCATCATATATCTGGCGGCCTCGGTCGATATCGTTATCACATCTTCGTCTATACCGGGAACGGACTTCTGGTAGATCATCAGTCCTTTCCCCATTCCTTTGCCGTCCACTCCCCAGATCCTTCCGAGCTCCTCGGGTTTGATCCTGTAACGGGGGATGTACGCGCCGTAGCTTACAATTCCTACATCCATTTATTTCCCTTCCTTAAGTATGTTCATTTTTTCCACAAGTTCTTCAACGCTGAGCTTGGTAACGACCAGCGGGATGCTCTCGAGCTTTGCCAGCTTTATCGCGAGCGGATCCGTTTTTTCTGGTTGCTGGTACACGACCATTGCCGGCGTGAGGGGGTGTGCCCTTATGGCGACCATGGGAGAGCGTCCGAAGTGCACGTTCGTAAAGATCAGGGCTCTTTCGATGCTCCATCCGTATATCTTCAGGTAATCTTCCGAACCCAGGCTGAGGATGGCCTTCAGAGAGTCCACGATGGTGTATCCGTAGACCCTCTTGGCAGGCATCTTCTCCGTGTTCAGGTTCCTACCGCCGATCGCCTCTATGAACCTCTGCTCATCAATGCCCCCTAAGAATTCATCCATGGCAATGATGCATTCGAGCTTCATTTCGGGTAAGTAGCGCGAGGCCACAGGAGAGCCGTTCTCAGAGTCCAGTTTTATGAAGGCGTCCACCATCTTTTTGATGACGTTGACCCCAGGCGATCTTCTGCGTCCGGACTCATAATCACTTATCACGGAATGCGAGATGCCCATAGCATCCGCAAGCTGGTGTTGGGACAGTTTGAATTCCTCCCTCCACTTGCGGATGGTCTTTCCCGGCTCGGAGGACAGGGTTATCTCCCCTGCGATTTTCTCCTTGAACTCATCGACCATTGGTGGAAGATATACTGGCATTATTTAATAATGTCGAATCTGTAAAACGTCAATCGACGGATACAGATATCATGACCTTAGCTCTTTCTTCAAAGTTTCGGCCACCGTCTTAAGGACTTTGACCCTTGCGTATTTCTTGCTATTGGAGTCGACGACCGTCCAGGGGGCGTATTCGGTGTTGGTGGATTCTATCATGACGTCCACGTGCTCGTCGTACTCCTTCCACTTGGAGCGGTTGCGCCAGTCCTCGTCGGTGAGCTTCCACTGTTTCAGCGGGTCTTTGGCTCTTTTCTTGAATCTCGCCAACTGTTCGTCGGGCGTGATGTCCATCCAGAACTTCAGCAGTATGGCGCCGTTGTTGACCAGCATCTTCTCAAAGGCATTGATCTCCAAAGGAGACCTTCTGTACTCTTCCTTCCGGCAGAAGCCTTCGACGGACTCCACCATCATCCTTCCGTACCATGTCCTGTCAAAGACGGTGATGTGGCCTTTTTGGGGGATCCCTCTGCAGAATCTCCACAGATAGGTATGCTTCAATTCCTCTTCTGTGGGGGCTTTGGTCTGAAGCACCTCGTAACCTCTCGGGTTGAGAGCGTGGCAGAGGTGCTTTATGCACGAACCTTTTCCGGCGGCGTCCCACCCCTCGAAACAAATGACCATCGAACGGTCGCTGAGGGAAAGGTCCATCTGCAGTTCGCCGAGCTGCTCGGACAGTTCATTCATGATCTCGCCGTACGGCTTGCAGTCCTTCTTGGTTCTAACATCTCTGCGCGGGTTGGCATATATGCGTTTGATCTCCGGCACTGCATACGCCGCAGGCTCCGAACTCAGCCTTTCCCTGATCTTCCTGATGATGGTCTCAGTGGTTTCAAGGACCGTTTCTCCGATGTCCCTCACCATTATCGTGTTCCAGGGGGCATATTCCGTGTCAGTCCTCTCGCAGATCCTGTTGTCGTACATCATCTCCCTGTACTTTGCGGGGTCGATGTGGTCCAGGGAAAGGAACGATTTCTTCGGCGTGTTCGGACCGTACTGCGGACCGTATTCGTTCACGGCGGACTCATCCGCCCCGAGGACGATCTTGATAAGCAGGACCCCGTTCAGAGCGAGGTATCTTTCGAAATCGTTGCACGCGTCGAGCTTCTTATCAAGATTCTCTTTACATTCATCCTCTTTGCACCTTTCTATCATCATGGAGTACCAGGACCTGTCGCAGAGGCCCAGCTGCCCTTTGCCCGGTGTACGCTGGAGAAAGTCCATTATCGATCCCGGGCCGCCGGCGTCGGAAGGGTCGAAATGAGTGTACAGCACGCCTCTGGGCTCAAGACATCTTATGAGCTCGCTGTTAACCCTGCCTATGACCCTTCCGCTGCTGCCTTCGAAGATGATGAGAACAGGCAATCCTTCTGCGAGGATGCTTTGCTGCAGCTGGTTCAGCTCGCTCTCAAGACAGTTCGGCATCAGCGCCTGCATGCAGTGCCTATCGCCATATCGCATATAAACAGGATGCGGGCAGCAATTTCTATATAACATACAAATAGATGCCTGTATCATGCCATGCAACGATCCCGACAAGCATTACTGTGAGATGTGCAGCGACATGGGAGGGTTCGCGCCGGACACTCTCAAGGGGATAAAAGAGCTTAACCCCGGGTTTCTGGAGAACCTGCACATGATGGAAAAGTTCATGACCGAAGATAAAGCGCTGGACAGGAAGACCAAAAGGCTGATCGCGCTTGCATGTGTCGCCATAAGGATGTGCGACGACTGCATCTATCCTCAGGCAAAGGTCGCCAAGAACTACGGGGCGAGCAAAGAGGAGATAATCGAAGCGATACAGGTAGCGGTGCTTACCGGCGGGGTCCCATGCTGGTCCTCCGCAAAGGAAGGTATCGCGAAGCTTTTCGCGGAATGGGACCGGACAGATCTGTGAAGTACGGCTAAGGGCCGTGCACGCTGCTCCTCCGCTCCTGACATTTCCCTGCCGCATTTTTGCCGGCCGTATCGGAAGGAACAGTCATACCGGTCAGGCCGAAGGCATCTATCATACCGCCGGGGAAGGCTCGCCGGCGGGAGAGGATACGATGTCCTTCTGTTTCGTGACGAACGCGTCATTGCTGCCCTTCCCGTTCACGCCGGACCAGTCGCCGTTGCCGAAGGAACCCGAAGCGGATTCTCCCGCTGTGACGAAACCGCCGGACACCGCCGTCACCGATTGATAAGCATCGCTGCCTGACCCTCCGAAGCTTCTCTTTCCCGTGATATTTCCGTCGCCGTCATACTTCACGGCGATCGCATCACTGTCCCCCTTACCGTTCACGCCGGACCAGTCGCCGTTGCCGAAGGAACCCTCTTCAGAATACCCTGCGGCGGTGAAACCGCCGGGCGCCGCCGTTACCGATCTGAAATAATCGCCGTCCGCCCCGCCGAAGTTCTTCGCCCACAACACGTCGCCGTTGTTATCATACTTCACGATGATCGCGTCATTGCCGCCCTTCCCGTTCACGCCGGACCAGTCGCCGTTACCGAAGGAATCCTCTTCAGAATACCCCGCGGCAACGAAACCGCCGGGCGCCGCCGTTACCGAATAATAGTAATCGCCGCCCGCCCCGCCGAAGTTCTTCGCCCACAACACGTCGCCGTTGTCATCATATTTCACGATGATCGCGTCATTGCCGCCCTTCCCGGTCACGCCGGACCAGTCGCCGTTACCGAAGGAACCGTTCCCCGAATACCCCGCAGCGATGAAACCGCCGGACACCGCTATTACCGAATGGTAGTAATCGCCGCCCGCCCCGCCGAAGTTCTTCGCCCACAACACGTCTCCGTTGTCATCATACTTCACGATGATCGCGTCATTGCCGCCCTTTTTGGTCAAGCCGGATAAGTCGCCGTTACCGATGGAACCGGAATCTCCGGCGGCGACAACGCCGCCCGGCACAGCCGTTACAGACTGAAAGAGATCAACGTCCGACCCGCCGAAGTTCTTCGCCCACAACACGTCGCCGTTGTCATCATATTTCACGATGATCGCGTCATTGCCGCCCTTCCCGGTCACGCCGGACCAGTCGCCGTTGCCGAAGGAACCGTTCCCCGAATACCCTACGGCGACGAAACCGCCGGGCACTGGCGTTACCGAGTTAAAACAATCATGGCCGGATCCGCCGAAGTTCTTCGCCCACACCATGTCGCCGTTGTCATCATATTTCACGATGATCGCGTCATAGCCGCCCTTCCCGGTCACGCCGGACCAGTCGCCGTTGCCGAAAGAGCTGTTCTCCGAGTACCCTACGGCGACGAAACCGCCAGGTATCTCTGCCACCGAATAATATATGTCGGTGCCGGATCCGCCGAAGTTCTTTCTGTAAACGACATCTCCGTCCGCCCCTCTGACAGAAACGACGGCTATGATCAGGACCAGCGCCGCTGCCAGAACCAGCAGGACATAGATCATCCTTTTGCTTTTTGTCTGCATTTCTCTTCCCCCTTGTTCACGCTCTCAGCATATAGTAAAGGTGACGGCCCGCCATACTGCGGAGGTCATATCTATAATCGGATACGCATATCTCCATATTATAATGATTACATGCGGCCCGCCGGACCTGGCTTTACTTCTTTGGCCGATCGTCGTATCTCCGGTCCGGAATGTACCACGATGAGGACGCCCCGCGCCCCGCCGGAGAAGGGATTCGGGCAGGGCCGCCTTCGGTCAAATTTGATATATCTATTCTTTATTAGCAAAGTCACGTGAGAACAATGTCGGATATAAGCGGCTGCACCAAAGAACTGATGACGGACGAGGGCAACATCACAATATACAGCCTCAGGGAACTGGAGAGGCAGGGTGTGATAAAGGACCTCGGGAAGATGCCGTATTCCATAAAAGTGATAACGGAGTCGATGCTCAGGAATCAGGACGGAGAGGTGATCACCGGTGACGACGTAAAAGCGATAGCGTCATGGGATCCAAAAGGGAACGCCGGCCGCGACATACCGTGGATGCCGGCAAGGGTGCTGCTCCAGGACCTTACCGGAGGCGCAGCGGTGACAGATCTGGCGTCTATGAGGGAAGCGGTTTCCATGATGGGGAAAGACCCGGAATCGATCAACCCCCTGGTGCCTGTGGACCTGGTTATAGATCACTCGATACAGACAGATTTCGCAGGCAGAGGGGACGCTCAGGACCTGAACGAGGAGCTCGAGTTCAGAAGGAACAGCGAGAGGTACGCCCTGTTCAAATGGGCGCAGAAGGCGTTCAGGAACTTCAGGGCGGTCCCGCCGGGGAACGGAATATGCCATCAGGTGAACCTGGAGTATCTTTCTCCGCTCATACATGTAAAAAAGGAGAACGGCGTGCTGACGGCATACCCCGACTCTTGCTTCGGGACCGACTCCCACACGACACAGATCAACGGTCTGGGAGTGGCGGGATGGGGCGTAGGGGGGATAGAGGCGGAGGCCGTGATGGTCGGCCAGCCCAGCTATATGGAGATCCCGGAGGTCATAGGCTTCAGGCTGACCGGTAGACTTTCCCCAGGGGTGAACGCAACGGATCTTGTGCTCACCGTTGTCCAAATGCTCAGGAAGAAGAAGGTCGTGGGGAAGTTCGTCGAGTTCTTCGGACCGGGATATCAGAACCTGTGCCTTGCGGACAGATCCACAATAGCCAACATGGCCCCTGAGTACGGCGCGACGATGGGATACTGCCCCATAGACAGCAAGACCATCGAATATCTGAGGCTCACGGGAAGGGACCCGAAGCACATAGACGCCGTGGAGAAGTATGCGAAAGAACAGACCCTCTGGTACGAGGGGGAGCCGGAATACACAGACACGCTGGAACTTGATCTGTCCACAGTAAGGCCGTGTCTCGCGGGATACAAAAGACCGCAGGACCGCATTCTTCTTCAGGATATGAAAAAGGAGTTCGCCGAGGTCCTGAAAGCGTTTGATATCAAAGAACAGAGGATACCGTCGGGAGAGAGGATGGGCGACGGTTCGCTGGCGATAGCGTCGATCACGTCCTGCACGAACACAGCAAATCCGTCAGTGATGATAGCCGCCGGACTTGTAGCAAAGAAAGCCAGCGAGCTCGGGCTTAGGCCGAAAAGATATGTCAAAACATCGCTTGCCCCCGGCTCAAAGGCCGTCACAGAATACTTGAGGAACTCCGGACTGCAGGAGCATCTTGATGCCATGGGTTTCCAATGCTGCGGATACGGGTGCATGACCTGCATCGGGAACAGCGGACCGCTCCCGGACGCGGTCGCCAAGGAGATAACATCCAGTGATCTGGCTGTAGCGGCGATAGCCTCAAGCAACAGGAACTTTGAAGGGAGGATACACCCGCTGGTGAAAGCGAATTACCTGGCGTCCCCGCCGTTGGTGGTGGCGTTCGCGATCGCGGGACGTGTGGATATTGATATGGAGAACGAACCTCTTGCATCCGTTAAAGGCAAGGACATATTCCTCAGGGACATCTGGCCCGCCGACGAGGAGATCCTGGCACTTACAGAAAAATACGTCACCGGCGAAACTTTCTCATCACAGTACAGGGACATATTCAAAGGGTCCGCAAGATGGGAGGATGTCGAAAGCAGGGACTCTCCCTTATTTGACTGGGATGAGAGTTCCACTTACATCAGGAACCCGCCCTTCTTCGACGAACTGTTCGAAGAACCGGAGATCAGGAGCATAAAGGGGGCGAGGTGTCTCGCAATGCTGGGGGATTCGATAACCACAGACCACATCTCTCCGGCCGGTTCGTTCGATTCCGGATCGGACGCCGGAAGGTATCTGATATCTTTGGGAGTGAAGGAAAAGGATTTCAACTCGTACGGTTCGAGAAGGGCTAACCATGAGGTCATGGTAAGGGGAACGTTTGCCAACATCAGGCTGAAGAACCAGCTGACGCCTGGGACGGAGGGAAGCTCGTCCAAGTATTTCCCGGAGAACAGAGACGACACGATCTTCGAAGTATCCAGATCGTATTATGAGGACATGACGCCTCTTATCATACTTGCCGGAAAGGAATACGGCACCGGAAGTTCTAGGGACTGGGCGGCAAAGGGCCCGAACCTCCTTGGGATAAAGGCAGTGATCGCAGAATCGTTCGAAAGGATACACAGGTCGAACCTTGTGGGAATGGGGATAGTCCCGCTGCAGTATCTGGAAGGGCAGAACGCTGGCACATTGAAGCTGAACGGCTCGGAAGTGTTCGATATCGATCTGGATGAGATCGAACCTAAAGGAGCTGTAAGAGTAACAGCATACAGGGACGGCAAGAAACTGGAGTTCGACACCATATGCAGAGCGGATGTTCCTATCGAGGTCGAATACATCGCGAACGGCGGGATACTCCAGTATGTGCTTAGGAACATGACCGGGTAACGATACATTTAATAGCAGGATGGAAATCATCCTGCTGAAGGGGCCCGTGGGGTAGCTTGGTATCCTTGTAGCTTCGGGAGCTATTGACTCCGGTTCAAATCCGGGCGGGCCCACTATCCTGCTCTACCCAGGCGTAGTTTTTCTGAACCTAATAAATTTTAGGCCATTTCATCTTTATTTCACCAAAGCGCGTCTCACTCGAACTTCAATAAAAATTTAACATAATAACAATGTCGCATTGGTGTTAGTATGCTGGTTAGGCGACTATTCAGAAAAAACATTGTTATATTTAAGCTAAAAACAGCTCATATTTATGTTATTATCACAACTATTACTTTTGTCATGTGTCATTAATTAGTTGATATTATTTCGATAAGAAAAAGACATCATTTTGCGCACGCTCCAAACCTCATATGTGATGCCTAATTTCATTGCCGGGGTCACATTCTTCAATAAGCTCGAAGCGGCGAAGAAAAATTGTACATCGCACTAAAAACATCAACCGATAAGTTCAACATATTGAGATCCTTGGAGAAGGTCTGGCACCTTCTTTTCAGTCTTGCCATTCTGCTCCTGATGGTCAGATTCATTCGCTCTATCGCAGACGTGTTCAGATACTCCCACGGGACAGAACCTGATATGTTGATGTATTCTACAGATTCCAGTTTCTTGCCCTGTCTGGTCTTTACGACCTGCCCGTGGTTCAGATCATCCGGAAGACGATATTTCCAAACGGGAGGCCTCCCCCTTCCTCGAATGGTTCCTTGGACCATTTCCCGTAGATGCGTTCTATCGCTTCGCTGTGCACACGATATCCGTCGGTCATGAAATACGGTCTGTGGTTCTCAGACATCTTGGATGTAGTTTCGGTAACAAATGAATATCCGGCAGTTGCACCGCGTTCATCCGCATGCATATTGAGAAGATATTTGGAGAAAGGGTCCACCGAGGTACATATCCACAGGCCCTCGGAAGTGAAATGTTCCCCGACAAAACTCAGTTTTTTTTAAGGGTGCCCATCATCACATCGAACTGAACGCCATCCGGGGCGAGGTCATGCTCGAATCTTTCCATTACCGCCTTTGCCTGGTGTCCCGATCTGGAGGTCCATTTCTTAACCGTGTTCACACTGCATCCTGCGGTCCGTGCGGTCGCTCGGACACCCATGCCTTCGTTCAAACACTTGACGACAAGATCGAACTTATCCTGAGAACTGCGGAGACCCTCGTACGCAGTACCTGTGCGGCTGTTGAACACCTGTCCGCACTCTCTACAGATGAATTTCCTCACGGTACCGGCGCTTGTCTCATACGTCCCGTTGCCGACGACATTACCTTCGTTCACTAGATCGTACTTCTTACATTTCATATTAGGACACGAAACGTCCACGAATTGTTGTTTAGGGCCTCTTTCTCCCATCTTGATGACCTCAATGGAGATAATGCCTTATAAATATTTAATATCAACTAATTGCTGATACACGACCAATAAAAATGGGGTATTTAAATGAAGTCAGTTGTAAGAAGTATTTTGAAATGGCAGCCAATGCCTTTAAGATTTTTTGAACTAATTATTGTTTGGTTATCTGCCTGTACTAGTAATCCTTAAATGGCAGAGTAATCAATACATCCTTCACTTTTTCGTATGTTGTTGCTCTTTTACATATTTCTTCGCATCGAGTTTAATCTTAGTTTTCTCAATGTATGTACTCCCATTAAGGTTGAATTTACTGGTCTCAATGGACCCCATAACATCTTTGTACCTGCTTTCTATGGCATTTTCTTCTGAAGTAAGTACCCTGTAAACAACATCGTTGTAATGCGTTAGATCGCTAGTTTGGTTACTGAAATATTTTTCGCGAAAATCACGCCAAACGGCAAAAATAGAATCAATAGCAGTCTTATGTACATCTGTCAATTCAATTTCTCTTTCTTCAATGCTCTTTAAGGTCAGTCCCATTTGAGAATAAATTTCTACAAGGTCTGTTTCTATTTCTGAATACATCATTGATATATTCTTTGCAAGTAAGACCTCTATTTGTATGTCATCCATTTTTGTTCGAGATTCCATAGACTTCTTTCTGATGCTATGTATTGCACTTATTGTTAAGTCATGCATATGTTTTTGAATTTTTGCATGCTCCATATTATTGAATCGCACTCAAATTATTTTAACTTAGACGCCGACACTGCACCATCCAATGACACATAGCCACCGCTTACGTAAAACCATGGAGAAAACTCTATTTTTAATCTGAACAGTTCTCTCTCGAGTCTATTTCTTTCTCTCAACAGTGTGAAGTATATTTGCAAATCAGAGTAGATAGAGAAAGTGAAGGCGTTGAATCCCCCTTTGTTGTTAATTTCTGTTGTTAATTTATTTAGCTTATTTCTTGTTTGTTTTAGCTCATTACGAATATAATTAAGTAGGGTAAGTTCCTCGACATAACCCAGTTTCTCAAGGAACTTCTTCCCCATCATATCACGTTGGTTATGAAGCGACTGATTGAGATGTGTGTTCAAACATACAGCTTGCTCATGGGTCATGTTGTCAAGGTCTGAGATATCAAGGCTGATTGACTTCATTACATACTTGAAAGCATAGGCGAATCCGCCGGCAGAGATTATTGCGTTTATTTTACAATGCGAGCCTGCGATACGTTCCCAAATGGCTTGGATCGAGTTCACAAGACTTCGGTCATAAGATTGACCGCCGAGGGCCATTGTTTCTTGTAGCGATGCGCCAGCATAGGTTTATCGAATAGGATTATCAGGTGAGGGGCGGGGTACATGTCTGCACATCCTTCTTTGACAAGACAGGAGCCGTATGAAGATTGTTTATTGTTTTCTTCATTTAGTTCCAAGTGGTATTCTCCGACGATCCTTGAGAGCTCCATCTTGAATTGATTTACTAAGGGAGTTATAGATTTCCAAGCATCGTATGAATTCCATTTTTTGATGGGAAAGCCTTGTTTGGTATGTTCTTCGTTTGAGTAATCTCTTGTGTATGAGGAGGTTATCATCAGGGCATGCACTTGGCGTACTTCAGATGGGCGCATACCTTTAACGGGTCTTGAGAATTCTTTTTCCGCAAAGGCATCGATGATAGGTTGCATCCTTTTACGTTTCTTCCGCGAGTGTGCTTTGTTACCTCTAAAAGGAGTCATGGGGAAGATGTATTCTCCCGTCACTTCATTCCTTATTATGCTGTATTTGGCATCCTTCATTTTATCGATGAAAGATGATTGCATCGTCTTAATGAAGTTTGGATCGGAAAGAAGACTTCTGTCGCCCATGTTGTTTATCTCGTCTTTTAGATCGTTCCACTCAAGATAGTAAAATGGAGCATAATGGGATGTTGAATCCTCCAGTTCAAATTCAGGGCGGTATTCAAAGAACTCATAATCAAGAGAGTTCAGATTATCACCCCCACAATGGCAAACCACAGGTTGGAAGGCGGCCATGGCCGTACCTTCCACCCTGTGGTTTGCAGTCAAAGGCACCTGATGAAAAGCGGAAGATTCTGCTACGTACCCCACCATGGGAGTACTTGCAGAATCTTCCTTTTGAACAAGAAGATGGACTCTGATAGTTGCTCTGTGGAGTGAAAACTGATGAAAAATCAATCAAAATCTTATGGCAAAATTGATAGCCGTTTAAGGTTTAGAAAAGAGGTAATCTGGAAGCCGAAGGAGAATGACTCCGGCCGGCCCGCTCATATATGCTTGTGATTCTATTCATTTTCACTTCCGATTATAATTCAAGGTTCATTGAAAGCAGATGTCATGGTTTACAAAATAGCCAGTTATTGTAACTTCGGGAGCTATTGACTCCGGTTAGAATACCGGCCCGCCCGCTCAAGTACATCCGGACAAGCGGTTTCCTGTTTCCTAAGTTGTTTCGTTTTTAGCCGAGCGAGTGGCAGACCATTGCCGGTCTGCCACCGTTTGACCTGAAGAAGTTTCCGTACCCCGGAGGGGCCGGGAAGCTTCTTCTTTTCGTCTGTATCCGCCGCTTTACGGCAGATTCAGATCTTTGCGTTTTTGAAGTATGATGTCCTCGAACATCTTTGCCGATTCGACGGCGTCATCGTTGATGAACACATATCCTCCGGTCAGGGCCTTCATATCCTCGAACAGTACCTTTACGATAAGATCGCTTCCGGTGACGAACGGAGGGATACCCAGATGCAGAGGGAGACCGAGCGCAAGCCCGAACGCGCCGTCCGCCAGCGCCTGCTCCTCAAGCCACTGCGCCGCAGACAATACGAGCGGAAGCTGCGGCAGATCCACACCGAGCGCTTCAGCAAGCTCGGTGGCGACTATCTCCAGCCTCCCTATGGCAAGACACGGGCCGAAGTTCAGGACTGGAGGTATGCCGAGTTGTCTGCATACTGCTTTGAGGCCAGGTCCGGCCAGCTCTGCCGCCTCAGGGTCCATAAGGCCGCAGTTCTCAATACCGCCGGATGAACAGCCCGCGGTAAGGACTATTATGTCCTTTTTGATCAGTTCTTTGGTCAGTTCGACCGTCAGCACGTCGTGGCCGCCGCACATGAGGTTAGAGCAGCCGACAACCCCCGCGACTCCCTTTATGGTGCCTGCGGCTATCAGGTCGATCAGCGGCTTCCATGAATTACCCAGGAAAGCCTTCAGCGAGACTTCGCTGACTCCCGTCAAAGAATTTCCGTTGCCGTGCTCGGGGAGCAGTTTCATCGGCACGACACCGCGCCTCGATTTGTAAGAGGATATGATCTCGTCGATGATCTCATTGACGACCGTTTCGCGCGTCTCATATGTGAATTCTTTCAGTATGGCGTTTGCTTTCTTTGCTATCGGATCAACACAGATCTGTTTTATCTTGAGCTCGTCACAGATTGGCTCGATGCCAGGAAGGGTGCAGTTGAACTCAGATATGACCGCATCTATGGCGCCTGTGGCCAGGACCGCCTCGCTGGTGAAGTTGTTGCCCGCGTGTCCGTCAAATATCTTTGTGCAGTGCGCCCCGCGGAGCTGCATGTCCTGACCTACGCAGGTGCAGCCGACGATCTTGAAGCCCTTTGCCCCGGCGGCCTGGGCCTTTTTTACGATGTCGTCTTGGATCAGGCGGTCCTGAATATATGAGAACCTAGAGTGCTGGTGCCCGGTGATCATGATGTTTATGTAATCCGGATCGATAACGCGGAGCCCTACCGGCGCCATGCGGATCTCGGGTTCGCCGATGACCACATCATTCAGCAGGTTGGTCAGCGTGAGGCCGTAGAGGCCAGTCGAGATGCCGAGCCTGAGACACTGGAACAGCATATGTACGGGATCGGAGTTCAGATTCGTGGAGGTCTTCACCACACCGGAGAACACTTCGGCTTTGGCTCCTCCCGGCAGAATGCCGAGTTCCTCCCAGCGTTTATAGCGCGGTGCGTACGCCATGTTCTTCGTAAGCACCATTTTCTTATAATCCGGTTTATAGAGATCGTCAAGCACCGCATCCGCCACCTTGACGGCTTTGTCATGGTCATCGGTACCTTTTATGCCGAACTTCTCGCAGAGACGGTCCAGGGTCTTTTTCCCTCTTAATTCGCCCTTGGCGAGAGCGATGCTCCTGAGATTCAAGGCCGCATTCTCGACGACATGTATGTAACATCCCGAACCTGCCGCGACCGTGCGCAGGAAATTACGCGCCGCGATCACATCGGCGGTCGCGCCGCAGACCCCTCTCGGAGCATCATCAGTTATGCGGCAGGGGCCGTTCGTGCAAAGTTTGCAGCAGATGCCCCTCAGGCCGAATTCGCATTTCAATATCTGGGTATCCACGCGGTGGAACGCTGTGTTCACCGGCAGTTCTATGATGAAATTCCCAAGTGTTTCATCCGCACTCTTACATATCTTATTATTAGACCATTTTGTCATAGTATTTTCCTCCTATCTTATTTAATCCATATTTAACGTTATTTTATCATTTTCTTTAAAGTTTAACGGGCGTTATGTGTGCGTCCAGGCCCAGGTCTTTCGCATCCATTCCCATCGCTATGCCGTAAAGCTGCGACAGGTGGAGCACGGGGAACGCGAATCCGCTGTCTTTCTGGCTCGCATCGAATTGAAGGTGGCAGAACGGGCATACGTCCACAATCATTTCGGCACCGGCGTTCTTCATGATCTCCAAGTTCGTCTTAGTGAACTTCAGCGCCGTCTCGCCGAACTGTGATCTGAGACCTCCTCCAGCACCGCAGCACATCGTCTTGACCTTGCTCTTACGGAGCACGCTTTTAGCGCCTACGGCCTCGATCAGCTCGTCCAGGATCTTCGGGTTCTCCGAATCGTCGAGCTGTTTCAATTTACTCGGTTTCAGGAAGTGGCATCCGTAGAACGCCGCCACGTTATATTCGGCAGGTTTCTTTACCACTTTTTTGATTTGCTCGATGCCGACCTCTTTATACAATATTTCGGCGAAATGTCTTACTTTCGTTTCTCCGCTGTACTTCAGTCCTATTTCGGCGAGGATCTTGTTCACTTCCTCCAGCATATCTTTGTCTTCATGCAGCTCGTGGGCGGCATCGAACAATGAGCCGTAGCAGCCGTTGCATACCGTGACCACGTCCAATCCTTCTTTCTCGGCAAGAGCGAGGTTCCTTGCGGCCGCTGCCAGCCATGTTGCTTTGCTGAACGATTTTATCACGCCCGGCGCGGGGCAGCAGTTTGCGCCCTTCAGATCCACAAGTTCAACTCCGAGCGCCTTGAACACTTCCCTCGTCGACTTCTCGATACCAGGGTACCTGAGAGGCGCGATACATCCTAAGAAAAATGCATATTTTTTCATTAATCCACCAACTCGGCAAACTTTGTTAATTTGAGTACTTTGTCGAAGTCCGCCTTCGCCGCCGCATTATCCATCACCGTCTCGGGGTTCTCCCGAAGCCCGAGGTCCTTTCTGATCGCTTTGATCTTTTCGTTGTTCTCAACAGTGTGACCATTTTTTATCAGGCTCTGGGCCACCTTTTTATGATTTTCGCGCAGGTCTCCTTCGGCAACAGCGATGTTCCTCAGCGCGGTGATGACGTCAACGACCTTAACGTTGCACGGGCACCACTCCACGCACGTGTAACACGTGGTGCACTGCCACAGGGCGTCGCCGTTTATCGCTTCGTCTTTCAGTCCGAGCTGGGACGCCCTCATGAGGTGCGCCGGCCGCAATGAGGTCTTTAGCTTGGCAGAAGGGCATTTGAGCGTACACGTACCGCATTGGAAGCATAACGTGGCGCTAGATCCGCCTTTTGCAGCTAATTCCTCTGTGAATTCAGATTCCACTTTTTTCATAGATAACACTGCAAGCGCAATCACTTGCTCATATTTAAACCAGAACGGCGTTAAAATATTTCAGTTTACAGCGAAATTATTTGCTCATTTCCGTCGACTCAGCGGCCCGTTCATTTTACATGATTTTCTATATAGCCAATTTTTCTTTTAGGGTTTACCAGCAGATCGATCATGTGGAATTACGGCTACCTATAGCTTTGGGGATCATCGCCCCGGTTCAAATACGTGCGGGCTCGATCTCCCTGTTATTCTAGATAGCCCCCGCGAGAGATTAAGAACTCCGACACTTTTCTAAAAATGGGCGTCCGCCGGACTCTTAATACTACGGTCTTGGGAGGTTCCATGAACGATCACAAAGATTCGACAATTGCAGCTTCCGGAGCTGTGACTCTGGCTTAGATCAGGAGGGCCCGCTCAGTTCCAGTATATTTTTATCACTCATTACCAGCACGCTTATCTATCTGGAAAAAATACTTCAGGCATGGACAAGGAGCAGGCAGCGCAGTTAATGAAAAGGGTCAGGGAAGGGGCCAGCAAATTCAAACCGGAAAGCACTGTGGCCAAAGAACGTTACGTGGACACATCATACGGTAAGATCAGGGTACTGGAATACGGCTTCGACTCGGATGAAGTAAAACCGCTGTATGTGGACATACACGGGGGAGGTTACTGCATCGGATTCCCGGAGATGGATGAGGAGATCAACCTTCTCATCAGAAGCAGGGTCGATGTGAAGATAATAAGCATAGATTGGCTGAAAGCTCCCGAACACCCATACCCGATAGGGCTGGAAGCGGCATATGAGGTCGTAAAGCACTATTCGGACAATGCCGAGAAATATAAGATCAACAAAGAATGCATCGGCACTGGAGGTTACAGCTCCGGAGGGAATTTTGCTACCGTCATACCCATTAAGGCCAAAGAAAGAGGGAACCTCAAAATAAAGTATCAGATGATCTGTTTCCCCGGAGTGGACATATCGGGAGACCCGTACGGTAAACCCGGAAGCGACAAGGTCCTCAGCGGCGAATTCCTGGAGGCGATCTATCTTTGTTACCTGCCGGAGCCGAAGTACGGTAAAGAACCATATGCTTCGCCCAGGATCGCGCCGAAGGAGATGCTGATCGGACTTCCCCCCGCACTGTTGATCTCCGCGGGCCAGGACCCGCTTTATCCGCAATATATCGATTACGCCGCAAGACTCAAAGATGCGGGCGTAGATGTGGAGATACATCATTTCGAGAACGCTGACCACGGGTTCATCTACCAGGGACAGACCGAGGATGCGGAGAAGGCGCGCGAGGCCATCGTGAATTTCATTAAGAAGCATGCGCGAGGATGAGAAACGCACGCTTCCATACTCTTCGGCGGAAATACTCTGGGTAAGCAGCTCAGACATTCGTCGCGGATGAGGATGTTTTCTTCGGCAGTGTACGCTTCCAGAATGACTGTACGTTCACATTGACCCAGATAGTGGAGATAATAAAGCGTTTATCTCAGGGACCCACAGCGAAGTATCCAAGCCCGGAACAGCATAGTCAATCTCAGGGACGCCATATTCCTGTCATCGTGTCCGCATTACCGATCGTCTGCGGGGCAGGCTTAGAAATGTTTATAATATATGTATCATATTACTATGATAGTCATAGTAATGTATGATACCATATACTCAATAAATCAAGTGAGGTGAGACGAATGGAAGCAAGAACATCTGCCGATCTGCTCCGGGGGCATACCGATACCGTTGTCCTGAGCATACTGCTGAAAGGCGATAATTATGGTTATGAGATCCACAAGACCATAATGGACAAACTCGGCGGCGAATATGAGATGAAGGAGGCCACCCTGTATTCCAGCTATAAACGGCTTGAATCAGACGGCTACATCACATCATACTGGGGGGACGAGACCCTCGGAGGCCGCCGTAAATATTATCGCATCACAGCCAGCGGGAAAGAGCTTTACCGGCAGAACAAAGCAGACTGGAACAAAACACAAACGATACTTAACAAATTATTGGAGGAGTGAGGATGAAAGAAGAAGTCTATGTCGACCGCTTGTTTGCGGATTACGAAGACACACCCGGGATCAGAGATTTCAAGGAGGAGATCGCAGGGAATCTCAAAGAGCGTATAAAAGAACTGAGGTCAAAGGGTCTCGGTGAGGATGAAGCTTTCGAAAAAGCCACCGCCGAGCTCGGAGACATCACGGCGATCGCCGACGAAGCGGGAAAGAGAAAGCGCAACCAGGCCATCGGCCAGATGTACATGAGCGCGAAGGTGCCGGTCACGAAAAGGACGGCCGCGGGACTGACGGCCGCTTCCGGGTTGCTGCTGGCGGCCTTGGGGTTGGCGATCGTTACATTTTTCAGCGAAACGGACAACGTGTGGCTATATTACGTCGCGGCCGCTTTCTTTGCGACCGCCTGCTGCCTGTATACATATTTTGGCCTGACCCAAGAGACCTCCGCCCATTACCCTATGAAGAACGGGCGCGCGGCGGCGTACGGGATCGCTTGCGCAATGGCTTTCCTGGCCATGCCTCTCGGAGCTGTGATGTACTTCTTCGACGGATGGGAGTTGTATATGGCTTTAGGGTTGGAGACCGTGTTGCTGCTCCCCGCCGTCTGCGCTTTGATATTCATGCTTGCGACGGAAAGCGACCGCAAGAAGCCGTGGCTTAAGGAAAAAACGGATAGGGAGTTCCAATGCTCAATGGAGTTCGAATACTCTTTCAACGAGGATATGGTAGATCCCATCAAAGCTGCAAGGTTCGGGGTGGCTAGCGGCGGTATGTGGCTATTCGCTATAGCGCTCTTCGTCACGCTCTTTTTCGCTACGGACCTGCCGCACCCCTGGCTTGTTTTCCTCTTTGCGCTGCCGGCGCAGGTCGTTATGGTGGCGACGATATTCGGGAGAAGCAAGTGAGTCGTTCTTAGCCGTAGATAAAACATCTTTCCTTCTTTTTTATTCAATACCGGACGCGCTTTGATCCCGGCTCGTCAGCGGCGGGATCCCAGTAGCTTATCCCTGACATGCCCATCGCTCTGACGTTCTCGTCCGGGCTGGCCTGCGGCGTCTCGCACCCCGGGGCCAATATGAATCCTCCGTCCCTTCCGGCTATGCCGATGAGTCTGTGGCATTCGGCGGTTATGTCATCCGGAGTGCCGCTCAGTATCATGCGGACGGGGTCGATGTTGCCCATAAGGGCCATCTTGCCGCCCGCTTTCTTCTTAGCTTTTTCAATGTCCACCGCATGGTCGAAACTGAAGCAGTCCACTTTAAGTTCAGGCAGCATGAGCATGGTGTCCAGGGTGTTACCGCAAATGTGAAGGAACGACGGCACGTCATGTTCTTTTTTCACGTCGGATATCACTTCTTTCAATGCGGGATACGAGTACTCCTTGAACATGGCCGGAGATATCAGATCCTCGGAGGAGGTTGGGTCCGCCATCCACATGACCGTAGCGCCGGAGTCGATCATCTTGTTCTGCATCGAGGTGACGAAGGGCGCCGTTTTTTTCATGAGTTTCTTCACCATGTCCGGTTCCATCATCGTCATCATGAGCATGTCCTCCGTTCCCATGAGATAGCCGGCGGTGGTTATCGGTCCCCAGGACAACCCGCATATGTGCAGATCCTCATCCAGCATCCTGCTTGTTTCTTCCAGGCCTTTCACCATCACCTGAGTGAAGAGCGGGCATTCCTTCGCCGCATTCGGGTCGAAGAATGCCAGATCGTCGATGCCCTCCATATCCTTCACCGGATGTTCTTTGATGTAGCCGTAGTCGTCCTCCGGGAATTTTACCTTCATGCCGAGGTCGGCGAAGGGGACCTGCGAATCCAGAACAGGCTTCACAAAATCCGACAGCGTCTTCATGGAATAGTCGATGGAGACCCTGGCCGAGATCTTCGGATCCTTTCTGGCCTCTTCGACTGTGAACCCGGCGCTCCTCGCGGCCGTGACCAGCGCAAAGTTGTTGACGGGGGTCCTTTCTGTGTTCTCATGTTCGAGAGCGGCTCTTACGCATTCACGGTGTCCGGCGTCCTTCATCATAATCCCTCATTTTGTATCTTTAAGCATGTTTATCACGGAATCGGTGAACTCTTTTGTCGTCGCGGTCCCGCCGACGTCGGGCGTGATCTCCCCTTTACTGTAAACGCACCTTACGGCTTTTCTAATTTTCTCTGCCTGGGACGACATCCCGAGATGGTCCAGGGCCATCGCGCCCGATAATATCGCGGACGTCGGGTTCGCCATCCCGTCCCTGACCGCTTTCGGGTTGGGGCCGTGCATAGGCTCGAAGAGCCCGGAATTATCGCCGATGCTTCCCACCGGCGTCAGATAACTGCCGCCGACCATTCCGGCGGCGACCCCCGCAAGGACCGTCCCGTATATGTCCGTAGTTACGATGACGTCCATGGAAGAGGGATCCTTCACAAGCTCGGATGCGACCTCTCCCACTTCCATGTCCTCGATAAGGAATCCGGAGCCGGCAAGCTCTTTGTAAAAGAGTTCGACGAACATGCCGTCCAAGGCCTGGAACATACTCGTCCTGTGCGCGCATGTTATTTTTTTTCGTTTCATCGCCGAGGATATCCGTCTCGTTTCCTGGAACAGCTTCTTACCGCTTGCGGCCGACATGAACTTATGGAGATCGACCCCGTCCAGGGATTCCGTTTCCAGTATGTTCAGGAGCGCGTCGGGATTACCGTTGATGATAAGCAGATCAACGCCGCGGACCCCGATGCTCTCGCATAGAGGGAAGAATTTCCTTACCACCGAATGCAGGTTCAGCTGTTTCTTCAGTACCCTGACGGGGTTCCTGTAGCTTCTGTCGGAGGGCGTATCGACCACTCCGCCCACGATTATCGCATCGGCATCGGCCGCCAGACCGACGGTCTCCCCCGGGAGGTATTCGGACGTCTTAACGAACGCGGACTGGCCGATGTCACCATATGTCAGCTCGATGCTGCCGCCCGCCGCCTGCTCCAGCACGCCGACGGCCGAACAGATGACCTCGGGACCTATGCCGTCCCCCGGAAGTACCAGTATCTTTTTTGTCATCTGTTTCAGATCCTGCTGATGACCCCGGCGTATATCATCGGAAGGGTGATGGTGGCGTCCCCCTCCACGGTCATCTTCTTCGCATCGGCCTTTACTTTCCCCCAGGACACGGCCTCCCTTATGCGTGCGCCGGACAGCGAACCGTCATATTCCTCGGCGGTCGTCAGATATATGCAGTAGTCCAACCCGCCTCTGAATTGGCTCCACCATATAACGTGGTGTTTGGATATTCCGCCGCCGACTATTATCGCACCGATGGTCTTTGCCCCGTTGGTCAGCTCGCTTAGCATCTGCTCGTCGCCGAAAAGATCTATGCGCAGCTTCCTGTGCGTCTGATAGTACATCCAGAGCTGGCATCCGAAGGACCCGTCCGTTATTCCCGGAACGACGATCGGGACCCCCATTTTATGGCATTGGTAAAGAAGGCTGTCCTCGTCGTTCAACCTTGATCCGACGGCGTCTATTATCTCACGCGTGGTCATCGACTGGGTCTCCGCGAATATCTCATCGAACATAGGCAGGAGGTTCTCTTCAAGAACCGCTCCGTAGCACTCGTCCGGGACCAGCACGTTCCCCAGTCTGCTGATCTCGTACTTCTCCCGGAGCATCTCATCGTCCATCATGAAATCCCCTTTGTAGTACTCGGCGTAGCTTCTTGACAGATCGTGATCGAGCGTTCCGCAGGTCGTTATGATAAGATCCACGAGGCCGTTCCTGACCATGTCGACGATGACCCCTCTCGTCCCCGTTGCCATTATGCAGGCAGGGAATGAGAGTATCTTCAGGCAGTCCTTGTCCTTCGCCATGGATTCTGCGATGCCGGTCGCGTCAGCAAGCTTCTGGGCGGTGAATCCCCCGGCTTCCCCCATCGCTCTGAGCAGCTGATCGGCGGTCATGTTCTTTGTTATTTTGATATCCCTGACAGGGATAAGTTCTAGGTCCGTCATTTCAATAACCTGTTCCTTGTTTCACGTTCAGGCATTGTTCTATTTAAAATCTGTCGGTACTAAGCTTTCCCATGAGGTAATCTCCTCTCCCATCAGTTGGAGATTCTGCATTGAAACATTAACAAAGTCTGCATCGAGGCCGCAATGTGCGGCAACAGCAATATTATACATGTTAACGGATTTCACGTACGTGTTGATGATAGCAAGGGACAGACCCTATTCGGAACTGAGGGACAGCCTCGCGGGAAAGAAGGTCGCTATATGGACATGTAACACATGTGCCAGATTATGTTTTGATATAGGCGGGGCGGAGTCTGCGGAGAGGCTTGCGTCCGCGCTCAGGGCCGACGGAGTGGATGTGTTGGGAATCCTGCACACGAACGCTTCCTGCCTGCAGAAAAAGGTCCGGGAGAAATATGACGACGAGATCATAGGCGGGGCCGACGTCGTCCTTTCGCTGACCTGCAACATCGGCGCGCTTTGCGCAAAGAACGCCTTCGGGAAGGAGGTCCTCAATCCGATCGCCACGCTGGGGGCCGGTTTCGTAGGCGAGAGAAGAGAGATAATGGTGTGCGAGGACGAGGACGGCGGACTTGCGGTCAGAGAACTTTTAGACATAGCCAAAGAAAAAGGACTTTGGTGCGACCCTTACGCCTGATCCACTGCAGGCCGTTTTCGTACCTTTAAGGATTATATACAAAGAGTGGGTACAGAATATTATAGGGGTTAAATCGAAATGATTGACATACTGGATTTAAACAATATGCTTTTCATGATCCCCGTCGCTGCGGTCATCGCATTGATCTTCGCTCTGTATTTCTTCAGGAATATCTGGTCAAGAGACAAAGGCACTCCTGAAATGCAGAAGATATCCGATGCGATAGAGACCGGCGCCATGGCATACCTTAGGCGCCAATACAAGACGATAGGGGCAATAAGCATAATTCTGGCAATCGTACTGGCACTTGCCGGATTCATAGAAGACTTTAAGGAATACCTCGGACCAATGGTCGCGGTTGCGTTCCTGATTGGTGCCGGATTCTCCATACTTTCCGGATACATCGGAATGAGGATATCCGTTAAAGCGAACATCAGGACGGCTAGCGCTGCCGGGAAGTCGCTCAACGACGCTTTCGTCTGTTCGTTCCGCGGAGGTGCCATTTCTGGTATCGCTGTTTCCGCATTGAGTCTTGTTGGTCTGTTCACCGTCGTTTTCGTATACGATGCGTTGATCGATGGGACGATGACGAAGACCTTGCATGCGGTCGTAGGATACGCGTTCGGTGCTTCCTTCGCAGCCCTGTTCGCACAACTCGGCGGCGGCATCTACACCAAAGCGGCAGATGTCGGCGCGGACCTTGTGGGAAAGGTCGAGGCAGGGATACCTGAAGATGACCCGAGGAACCCAGCGGTCATCGCAGATCTGGTCGGCGACAATGTAGGAGACTGTGCAGGCCGCGGTGCTGATATATTCGAATCCACCGCCGCCGAGATAATTGGTTCGATGGTCATCGGAACAGCCGTAATAGCGGCCGCCGGAGGGATAGGACTTTCCAACAACTGGGTATTCCTCCCCTTGGTCCTAATGGCATTCGGACTCATTGCATCGCTGGTCGGGATATTCGTCGTAAGGATGAAGGGCGAGGACACCGATGTGTTCAAAGCTCTCAACAAAGGGTATTACCTCACCATTGCGCTGGTTTTGGTGTTCCTGGCGATAACGACATACTTCTTGCTGGGCGAGGAATGCGAACTTTGGTACTATTACTTCGGGACCGGAGTGGTCGGTATCGTGCTCGGGCTCGCTATAGTATATATCACACAATATTACACTGGCGACCACAAGCCTGTGAAAGGAATTGCGAAATCATCCGAGACCGGTCCGGCAACCAATGTCATAGAAGGCATATCCATCGGACTTGAGTCAACAGTGCTCCCAGTGGTGTGCATAGTGGCCGCCATCATAATCTCATACATGCTGGGTTACCATGCCGCACCCGCAGGCGCGGACCAAGTGGCCTTCGGTCTGTACGGGACAGCGGTAGGCACAATAGCGATGCTCGCATCCTCCGCATTCATACTTGCGGAGGACACCTTTGGTCCGATAACCGACAATGCGGGCGGCATAGCCGAAATGTCCAACCAGCCGGAGGAAGTAAGGAAAAGGACCGACAAACTAGATGCGGCCGGAAACACCACAAAAGCCCTCACCAAAGGGTATGCGATGGCTTCAGCGGCACTTGCGGCGTTCCTGCTGTTCGCGGCGTTCTTTGAGATCGTTGCCGAGATAAGAGGAGAGTCCCTCTCAGATGTTTTCAACGTCAATATCGGGAACCCCATCATATTCTGCGGCGCACTTGTTGGAGCCGTGCTCGTGTTCTATTTCGCGTCTCTTGCCATAAGGGCGGTCGGAAAGGCAGCCGGGGAGATGATCGAAGAAGTACGCAGGCAATTCCGCGAGGATCCCGGAATAATGGAAGGGACGTCCGAACCCAGCTACAAGGATTGCGTTGACATAGCGACCCGCGGCGCCCTGAGGGCGATGGTGCTTCCCGCACTGCTCCCTATTTTGGTGCCAGTAGTCTTTGGACTGATATACAGGTTCCTCTTCCCCGACGAAGCCTACATGGCGGTCGGGGCACTGATCATGGTAGGTACGATAGTGGGCATCCTCATGGCCAACTTCCTTAACAACGGAGGAGGCGCCTGGGACAATGCTAAGAAGTACATCGAGGAAGGCCACCACGGCGGAAAGAAGTCCGTCGCCCATGCGGCGGCCGTTGTCGGAGACACGATCGGAGACCCCTTCAAGGACACCGCAGGGCCCTCCATACACGTGCTCGTGAAGCTGCTGTCCACGATATGCCTGGTCACGGCAGTCCTGTTCGTAGTGTAAACATGTTCCAAGCGGGCCAAGGCCCGCCTTTCTTTATATTATATGCGTGAGCGCAAGAATGGGTTTATATACAAGAGCCTTAATCCCTGCATCCGAGAGGACCCGCCATGTATATGCTGACAGAAGCTGAGAGGATCGTAAGGATCCCCCCCGCAGAACTTGACGAGGAGATAGAGAAGGTCATCGACGCCCTTACTTGGGACTCCTTTGAAGGAAAGATCGGAGAGGACAAAGAGATAACGGTCCTCATAAAGAACGTGAGGCCGCTGGGACCCGGACGTATCGTCCACGGGGACGGAGCGGTGTATCAGACCGTCAAGTATGAGCAGGTGGTGTTCAAGCTCAAGGACAATGAGGTGATCGAAGGCGTCGTGGTGGAGATCCTCAAGTTCGGGGCATTCGTAAGATTCGGGCCGCTGGACGGCCTCCTCCACATAAGCCAGGTGATGGACGACCGCGTCGACATAGACGAGTCGAACCAAAGGCTGGTGGGAAAGGATACGGGAAGGAACCTCTCATTGGGCGACGTGGTGAGGGCAAGGATCGTAAGCATTGACCTCAACGAAAAGAACCCCCAGGACAGCAAGATCGGCCTGACGATGAGGCAGCCCGGACTCGGAAAGCTCCAGTGGCTTGAGGAGGACCGCAAGAAGAAACAGCAGGAAGGTAATGCCCCATGACCAACCAGACATACAGGGCATGCAAACAGTGCAACTTCTTGTCGGAGATCGACACATGCCCCCGTTGCGGAGGACAGACCTCGAAGGAGTGGCAGGGGTTCATCGCTGTGGTGGATTTCGAGAAATCGGACATCGCCAAGAGAATGGGGATAACGGCGAACGGCAGATATGCCCTTAAGGTCCGCTGAAATGGAAGCGGTAAGCAGAAAGGTCCCGGAAAAGAACAGAGAGCTCTTCAAAGAGCCGCTGGGCAGGGACCTCAAAGAAGAAGAACTGACGATCATCGGCAAAACGCCGAAGATGATCACGGTCGGCGACGTGGTGTCGCTGACAGTGGTTGAACACGGGATCATTCCCGACCTCTCCGTCTACGACGGAATGACGGAAAGGAAGGAAATGACCGAGTTCGCAGCCCTTGTGAAGAACAAAGGGTGGGAAGAGACAGTGGTGAAGAACGAGGCCGGAACCATAACGGCCGAGCTGATAACCGCTGTGAAAAACGCTTTGAACGGGAAGAAGGAGATAATCCGTGTGGAAGGGGAAGAGGACCTGGCGGTATTGCCGTGCATCCTTTTGTCCCCCGAAGGCACGAACATTATCTACGGATGGCCCGGAAGAGGGATGAAGCTCATCGTGACCGATGAGAACGTCCGGAGGAAAGCTCAGCGCCTCATGGAAATGATGGAGGAGTTGGAATGAAGATAGAGATAACAAGCCAGAAAGAGAATCCTTTGCAGAAGAGGAAAGAGGTCTATTTCACGATAGACCACGCCGGAGAGACCACTCCGGGCAGGAACTCCGTAGCAGAGGACATAGCAAAGAAAATGAAGTCCAAAAGGGACTGCGTCGTCGTAGATAACATAGAATCCGTCTACGGCATAGGAAAGTCGAAGGGATATGCCAAGGTGTATGACAGCAAAGAATCCGCTTTGTCATACGAGAACGGATACCTCCTGAAGAGGAACGGCATCGCCGCGGAGGCACCCGCACCAGCACCGGCAGAGGCCGGAAAGGCACCGGCGCCAGCGCCTGCGGCTGAACCCGCGCCCGCACCGGCGGCAGCACCTGTAGCAGAACCCGTAGCAGCACCTGTAGCAGAACCCGCAGCAGAACCCGCACCGGCACCAGCGCCTGCGGCAGAACCCGAACCTGCGCCGGCAGCGCCGGCAGCTGAGGAGTGATAATCATGGCAGCAGCACCGGCACCCGCAGCAAAGAAGAAGGATGCTAAACCAGCGGAGAAGAAAGGTCCGAAATCCGTCTCGAAGAAGGATGCGTACAAGGTCGACGGCGGCAAGATCGAAAGAACGAAGCCCGTCTGCCCCAAGTGCGGACCAGGTATCTTCATGGCAGTCCACAAAGACCGCACCTCATGCGGAAAATGCGGATACACCGAATTCAAAAAGAAAGAATAAACACGAATCTTCATTCGGCTCCCTCCCTCTCAAGTCGGGGCCACAGGATCGCCGGGGGAAGTATCTGGTCCCCCGGCAAAATATCTTATCTTTTGATTGTACTTACCCACACGGGCCAGTGGTATAGCTTGGATAGCATAGGGGCTTCCGGAGCCTTAGACCCGGGTTCGAATCCCGGCCGGCCCGCCAATTCCATAACAGAACGTGTGCCGGGCGAGGTTTAGACGGGACGTAACGGGAAGACAAGTCCTGCCGAGGCTATGTTCGAACACATTTAGCATAACTTCCGGGCGGACCCGAAAATGCAAATTCGGGACGTCGTATTCAATTCCTGTGCAGAAAATAGACAAATGAGTTGGCAAATATAGTCTCGGAGATTATCACATGGGTTTAGGCGATGAATTCAAAAAAGAAAACGGTCGCCCGTCAGGAACAGCCGCTATCGACAAAACATTCGGCTCGATGTATCCGGATCAAAGATCGTTGTTCATTCACAGCCCCATTCCGCACATATTTGCAGGAGGAGGTCCCTTGGATTGCGTAGGGGTCCATGACGCCGGAGATTTTTGGCATTTCGTGACCTATGGCTTCTCAAACACTTATGATGTTGTTGGTGAGGGATCTGAAAAGACCGAATGGAGCGGTTTAGGCTTTGAATTGACCTTAAAACTCAAGAAGCAGCCCTTCATTGCCAGCCCCGAAGCTGCCGATTCCGAGATCCGCACAATTGTGGGGATATTTGATGTGTTAGCGAATTACGTGCGCAGCAGCAAATACGTTTTTCGCCCTTACGAGATCTTCTACAATGAACAAAGGGAAGGGTTCGACGCACGGCAGGTATCTAAATTGACAGGCTTTGCCACTCTGCCCGACATTGCGGGAACGATCGAAACGCCCAACGGCAAGGTAGAATTCATCTGTTTGGTCGGTATGACCGACAAAGAGCTAAGAAGTATCTATGAACATAAACACACAGTCAAAGAAATGCTGAGCCTGCTTGGATCTGATCTGACCGATTATTCTCGTAATGATGCCATATAAGAGAATGGAGAGATCGGCAAGAAAGCCGCAATCCCAGCTCGCCGTTCGAGCGTTCCTGAGAGTCAGAACTTCATCCCGCATCCTTCGCAGTGTTCCGCATCCTCCGGCAATTCAATCCCGCACCAGCTGCAGAGACGCTTCTTCGGGGTATTCGGTTTTTTTGTTGTACCATCTACTCCCATTTCCACCAACCTGCGTTTCCATGATTCCGGGTTCGAATGGATCACGCGCCCGACGAAACTCGTGCGGACGTACTGCAGAGACGCGGTGCGTTTGGCCGCCATATAGTAATCGATGTAATTCGGGGCTTTCAACTCTCTATCGGCCAGGCGTATAACTTCGCGCTTGAAGCTGATGGCCTCCATCGCCCGGTTGATATTTTCCGCCGAAGTCTGGAAATTGCCGTTCGTGCGAAATACGAACGTGGCCACGTGTTCATCAGACTGGACGGCAAATTCAACCGCACAATACTGATCGTTCGGAGCCGGCGCGATTATCCAAAAGAGATATGGGTCAGAAGGGACCGCATCGTCTATGCTGCTGTCCGCGGCCTCTGCAGAGTTATCGGCCTTTCTCCAGCCGATGCTGTTCTTCATGAAACCTATCCGTATCTGCGTTGCGTCGCATATCTCCTTGAATAACGCATAGCTGTCCGCGGCGCGAGTCTGGGCCATTTTGGCATCCACATATGACGCGAATGACGGAGCGATCGCCGCAAGTTGTCCCATAGGAACCGCCGCCCCTTCGGGCATAAGCTTGGCGATCTGCGAGGCTTGTGCTATTGACAGAGACGGATCGATGTTGTTGACGGCCGCGATCGACTTCTCGCGCAACGCCCTGATGTTCTTTTCAACAGCCTCCGTGAACGGAACGGTGTCGTATCCCATTTTGGAAAAGGTATAGCTTTCTCCTGTGTTCAGCTTCAGCGTGAGTTCATGTTCGCCCTTATCTATTTTGTTCACAAAACATAAAGGAATACGCCGCGCATAGGTGTTCGGAGGAAGGGTGACGACGCAGTTCTCGTACACTCGGATCGGCACTTTGCTGCCGCTGAAAACAATGCCTCCTTCTATGAATCGATAATCTCCCGTCGTTGCCAGGATATGGTTTCCGGATATGAAAAATGCGCGAAGCACAGCTTTATTGTATGCTTCGCAGAGCGCATCGAAGAAGGGCTGCGCCCAGTTTCCCATGCGGGAAAAGACATATTCCTCCTTCTCGGTCCTGACGGTGATGTTGTGATTAGCATACTCCAGCGTGTCCATTTTGACAAAGGGAATCTCCGCTGTGTCGAGCAATGCAGATGCGGTGAGAGAGTTCTCACCGATGGTCATCTTGACCTCGCCGTTCACGATAGGCGAAGCCGCTTGTGCCGTGTATTCTATTGGTGGGGTATCCATATCAATTCCTCCTTTTGCCGTGACCGCGGCGGTAAGTACCCCCTTCTATTCTTTCCGCCGCGTAATGCACGGTCAGCCCATCTTGCTCCCGCAATCGCCGCAGAACTTCGTTCCGGGCGGGTTGTCAAATCCGCATTCGGGGCATTTTCCATCGGGAGCAGCCGCAGCCTGCTGCAGATTCTCACCGCAGTTGTTACAGAAGCGGACTCCCAGGGCGTTCTTCGCGCCGCATTTTGGACATTCTTTCTGTTCCATTGAGGTTCCGCAGTTGTTGCAGAACTTTCCGGTTCCCGCCGGCTTCCCGCAGGAAGGGCAGATGGTGGTCTTGCTCTCGATCTTACCCTGCCACACCGTGGCCGAGTCTCCCGCTTTGTCTATATCGCGCTGCATGGCCTTCGCATGGGCCTGCGCTACCGAGACCTCCTGGCGCGGCGCGCATTTTGTACAAAGCGTCGCATCCTCGTTCCAGCAGTGGTCGCAGACATACGAGTTGCAGCCGGGGCAGCGGTGGAAGTGTTCTTTGGATTCGTTCTGTGCCCTCTCGAACGCCTGTTCGTGCTCCTTGTGCCATTCCGGAGGTTTTCCTTCGAATGTCTGTGACATGGCGTTGCTGCCCTGCTGGGCGGAACTGCCGACCGTCCTGGCTCTCCCTCCGGCAAGGTTCCCGATGATATTGGCGCCTTGTCCGAGCAGGCGGGTCCCTCTCTTCTTTTTATAGGTATCCGACTCGATAAAGCTGGACTTGTAGCCGTCGTTGCAGACATCGCAGTTGAAGGTGAACTCGAACCCGGCGTCGGTGCTGTTATCGTTGTAATTTCGTGTGAAAGCTTTCAGCATTTTTATTTCCCCCTTGAAAAGAATGATTTTTTCGTGTTTTGGACCGATTTGCCGCAGGCAGTGCACCTGGAGTTCTCAAAGAATTGCGGTTTCCCGCATCGAGCGTTCGGGCACGGCACCATGAGCGATCCGCCGCAGGCATCGCATTTCTCGCTGCCCGCGAAGGTCTGGCCGCCGCAGGACGGACAAGGGACCATCAACTTTCTGCCGCATCCGGAACAGAGGTCATTTCCGCGTTGTATCGGCTTCAGACAGGACGGGCAGTGATATCCGAAAGGACTCGAACTGGCGCATTTGGAACAGTAGACGCTGTCCCTTTCGATCATCTCACCGCAATGGATACAGGGTTGTTTGTACGTAGCCATTATCGTCCCTCCCGCTGTGCGGTGCATCCGTAGTCAAGAAAAGATCGGATCTCTTTTTTTGTTGTTCCCGCATGCAGTCCGCGAGCAAAGCCGCTAGCCTCTCCTTCGTCAGTTGGCATACAGACTATATATATTTTGTATAATTATTATTCTTTCGTTTCCTATCGGATACAAGCCCGCATTATGATGCAGAAAGAGAGGATAATGTTTTCAATAAGTCTCCATAAAGATACATTGCCGTCAGGCGCCGTAAGGCAAAGATCTATCCCGAAACAAGAGCGGAGCTCGGGCCCGATCGGACCATATCCAGTCTTCGGTTGCGGCCTGTCCGATGGGCGGTCCTGTGTCTGTCCGCCCCTCAAAAAGGCATTTTTACCCCAAAAATCACAGATAGTTATATATGCTTAATATGTGGATAAATATACCCAGCCTCTTATGAGGCAGGAAAGTGTTAGAATGGATGGAAAAGCAATACTCGATGCAATAATCGCATTGTTCCTGTACATCGTGTTCGCGATCATATACTTCATTATACTTGCGTTCATCATCAGGTTCGGCGCGGAGCTTGTTGCATCTGGAGATTGGAATATAAGCGTCGATATGCTTGCGGTCTCGGCAGCCATACTGTCTGGAGCCACGATCATCGCCGGCGGCGGCCTCGCAGAGGCATTCAAGAAGGAAGTCTTAAAGTAAGACCTTCTTTCTCCCGAAGAACGAAAAACCTTTTATTTTTCATCTTTATTTGTTATCTATGGTACCTGAAAATGTTGCTGACTGCAGCTGTCCCAAGACCGATTGTCCCCGCCACGGTAACTGCAACCAGTGCGTGCCTTATCACCGTGATCAGAAGGGCGACCTTCCGTTCTGCCTGAGGCCGCTGGCGATCAAGAAATAAGAACATAGATTGATTAATCACCGTTCCATTGACCTATTATGTATCTTACCAGGGATGAAGAGGAGATGCTCGCCGGCGAAGACGGCGAGAGCTGCCGAAAGGCCATGGAGCTTGTTGTGGCGCTCGGTAAGATATACGGAGCGGAGGATCTTATCGACATAACGTCAGCACATCTTTCGGGCGCGTCCTACAAGACGATAGGGGACGGCGGCGTGAAGTATCTGGAAGATATGGTGAAGGGAGGGGCGAGAGTTTCAGTCCCCTCCACGCTGAACCCGATCGGGATGGACAGGGAAAGATGGAAGGAGATGCACATACCTCCTGCGTTCGCGGAGAAGCAGCTGAAGATAATCGATCTGTATAAGAGAATGGGGGTCAGGGCCACCTGCTCATGCACCCCTTACCTGGAGGACAACGTTCCCTCTTTGGGGGATCACGTCGCATGGGCTGAATCCTCCGCTTTATCGTTCGTGAATTCATACATCGGAGCAAGGACCAACAGAGAAGGGGGGCCGGGAGCGCTCGCGGCGGCGATAATAGGCAGGACCGCAAACTATGGTCTCCACATAGACGAGAACAGAAAGCCCACGGTCGTCATAGACGCGGAGACCGACGGGTCGGTGTTCAGCTACTCGATGCTCGGGCAGGCCGTGGGGATGTCGATAGGCGGCGGCATACCTTATTTCAGAGGAGTCGAGCCAACCGTTGACGACGCGAAGACGATGTCTGCGGCGATGGCGGCCTCAGGTTCGGTCGCTTTGTATCACGTCGAAGGGGTCACTCCGGAAGCCGGGAACTTTGACATAAGCGGACTGGAAACAATATCGATAGGCAGAAAGGAGCTCAAGGATGCATATGACAAACTGAACACGGCGGAAGATGTTCAGCTCATAGCGCTGGGCTGTCCGCATCTGAGCCGGAAAGAGATGAAGGACATCGCCGCATTCCTAAAAGGGAAGAAAAAGAAGAACAAGGACGTTGAGATCTGGTTCTGCACATCTTCAAAGATACGCGAAGAATGTGCTGAGGAAGTAAGGATAATGGAGGAATTCGGCCCCGTATTGGCGGACACCTGCATGGTGGTCTCGCCGATAGAAGGGATATTCAAGAGGACCGGCACAAACTCCGCAAAGGCCGGCAACTATCTTCCCACGCTGTGCTCTCAGGATGTCGTGTGCAAGGACATCTCAAAGCTGATGGAGGTCGTGATTTGATACTGCAGGGAAGGGCGATATCATCCGGAAGGGTCGAAGGAAAGGTCCTGAAGCTGAACGGGACGTTCAGTTTCCTCGGAGGCGTTAATGCGTCAACCGGAGACCTCAACGTCGGAGAAGGAAACATCGCGGGGAAGGTATTCGTTTTCCGCGGGGGAAAGGGGAGCACAGTGGGTTCGTTTGTCATGTACGACCTGATGGTCCACGGCAAAGCGCCGATAGCGGTCGTGAACAGCACGGCGGAGACGATAGTCACCACCGGCGCGGTGATATCTTCGATACCGATGGTGGATATGATAGATATCGATGTTCTTTTTGACGGTGATGAAGTAATCGTCGACGGAGACAGCGGAACCGTTGAGATAAAGGGAATCAAAGTGATCAAAACGGCGTCCTGCGCCCTTCTCAACGAGAGCGGAAAGGTCCTTCTGCTACAGCGCCCGGAGGATGCGAGATCATTTCCGGGGTGGAGGTCACTCGTCGCAGGGAAGGTAGAGGTCGGAGAGGATCCGGAGGATACCGCCGTAAGAGAGATAATGGAAGAGACGCAGATCTCTGTTTCAAAGCCTGTAGCGCGTCTGCCGCCCGTGTACGTAAGGGAAAAGGACGTCATATGGGAGGTCTACCCCTTCCTTTTCAGGGTGAGGGATCAGGACCCTAAGCTCAACAAAGAGAATGTGGGATATGAGTGGGTCATCCCGGATGATCTGAAGGGAGACATGTCCGCAGTCCCGCTGACGCATGAGGTCGTAAGCAAAATGTTAAAAGGGTTGGAATGAGGGCGTGAGCCCGGTTTCATTGTTCGGCTGAGCTTATGCCTATGACGATGTCCTTCCCGGTCACGTCCCAGGTCTTCACTTCGTCTCCCCCCGGGCTGTCCGTGAAGACGAGCTTCTTCGCTCTGACCTCTGCCGATATGTGCTCCTCCCAGTTCTTGAAGAGGTCTATGAGATAGGGCTCCGCACTGACGTCGCAGTTGATGTACTGTTCAACGTTGAGTTTCATGTCCTTTCTCATCTGCTGGATCCTTCTGATGAGTTCCCTCGCGTAGCCTTCGGCCTCTATCTCAGGAGTTACGTCGAAATCAATGAAGATCCGCCCGCCGTCGAATTCCGCGCCTTCCAGGCCCTCAACGTCGCCGTCCGACGCCGCATACCTTATCTTCTTTATGTTCCCCTGCTGTGCCAGGACATCTTCGAAGACAGATATGGAATCATTTACGCCGTCGTCCCCTCTGATGAATATCTGTTTCAGGGGCCATCTGAGCTTACTCCCCATCTTCGCCCTCTCGGCGGCGACGACCTCGATCACATTCTGGATCAGATACATGCTGCGTTCCAGATCGTCGTCGATGAGGGTCTCGTCGCATGTGATCCAGTCCTCCATGTGGACCGACGGCTTCGTACCGCCCATATGCTGGTACACTTCCTCGGATATGTGCGGCGTGAGCGGCGCCAGCAGCAGGGCGGTGTTCATGATGGATTGGTGCAGGGTGAAATAGGATGCCATTTTATCGTCGTACGAATCGTTCTCTTCGCTCCAGCTCCTGTCCCTGACCAGACGGACGTACCAGCGGGAGAGGTCTTCCATGATATAATCCTCGAGCGCTCTCGCGACCTTGTGGAGCTCCCTCGATTCAAGTCCCTGCGTAACGGCTTTCTTTACCTTTTCGGTTCTGGAAAGCATCCATTTGTCCTCTTTTCTCAGGTCCTTGCATACGCTCTCAGCGGTGTGGGCGGACGGATCGTAGTTGTCGATCATCATATAAGTGGATGCGAAATTCACGACGTTCCAGTATGTGTTAAGGACCTTCCTCGCGTTCTTGGGCCCGTCCTTTTGGAATGCGGTGTCCTCCCACGGCGCGTTAGCCCTTATCAGGTACAGCCTCAGGGAGTCGGCTCCGAGCTCGTTTATTATCTCCATCGGCTCTATGACGTTGCCTTTGGACTTCGACATCTTCTGTCCCTTCGGATCGAGCACCCATCCGTGCATCATGACCTCGTCGTAAGGCGCGCGGCCGAACGAGACCACGCCGGCTCCCAGCTGGGTGTAGAACCATCCTCTTGTCTGGTCATGCGCTTCGATGATGAACCTTCCGAATCCCCAGGTGTCGAAATCCTCTTTCTTTGCCGGATATGAAAGCTGCGCCCACGCCGCCACGCCGGAGTCGAACCAGACGTCCAGGACGTCCTTCACTCTGTGCATGACGGAACCGCATTTACCGCAGGTGAACGTGACCTCGTCGATCCACGGCCGGTGGGTATCCATCCCGTCCTTGTATCCGTTCCCTTCGCGGAGGTCTTTGTACTGTCCCACTACATGCATCTCTCCGCACTCGCATTCCCAGACCGGTATCGGTATCCCCCAGTATCTCTGGCGGGATACGCACCATTCCCTGGCTCCTTCGACCCAGTTCTTCTCTCTCGAACCCCCTGCCCATTCCGGCACCCATTTGACGCGGTCTATTTCGCCGAGCATCTGCTCTTTTATTTCGGGTATGCCGATGAACCATTGGCGGGTGTTCCTGTATATGATGGGGGTCTTGCATCTCCAGCAGTGTCCGTACCTGTGTTTCGCTTTGTCGGAATTGAAAAGCAGTCCCTTCTCGCCGAGATACTTTATAAGGTCGTCGTTGGCCGCTCTCACCTTTTTGTCGGTCATCATCGGGAACTCCTTCGTGAACCTTCCCGACTCGCCCACGGGACAGAAGGGTTCGATCCCGTATCTTTTTCCGCTTTCGTAATCGTCAGGACCGAATCCCGGCGCAGTGTGTACCAGGCCGGTGTTGTCCTTCTCCACATAATCTGCGTTCAGGACCTTGAACGTCCACTCGCTTCTTTTGAGATGCTCGGGGCTTATGTCGAAGGGAGGGAGATATTCGAGACCTTCAAGCTCTTTTCCAGTCATGCGTTCGATCACTTCGAATCTCTCGTAGCCTCCTTTCTTCGATACGTACTCCGCCTGAGAGAGCATGCATATCACGATCTCCTCTTTATCATCCGATGCGAGCCTTATCTTCGCATATTCAAATTCCGGATGCGCGGCCACCGCCATATTGGACGGAAGGGTCCACGGAGTGGTCGTCCATATGATCAGTGAGACTCCGTTATCTTTTACAAGAGGGAACCGCACCATCACCGAAGGGTCCGTCTCATCCCAGTATTCTATCTCGGCCTCGGCCAGCGCGGTCTCGCATCTCGGGCACCATGTGACCACTTTGCTGGAAGGTCCCAGCAGCCCCCGCTCATGCGCGCGCCGGACCGTCCACCATGCGGATTCCAGGAAGTCCGGTTTAAGCGTTTGGTAAGGGTTGTCCCAGTCCATCCAGACGCCGAGCTGTTTGAACTGATCAGTCATGCTCTCCCTGAGCTCGCTGGCAAATTTCTTGCATGTGTCGACGAACTTGCCGATGCCTATCTCCTCTATCTCCTTCTTAGAATGGACGCCTATCTTCTTTTCGACCTGGACCTCGATCGGAAGGCCGTGCATATCGAACCCAGGCTGATCGCGGACATTATAACCCTTCATCCTGAGATATCTTATCATTATGTCCTTCAGGGTCTTGTTCATCGCGGTCCCCAAGTGAATGGATCCCGTCGTATACGGCGGACCGTCGAGGAAGTGAAATCTCTCCCCTCCGGATCTCAGTTCTTTGGTCTTTTCGTAAGCTTTGGAGGAGACCCAGAATTCTTGGATCTCCTTTTCTATCGTTGGCGCATCATAGTTCGCGCGGACCTGCTTTATCATCGCTAATCCTCTTTTGCCCGGTATATCTTGCCGGGATGTAGTGGCAATCCACGTCCCGATTAAATATTTACCGCTTAGGACGACTCTGCTGAACAGTAGTCAGATCTGATGCCGCACCTGCAGTTATAATAACTGTACTGTGTATGTTCAAAAACGATTATCTTGTCGTCCGTGCCGATGTCTGGACAACGAAGCATACAAACGACAGATTCGGGGTTTTCGGAGTGGGTGGCTACCCTCAAGATGAAGATCCATTCTGCACAGAATAAATTAGTGTTCTCTGTCAACTCGCAGGTGCTTGAGTTATACTGGGAGATTGGGCGGGATATAACAGAAAAACAACAAAACTCAAACTGGGGGAGCGGACTTGTCGAACAAGTGGCCGAAGAACTCAAGCGGGATTTTCCGGATGTCAAAGGCTTTTCGCGCCGTAACATCTATGCCATTTTGCAGTGGTATAAGTTCTATTCTCAAAGGTATCAATTTGTGCCACACGGCGTGGCACAATTACCGTGGGGCCATAACAGGCTTATTGTGACGAAGGTAAAGGACATCGACGAAGCTGAATTTTATTGCAAGGCAGCTGCTCAGAACGCCTGGGACAGGGACACTTTAGAGATACAGATCGAAAACGAATATCGCCTGAAAGCTGGGAATTCCACACACAATTTTAGCAGTACACTACCAGCAAAACACTCTGAGCTTGCAGAGCAGGTTCTGAAAGATCCGTACAACTTCGATTTCCTCGGTTTGGAGAACGATGCTTTGGAAAAAGCAATAGAGGCCGAACTTACAAAGAACATCACTCATTTCCTGCTTGAACTTGGAAGGGGTTTCGCATTCCTCGGCAGGCAGTATAAGATAGAGATCGGCGAGAACGATCATTTTCTTGATATGCTGTTCTACCATGTTGAACTGCGATGCTACATTGTGATAGAACTCAAGGCTGGCAGATTCATTCCAGAATATGCTGGCAAACTCAATTATTACCTGTCGGCGGTTGACAGCCAATTACGAAAACAGGGCGATAATCCCACAATCGGCATTCTTTTGTGCAGAAGGAAAAACAAAATAGATGCGGAGTACGCCCTGCGGGATGTCCGTAAGCCGATGGGCATCAGCGAGTATGTGCTGACGAACTCTGTCCCGGACGATATCAAGCTGAAACTGCCCTCTGTGGAAGAACTTGAGCGCGAACTGGAGAAACAGCACCGTAATTCATCAATTGATAATCCCGAATAAAACCTGCGCCTGTCAGGTTGTGCTTTGTGTCGGATGTGTTCAACACAGTTTTCAGGACGCCCCTGTCCGATTTCACCCTGTAGCCGACCGACAAAACCACGTCGAGGCTGTAGTAAGCCACCTGGTATGTTTCCCATCTGCTGCAGTTGTCGCAAAATTTGCGACAGAGGATAACCCGCATAGTTCCTCCCTCAGCGCATTGTTGATGTGCTTGCAGATGGTCTTCACGTCCCTGCCGAATAGGAGGGATATCTGATGTCTGTTCAACCAGACCGTCTCGTTCTCGAACCGGACCTCCAGCTCGAGCGAGCTGTTCGGGTGATAGAGGATCATCTCCCACTTGTCGTGTTGCTGCTGCGGCCCCATTGTAACAGTTAGGCATCACTCCTTCCCTCCTGTAAAAGGCGCTGACTGCAGTCATCCACGTAGCGTGGGGGATAATGGTGTCCTTTGGGCTCGACATGAGGCAATACCCAAGAAGGGGGCAGGGCACCCATCGTCTAACGCTACCGGCGCGGGGCATTGGGCCGTCAGCCGGTTTTGAATTTACATTATAATAAATGTCGAAAGGAGAAGGGGGTATTCCCCTCCTCCCTTCTGTTTTTGAAAATATTTCACTTAAGTTGCGTTCTTACGAAACAATACGACCGCTCCTCCAATACATACCGCGACGATCCCAACGGCGACCACTGCTACCCACAGCAGGACATTGCCGTTGTCGCCGCCGCTTTCACCGGTGCCGACCTCCAGCGTTATGGTGGCATAGCCGTCGGTGAACTCCGCCGTGTACTGGTAGATACCGGGGGCAAGCGTTCCGAGGTAGCTCTCATCGAATGTTATGAGAGTGTTCTCTCCCACTGTGTAGTCCGCAGTATCCACGACCTCGTTCACGAGCATCAGTCTCAGGAAATTGCTGCCAGGAGCGTCGATCCTCCATTCCGAACCGCCGGTGCCATTCCACGGGCCGGGCTGTTCGGTTACGGGATACTCTGTCTGTCCGGACCTCGTATCCTTGACAGCTATGCTCAGGGACGGGTTCGGACCGCCGCTCATCGCAAAGGTCAAGGTATAAGCGCCTGCGCCCAGCGTCGAAAGATACTCCTTCTTGATCGTGTAGGAGTTTCCGCTTACCGTGTAGTCGGTTCCCGCGTTCAGGGTGTATGTCCCCAGCCTTATTGCCGATAACGTATAGATTCCGGGAGACAGAGTGACTACGATGTCCCTGTATTCAACGGAGGATGTGTTCTCATCGAACGAAGCGGATGACAGGCTGATGCTTGCGTTGGTATTATTTGTGCCACCGCCCCCTCCTCCGCTGCTCTTCGTGAAGGTCATTGTTATCACCGCGCTGTCGGTCATCCCCGTCTTGACGGCGAATGCTTTGACCGTAGCGGTGGCAGAAAGGGTGAACGCTCCGGTGTAGAGTGTGCTTCCGATGGTAGGCACAGAACCGTCCAGTGTGTAGTAGATATCCGCGCCCGCAGTCGCACAGGAGAGGCTCACATTCTGGGTCGCAGCGAACGTTCCGCCGTTAGGAGATGCCGTCGGCGTCTTTACCTGGAACAACGGCAGAGTCACGGTGCTGCTGACCGCTCCGCTGGCATTGTAACCGGGTTTATCCGCCATGCGCTTGTATCCTGTCACAGTCTCGCCTGGCAGACAGCTCTTCGTGTTGACGGTGTTCCATGTAATTCCGTCAAAGCTGTATTCCGCGCCTGCTGTGAGGGGGATCGTCACGGTATATGACGTATCGCCCACGCCGGCATAAGACAGCGTGAATGCTGCCGGCGGGTTCTGAGGCAGGTTGTCAGTGTTGACGGTCACCGTCGACGCGAGGGAAGCATTGTTTGTCAATGTGTCCACGAACCTTATCCCCAGCAAAACATTCTCAGCGGCGGGCGATGTGTAAGTGTTCGTCGGAACCCATGTCGTGCCGCCGTCGAAGCTGTATTCAGCGCCCGTCACAGCGGTTATTGTCACAGTCTTCGGGAAGCCTCCCGATGAGATGCTGTAATCCAGCGGCGGGGCCGCTTGATTCAGTTTGCTGAATACCACAGCGCCGGTGTTACCGACCGCGCCGGCTTCCTGGGTGGCCGTCTCCTTCATTCTGACATAGAAGGTATGGCTTGACGAAGGCGCAATGCCGGAAAAGACATTACTGTCCTGCCATGTTACTCCGTCCGTACTGTACTCGGCGCCGGCTATCGGCGTCATTGTGTAGATGAAGGTCGTGTTATCATTTGTTCCGTAGGATCCGGTGACCGAAGCGGGAGCTGCGGGCCCTGCGATCTTGTCGATCGTCTGTCCTGCCAGGCTGTACGGAGAGTTTGTTATGGTGTAGTTGTTCGCCAAAGCTGTGCCGCCGAGGGTCACCGTCACTGTGACCGTCTTGCCCGTGCCTGCATTTGCGTTATCGAAGACACCTGATGCGGTGTAATCCGTTCCGAGGACAAGACTCTCGCCGCCTACCAGACCGGAGAACGTGACGCTGTTCACTGTTGCCGCTGTGGTGTTGTCATATGTCTTTGCGTTAATGGAGGCATTGGTTATGGTTATCCCCGCCTTGCTGATCGTCCCATTGGAGAACATAGGCTGCGCAGTCGGCACGAGGTACTTCCATGCGTCTGTGCCAGCTATACCGTAGCCTGCGGCAGTCACGCCGATGCTCGTTCCTGCATTCGCGCTGTTGAACACGACGGTGCCGTTCGATACTGTTACGTCATCGCTGTTTATCACGCCGCTCAGCGCAGGCTGAGCGGTTGCGGTTGCAGCCGCTGTCCCGTCATAGGTCTTGTTGCTGGCCGTGCCTGCGGCGGTCCATGTCAGCTGTTTCTTCGAAATCGTGAAGGATGCGCTTCCGATTCCGGCGTAGTCATTGCTGACGAGCGTGGCCGTCACAGTATACGTTCCCGGCTCGGTCGGCTTACTGGATGAACTGTACGGTGTGCTTGAACCATCGCTCAGAGTCCCGGTGTAGAACCAGGTGAAAGTGTTTCCGCCCGCGCCCGCCGATGCGCTCGGATTGCCGAGCGTACCGCCGTAGGTGATGTTCCCCAGCGCATTGACGGTTACGGTGACCGGGGTCTTGTCCACACACTGCAGTGTCACGGTAGCGGCTATTGTGCCGTAGTTCTGTGTCTGTATCGAGATGTCTATTGTCGCCGTGAACGCGCTCCCGACAGGCATGCTGTTCACACTCACCATGAGAGTGTCGCCGCTGATGCTCGGTGACCCGTTGATTATGCTGCCAGTGTCGGTCACGGTGCCGACAGTATAGCTCACAGCGCCGAGATTGCCGGCGGGCACGGTGACGCCAAATGCCAAGGGGATGCCGAGGACGCCCGCCGCGTCGCCGTTCAGGAGATCCTTTGTGATGTCCGGAGCCGCGCCGGCGTAAGTCGCAGTGCCAATCGTCTGACCTGCCAGGCTGTATGGGGAGTTTGTTATGGCGTAGTTGTTCGCCAAAGCGGTTCCGCTGAGAGCTACCGTCACGGTGACCGTCTTGCCCGTGCCTGCATTTGCGTTATCGAAGACACCTGATGCGGTGTAATCCGTTCCGAGGACGAGACTCTCGCCGCCTGCCAAGCCGGAGAACGTGACGCCGTTCACTGTTGCCGCTGTGGTGTTGTCATATGTCTTCGCGTTGACAGAGGCATTGGCGATCGTTAACGATGCCTTGTCGATCGTTCCATTGGCGAAAGAAGGCTGTGCTGACGGTGCGGTGTATTTCCATGCGCCCGTACCGGCTATGCCGTAGCCCGAAGCCGTCACACCGATGCTTGTTCCTGCGTTCGCAGTGTTGAACGCAACGGTGCCGTTCGATACTGTTACGTCATCGCTGTTTATCACGCCGCCCAATGTGGGCTGAGTGGCCGCCGTTGCGGTAGCGAACCCGTCATAGGTCTTGTCGGTGACGGTTCCGGATGTTGCCCATGTGAGCTGCTTCGGGAAGATTGTGAATGTCGCGCTTCCGCTTCCGGCGTAGTCATCGCTGACGAGAGTGGCCGTTACGGTGTAGTTACCGGGTTCGGTTGGCTTACTGGATGAACTGTACGGTGTGCTCGAACCGTCGCTCAGCGTGCCGGTGTAGGACCAGGTGAAAGTGCTTCCGCCGTCGCTGGCGACAGCGCTCGGATCCCCGAGCGTGCCGCCGTAGGTGATGTCGGCGGGTGCGGTGACCGTTACGGTGACGGGAGTCTTGTCTACGCACTGTAGTGTCACCGTCGCGGCTATGGTCCCGTAGTTCTGTGTTTGGATAGATATGACGATTGTCGCAGTGAACGTGCTTCCCACAGGCATATTGTTAACACCCACTGTTAGGGTGCTACCGCTGACGCTCGGTGATCCGTCAATGATGCTGCCCGCATCCGTCACTGTCCCTGTTGAATAGCTTACTGTGCCGAGGGTACCGACAGATACGGTTATGCCGAACGCCAGGGGGATACTGAATGTATCCGCGAAGCCGTTCAGGACATTCTGGCTTATGTTCGGGGCCGGGCCGCTGTATGTCGCAGTACCGATGGTCTGTGCCGTTAGGCTGTACGGGGAGTTTGTTACCGTATAGTTGTTTGCCAATGCGGTGCCGCTGAGAGCTACCGTCACGGTGACCGTCTTGCCGGAGCCTGCGTCCGCAGTGTCGAAGATGGCGGATGCGGTGTAATCGGTGTCGAGGGTCAGGCTCTCGCCGCCTGCCAAGCCGGAGAACGTGACGCTGTTCACTGTTGCCGCTGTGGTGTTGTCATATGTCTTCGCGTTGACAGAGGCATTGGCGATCGTTAACGATGCCTTGTCGATCGTTCCGTTGGCGAAAGAAGGCTGTGCTGATGGTGCGGTGTATTTCCATGCGCCCGTACCGGCTATGCCGTAGCCTGATGCAGTGACGGCGATGTTCGTTCCGGCGTTCGCAGTGTTGAACGCGACTGTGCCGTTCGATACTGTTACGTCATCGCTGTTTATCACGCCGCCCAATGTGGGCTGAGTGGCCGCCGTTGCGGTAGCGGACCCATCATAGGTCTTGTCGGTGACGGTTCCGGATGTTACCCATGTGAGCTGCTTCGGGAAGATCGTGAATGTCGCGCTTCCGCTTCCGGTGTAATAGTCGCTCACGAGGGTCGCCGTTATGGTGTAGTTACCGGGTTCGGTCGGCTTACTGGATGAACTGTACGCAGTGCTTGTTCCGTCGCTCAGCGTCCCGGTGTAGAACCAGGAGAAAGTGCTTCCGCCGTCGCTGGCGACAGCGCTCGGATCCCCGAGCGTGCCGCCGTAGGTGATGTCGGCGGGTGCGGTGACCGTTACGGTGACGGGAGTCTTGTCCGCGCATTGAAGCGTCACCGTCGCGGCTATGGTCCCGTAGTTCTGCGTTATTATGCTGATGGGTATGGTCGCTGAGAACGCGCTTCCGGCGGGCATGTTGTTCACGTACACCGTGAGGGTGCTGCCGCTGACGCTTGGCGATCCGTCAATGATGCTACCCGCATCCGTCACTGTCCCTGTTGAATAGCTTACCGTGCCGAGAGTACCCACCGTTACCGAGGGGTTGAGTCCTGACAGCAGAATGAAGAAGGTGTCTGTCATGCCGTTTATGACAACCTGATCTATGTTAGGGGATGCGCCGCTGTATGTCGCAGCGTCGATCGTCTGGCCTGTCAGGCTGTACGGGGAGTTGGTTATGGCGTAGTTGTTTGCCAATGCGGTGCCGCTGAGAGCTACCGTCACGGTGACCGTCTTGCCGGAGCCTGCGTCCGCAGTGTCGAAGACGGCGGATGCGGTGTAATCGGTGTCGATGGTCAGGCTATCGCTGCCTGCCAAGCCGGAGAACATGACGCCGTTCACTGTTGCCGCTGTGGTGTCATCGTATGTCTTCGCGCTAATGGAGGCACCGGTGATCGTTAACGATGCCTTGTCAATAGTTCCGCTGGCGAAAGAAGGCTGTGCTGACGGCGCGGTGTATTTCCATGCGCCCGTACCGGCTATGCCGTAGCCTGATGCGGTGACGGCGATGTTCGTTCCGGCGTTCGCAGTGTTGAACGCAACGGTGCCGTTCGATACCGTTACATCATCGCTGTTTATCACGCCGCTCAGCGTAGGCTGAGTGGCCGCTGTGGCGGTAGCGGACCCATCATAGGTCTTGTCGGCGACGGTACCGTCTGCATTCCATGTGAGCTGCTTCGGAGAGATCGTGAACGTTGCGCTTCCGTCGCCCTCGTAACTGTTGCTGACCAAAGTGGCAGTTACAGTATAGTTACCGGGTTCGGACGGCTTATTGGGCGAACTGTACGTTGTGCTTGAACCGTCGCTCAGCGTCCCGGTGTAGAACCAGGTGAAAGTGCTTCCGCCGTTGCTGGCGACAGCGCTCGGATCTCCGAGTGTGTCGCCGTATGTGATGCCGGCGGGTGCGGTGACGGTCACAGTAGCAGGTATTTTTACTGTGCTCAGAACCTCCGCCGCGCCGTAGGTGACTGCGCCCGCAGATGCGCGGACGGCGCCTGTCTGGTCATAAGCAAGGGCAGCAAGGATGGCTGCTTTCTGTCCTGCATCAAAGCCGCTGAGATCTGAATCTGTTATCGCCGAGGCCGTGCCGTCTGCGATGCCCCCCTCAAGTACGGGGTAAGTGTTGGTCAGAGGATCGAAAACATTCGTCCCGAACACATCCGCATGGGTCACGCCGGATTCCCCCTCGATAAGGTTACTTCCGGTGGTGAAGTCGATGGTTCCTAAGCTACTTTCGTAAGTCTGCAAAGGTGTCGTTCCCCCATACATGTTCCCGGTCACGATGCAGTTGTAAAGATACGCAGACATATTGTCGCCTGCAACAATCCCTCCTCCTATATTGTCAGTAACTGTTGTGTGGAAAATATATGTCTCCTCGGCGCAGCTGAGCGCGCCTATGTTGTCTGATATGTTCTCATAGAAGGTGTTGTTGACCAGGATCAGCGATGCGCTTCCATATCCGCTCACGCCGGCCCCGTTATGTGCCTTGTTGCCTGTGAATACACAATCTATCAGGATAACGTCCCCGCCAACCGCCGACACAACTCCGCCGCCATCAATTTCTGCTTCATTGCCGATGAATACGCAGCCAGTAAAGGTAGCTTTCAATACACATGCTCCGCCTCCGAATCCGCCGCTGCCGGTGTCACTTGCGGCATTATCGGTAAATATACAATCGGTAAAGGCGGCATCTGTTACATACACTCCTCCGCCGTTACCGTTCGCCGTGTTGCCGGTAAAGGTGCAGTTGGTTATTACGGAGATGCCGTCCAGCCCTGCCCCTCCGCCGTTGCTGCCGTCCGCTTCATTGCCAGTGAATACGCAACCTGTCAGGGAGGCATCTCCCCAGGCGAACACTCCTCCGCCGGCGTAGGATGAGAAGTTGTCGATGAAGGTGCAGTCCATCACGGCGATATAGCCGCTATAGCCGACCAGTGCCGCCCCTCCCCCATGACCGTCCGTGTACGCTATGTTGCCTATGAAGACACAGTCAGTCAGTGTAGAGCCGTTCCATACATAAACGCCGCCGCCGTGGGCCGCGGTGTTGTTAGTGAAAACACAGTTTTTCAGGTCCCCGTCATTATTCACAAACGCGCCGCCGCCGAATTCGACCGATTCATTGCTGATGAAGGCGCAGCCTTCCAGATCCGCATTGTTATACACAAACGCGCCGCCGCCGTAGTACGCTTCATTGTCGACGAAAACACAACCTTGCAGGTTCGCATCAATATATACATACAAGCCGCCGCCGTAGTCGCCTGCCGCATTGCCGATGAAGACGCAGCCTTCCAGATCCGCATTGTTATACACAAACGCGCCGCCGCCTCTGTATGCTCCGTTGCCGATGAAGACGCAGCCCTCCAGGTTCGCATCGTTATCCACATACGCGCCGCCGCCGTAGTTGCTTGCCGCATTGCCGATGAAGACGCAGCCCTCTAGGTTCGCATCGTTAAATGCTGCCAAGCCGCCGCCGTAGTCGCCTGCCGCATTGCCGATGAAGACGCAGCCCTCTAGGTTCGCATCACCGACCACCACAGCACCGCCGCCGGCGCCCGCTGATGCGGTGTTACCGGCGAAAACACAGTTTGTCATTTTTGCATCGCCGCCTATATACACTCCGCCGCCACTGTCGGTCGTAGCATTGTGAACGAAAACACAGTTTGTCAGGACAGCATCCCCATTCACTATCACCCCACCGCCGTAGCCCCCTTCATTAGCGACGAAAACGCAGGTTTGTGCGACGATCGAATCGTTGCTGCCTATGCCGCCGCCCATGTTACTACTGTCTGCATACCCGTTCATGATCGCAAGGCCGTAATAATAGGATGTTCCCGGCGTTCCAGACGGCACTGCGTGGGTGAACACCCTCGTCTCTCCGCTCCCGTCCACGATGACCTCAGGGTCGCCGTCGCTTCCTAGGCGGCCGACGATCATCACGTCGTTAAAGAAAGACACCCCGCCGCCGGCGGTCGATGTCAGCCCAATATAGAACACGCTCGTGCCGTCGACAGTGTTGACGGCATCGAAATACACCACGCGCTTGTCAGGCAACGGCGCGGTAGCATACGAATCAGCCGCGCCCACGCGATTGCGGAGGGAGCCGGTCGTGTTGTCGTTATAGCTGTTGGTAACGATCCAGCTCATTGCAGTCCAGTTGACCGCGCCGTAGAGACATGCGGCGCCCGCATTCCCGCGGTAGTTGCCCGCAGCATCGGACTCGTGGCCGGCGATCACGTTTGCGCCGTCTGCCACTCCGGGTAGGGGCATTATGTAGTTGAATGTGAGGACATTGTCGCCGAACGCATCCGCATAGTTCGCGATCAGCTTGTTGTCGCCTGATACGCCTTGATTGGAATCACCTCCCAAGGTGTCTGATGTCATAAGGCAGTTCTCAATCGTTATAGAACCGGAAACAACATTCACATTGTATGCAGTTGCCCCCCCGCTGTTGTTGGCGAGGGTACTGTGGTACAGGACCGCACTATAAATGGCAGATATAACGCCAGCATTGCCGCCGGAAACGGAATCTGCATAGAAGCTGCAGTTTTCGGCATAGACATTCCCGGAATAGACCGTGCCTCCCGTTGAACTGTTGTCTGTAAATCCGCAATCTGTTATGGTGATGTCGTTGTAAGCATCCACTGCGCTTCCGTAAATTGCTTTGTTTCCAGTGAAGGTGCAGCTGGTAACAATGGCGTCGCCGTTGCTTACATACACCCCGCCGCCGTTGCTCGCTTCATTGCCGATGAATGTGCAGCCTGTCAGTTCGGCATCACCGTTGCTTACATACACCCCGCCGCCGTTGCTCGCTTCATTGCCGACGAATGTGCAGCCGGTAACAATGGCGTCGCCGCTGTCTACATAAATCCCGCCGCCGGAGGCGGATGTGGCCGTATTGCCGATGAATGTGCAGCCTGTCAGTTCGGCATCACCGTTTGCAGCGCCCAATCCCCCTCCTATGATCGAGGTGTTGCCGATGAATGTGCAGTTCGCTAATGTAGTGGCACCATCCGCAAAGGCGCCGCCACCGGCGCCGCCAAGAGATATATTATTTCTGAAAGCGCAGCCTGTCATGCACAGGCTGCTGGCAGAATACACTCCGGCGCCGTTCTCCGTTGTATTGCCGTTATCAAACGTCAGCCCGATCAGCGTCAGCGTACCGGTATTTGCCCAGCTTGTCAGCAGCCGGAATTCGCTGCTTGCGTTCTTGGTGATGACCACGCCCGCCATGCCGTTGATGGTTATGTCTTTTTGTACGAATTGGATAGAGTCTGTCAGCGTGATCTCTTCCACACTGGGATCAAAGGTAATGAAGTCGCCGTCCTGCGCGTCCGCCAGCATCTGCCTCAGAGACCCGCTGCCGCTGTTGGCATCCGTGGTGACCACGAGTACATTCCCTCCATATCCTCCTCCTTCCGTCGTCGTGGATGTGAAGTTGAGAGTCGCCGCGACGGTAAGTAGCATCGAGGCCGCTATCACTATCGCCAGTACTTTGTTGCTATTTTTCATTCCGAACATGATTCACTCCTCCTGAATATGTACTAAACTTTGTAATCGGCACAAGTATCGTCTCGTCTCTATATAATTAATATATGCCAACAAATGCAGAGGCGGTCGCGCATGCTTCGAACACGGCTCATAACTAGGTATCAAGGCTGCGCAGGATCTTATTCGATTTCCTTTACTAAAAAGTGTGCTTTACGGAAAGCCGGCATCTTTTACAGGGTGGAAGGGCGGCTCTGCGCTTTCATGTGCGGATGCCGCGCAACAATCCTCAGAAAACGGCAGCCGCGTCCGGAGCAGAACAGGCGGCATCAGTCGGAATAAGGCCCTTATGGCATAATGGGTGTAGGAGGTCAATCGCCCAGCCGATTCAGCAGCCTTATGCATAAAAAGGACAAATAGGGCGATACGGTCTTCTTCTGCCCAAAATCCCATTCTTTGCATTTTTGATAAACGGATTCAGGAGTGAACATGCCGTTTTCGTCCCGCCTCTTTTTAATGATCTCGATCATTTCACAAAACCTTTCGTCGGATCTTACGCACTCAAACTTACTGAGGCAGTCGGCGACGCCCACGATATCATACCACATCGCCGGCGCTTTCAGTTTGCGGAAGTCGGTGCCCATGTAGAACATATACGGATGTCTCTCAAGGCTGTTCTCCCAAAGAGAAAGAATAACCTCAGTACCTTTCCTGACGGCGTCGCTATTTCTGTATTCTTCAATTTCAGCCATAAGGTTCAGCATGATCAGCGTCGCGTAGGGGCAGCAGTCATCCTTCCTCCCCGGCCCTCTGAATGACCCATGTACTTCCGACACGGAGCAGGGGAAGCCATGTTCCCGGTTCAGGGCCGCTAACCGGTCCGCACCCTGCTTGATATGCTGCCGATAGTCTACATCGGCCTTAAGCAGCGCCGTCAGCAGCAGAGGGGCGTCGCACAGACACCAGCCGAACACGTTCTCGCCGTTTCCCCCGTAGTGCTTCGGTATGTTCGTCAGAGACTGGTATACTCCGGACCCGTCCTTGTGGTCCATGATCCGGTTCACTGCGTTCCTGATCTCAGGCACGTCCGTATCAAGACCGATGTCAAGCAGGAACAGAAGTTTATGTATGGGCAGGTCTGGGTTTTTATGATTGGTCACCAGCATACTGTGGAAGTCGGAAACATCCTTCAGATAACTTTGGATCCTCTTATCTTTCAGCATCTCTTGCCTGAGACCGGCTAGATCCTCTTTGCTTTCATTGAGTATGTTCGATCTGATTGCATACTGCAGCCACGGCTCGCTTATGGATAATAGTTTTTCGATCACCGTGTTCACCCTACGTTGCAATGCGGCTCAGCATCATCTGTATGAACGGAGTTTTGCTATATATTGCTGCTGTTCTTCTTATCTTACTATTAGATGATATGAAATGCCGCTGAGTTCAGAACCAGGAATCAAGGCTGCGCTGGCTCTTCCTTGATCTCATGCTCTTTCTGGACGCTTCGATCCTGTCCAGGGTGCTTTCCACCCTATCTCTGGAGAAGTCGTACCCCTCCAGCATCTCGATGACCGCCCCCCTGTCCATCTCGGCGGGCTGGGCGGAATAATCGTCCGTATATCCGCTGCTCAGGAAGATATCCCTTATCTCTTGGAAGGAAGGTATCTCTATCGACAGATGCGACATCGCGCCTTCGAGGTCCCCGTGGTCCTTGATGAGTTTCAGACTCTTCTTCGGACCTATTCCCGGAACTCCGGGGTTGAAATCTGTCCCGATCAGTATGCACATATCTACAAGCTGCTCCCTTGTGACGCAGAGAGAATCAAGAAACTCCTTTGAGTCGATGATCTCCGTCTTCACGTCCTTGTACTGATCCTTTCCCGGGATCTTCCTTCTGCCGGTGATGGTCATGTTCCTTACCAGAGTGGGGGTCCCGAACAGTATGGAATCGAAATCCTGCGACGCGGACGCCCACACGTCTCCTTTTAAACACATGTATGCGGCCTGGGCCTCGCCGTCGGCCGGGGCGTCTATTATCGGGAGGCCGAGGTATGATATCAGTTCTTTCGACGATTCTCTGATCTCTTTGGTCATACGCGATGTCTGTTGCGCTTTGGAGAATGCTTTCTTAAGGTCGCCCTCCTCGATAGCGTACTCCCATTCCGCCATCGCTTTATCGCGTCTCTCTTTCCTTTCAGCGAGCGTGGCCATCTTCAGCTCATGCGGTTTCCCGTCAAAAACGAAAGAAGGTTCTATCCCCTGCGCTATTAAATTAGAGGTTCTGTACAGGATCCCTGACAGGTGAGACGTCACCCTCCCGCTCCCGTCGCAGAGAGGGGACCCGTCCGGCTGCCTGATTATGGAAAGGAACTGGTATATCGTGTTGTAGGCGTCGACCGCCACGCTCTTCCCCTCCAGTTCGGACAGCTCCGCCGTATCTGGTTCGATCAGTCCGGAAAGATTCACACCCATTTTCAGACCTCACTTTCCGGCGTCCGGCCCGTATGTTTTCCAGAGGGCTATCTCTTTTCCCATATCCTTAAGACCGAACAGAGAACTCCCGGCCGCAAGCACGGTCGCGCCGGCGTCAACGCATCTTTTTCCCGTTTCGCGGTTGATCCCGCCGTCGACGGATATCTCCAGCTTCGGGTTCTGAGATTCGGCGTACTCCCTTATTCGGGCGATCTTCGATAGCCCAATCTCTTGAAAACTCTGTCCGCCGAAGCCGGCCTCCACAGTCATGATGAGTACAAGATCCACAAGGTCAAGGTAAGGATCCAGACTCTCCACCGGGATCCCCGGGTTCAGGGTGATTCCCGGTCTCACTCCGAGATCCCTGATCTCTTTCAGGGTCTCTTTCACATCCCCTCCCGCGTCCACGTGTATCGTGAGCATGTCAGAGCCGGCCTCCGCGAATCTTTTCACATATTTCTTAGGCTCTCGGATCATAAGATGGACGTCAAAAGGAATATTCGTCACTTTTCTTATAGACTCGATCACAGGCGGACCCATGGTTATATTAGGCACGAAAACGCCGTCCATGACGTCGAGGTGCGCCCAGTCCGCGCCGGCGGTCTCTATTCTCCGGATCTCCTCCCCCAGTTTGGAGAAATCTGCGGACAGCAGGGACGGCGCGACCTTTGTCATGGCAGGGCTATCGCTCTTCTCTGATTTATATTTGGATGCGGCTTGTTTTGAGTCATAACAAGAAAATAATATATCCCACAGGGCGATTAAGCGATATGGCATTGACGAAGCACGATAAGGCGGCGGATGTTTGCGGCGTGGTCAACTGTGACAAAGAGGCTGAGAGATCCATAAGCCTGAAACAGTTCTCGCGGTCTTCGCTGAAGCTCAAGGACCCCGGAGTAAGAAGCGCGCACCTCTGCAAAGAGCACTACAAAGAATTCAAGAAAGAGACGAAGACAAGCAGAGAGCTTGATCAATATCACTGAACGGGGAACCATGCTGGAGATCCTGTTCCTTGGCACAGGGGCAAGCATCCCCTCGAGAGAGAGGGCGATGCCTTGCGTGGCGGTCCGCTGCGGCACGGAGATAATTCTCTTTGACTGCGGGGAAGGGACCCAAAGACAGATGATGATCTCCCCGCTCTCATTCATGAAAGTAAAGGGGATATTCATCACGCATATGCACGGCGACCATTTCCTCGGACTTCCGGGGCTCCTCCAGACGATGGGCCTCTCCGGAAGAAAGGACAGGCTGCTGGTGTGCGGTCCGGAGGGACTGTCTGCGGGCCTTGACGCGATCCTTTCCGTATGCGAAGGGGACATCGGATATGAGCTTGAGGTAAGGGAGCTCTCTCACGGAGAAAGGATGGAGTTCGACGGGTTCACCGTGTCGGCTTTCAGGACGGATCACACCGCGCCGTCCTTCGGCTACAAGCTGTCCGAGAAGGATGCGAAGGGCAGGTTCAATAAGAAAAAGGCGATGGAGCTGGGTCTGAGTCCCGGCCCCGACTATTCTAAACTGCATGCCGGCGAAACGGTGAGGGGCGTGACCCCCGAAATGGTCATAGGTCCGTCAAGGCCGGGATACAGCGTGGTCTATTCGGGCGACACCGTTCCGTGCGCAGAACTGTCGGACGCCGCCGCGGGGGCGGACATACTCATACACGAATCCACCTTTTCCGAAAAGGAATCAAAGCTCGCGTCGGACCATAAGCACTCCACTTCCGTCCAGGCGGCCGAAACGGCCGAAAGATGCGGCTGCGGGATGCTGTTCCTGATACACATAAGCAACAGATACGATGACAAAGGGATCATAGAGGAAGAGGCCAAGGCGGTGTTCGGGAACTCCGTCGTCCCGGGTGACATGGACATGTATACGGTATCGGACAGAACGCCGAAGGAAGGCCGCGGCTTCCGCCGTCTCCCGCCAAAAGGCTCATAATAAAAATAAAATAATACACGCCTATTACTTTATTAATAAGGCATGATAAATGCCAGCAAAACGGATTTTATGTGCACGAAGAAGGGACAAAAATGGCCAAGAAGAATATCCACGTGAACGGCGTCGATGAGATACCGCTGCCTAAAAGGAACATTGAGATCGTAGAAAGGAAAGGAATAGGACATCCGGACAGCGTTGCCGACGCTCTCGCCGAAGAGGTGAGCAAAGCTCTCTGTAAGATGTATGTCAAAGAGTATGGGCACATCCTCCATCATAACACAGATGAGACCCAGATCGCCGCAGGCGAGTCGGCCCCAAGATTCGGCGGGGGCCACGTCATAGATCCGTCATTCATTCTTTTGGTGGGCCGTACGACCACCCATATCGACGAAGGGAAGGACCGCAAGTCCCTTCCCTGCAAGCCGACCGCCCTCAAGGCCGCCAGAAAGTATCTGGACAAAACGTTCCCGAATCTGGACGTGGATTCGGAGGTCATACTGGATGCAAAATTCGGAATGGGGTCCGACGACCTCACCGGAGTGTATAAAGCATCGGGCCATCTGGCGAATGATACTTCCTTCGGCGTCGGATATGCGCCGTACTCGATAACGGACAAGCTTGTCCTGAAGACCGAGGAATACATAAACGGCGCTCTGAAGAAGAAGCTGCCGGAGAGCGGGCAGGACGTCAAAGTGATGGCGTCCAGGATCGGCAACGAGGTGACGCTCACGGTGGCATGCGCGATGGTCGACAAGTACATAGAAGATGCGGTAGCGTACAAATCGGCGGTGGAGCATCTGCACAGCGCGACGCTCGACAACGCACTGAAGGTCGTAGGTTCGCAGAAGGTAGATATCAAACTCCATGTCAACACCGGGGACGACTACAAGAAAAAGGTCTACTATCTGACATGTACGGGTATGTCCCAGGAAATGGGCGACGACGGATCCGTAGGAAGGGGCAACAGGTGCAACGGTCTTATAACACCATACCGGCCCATGTCAATGGAGGCCACCTCCGGAAAGAATCCCATCACTCACATAGGGAAGATATACAACATAATGTCCAAGCTGATCGCGGATGACATCGCAAAGAACATCGGAGGGGATGCGGAGATACGCGTAAGGCTCCTTTCACAGATAGGTAAGCCGGTATCCGAGCCGCTCAATGCGTCTATAGATATAGTGACCGTGGGCGCCGATTCCGATCCCAGGCTCACTAAGTGGAAGTCGGACGCTGAAATGATCGCAAAGGACTGGTTGGACAACATAGATAAAGTCACAGAGCTTATCATCAACGGAAAGGTCAGGACATTCTGACCGCCCACATCATCTGAGGAGTCGAAATGAAGATAATGGAAGTTCCGCAGTTCGGGCCGATGTTCAGATTCAATGACGCAAGCATATACTGGGCCCTCCACGTCCTGTCAGACGGCAAGAGAGTGGGCAGGAAGAAGCTGGCCGAGATGGTGGGCATCGGGGAAGGAAGCATGAGAAGGATCATCGACACGCTGAAAGACTGGAACTTCGTAATAGTGAAACAGACCGGCATAACGATAACGAAGGCCGGTCAAGCGTTCCTCAATCAGATCCCGATAAGGGTCGTGAACGTAGAGATAGGCGAATCGGCCGTCGGAGATTATTCCCAGGGCATTCTCGTTATGGGAGTGGCCGAGAAGGTGCACAACGGTATGCAGCAGAGAGACGCCGGGATCAAGGTCGGAGCGATCGGCTGCACCACCGTCGTCATCAGGGACGGGGTCCTGATGATACCGCCGGACTGGAACATAGACGAGAGGAACCCGGACCTTGCGTACAGGATACGTAAAGAAACAGGCATAACCCAGAATGATGTGATCATCGTGGGGAGCGCCAATAAGAGGACCCTCGCGGCGGAAGCGGCGATAAACGCGGCGTTCGAACTAATTTGAAACCTTTTACAAACCACGACAATGTCAATAAAGCATCTTTTCAGTTATTCGGTGTGTCAGCCCCTTGATGAGCTTCCGCGCGGCGGGGACGGCCTGAAAGATATAGGATGCGACGGCGTGGAGCTGTTCACTCTTTTTGAAAAGGTGCCGCAGATATACAGGAAGATATCGCCGTCGGTCCATCTTCCATTCGCTATCGATTGGTACAGCGGATGGACCGGCACAGCCGACCTCGGTGAGTTCACCGAAGAGAATGTGAGGCCCGTCATGTACGGGAGGGACAGGGACGAGATCGTGAAGAACCTAAAGGCCGCCATAGAGCATGCGGCGGATATAGAGCCGGCATACGGGGTCCTTCACGCAGGCAATACGAATCTGGACGAAGTGATGCTCAGAAAGCAGACCGGCGACAGCAGGGAGATCCTCAGAGCGTTCTGCGAGATGGTGAATCAGGTGGTCTCCAGATTCAAAGGCGGCGAGCCGCCTTTCAAACTGGCCTTCGAGAACCTGTGGTGGCCGGGGCTGAGGCTGCGGGACCCCTGGGAGTACAGGCTCATCAGTTCCCGCTTGGAGTTCGACAACTGGGGGTTCTGTCTCGATACGGGCCATTTGATGAACACGCTTCCGGACGCATATGACGAACCCACATGCGTTGAGAGGTTGCTAGAGATATTCGACGGGTATCCGGATGACATGAAGGAGCGTATAGGCACAATGCATCTGCATCTTAGCACCAGCGCGGAATACAGGAACACCTTCGAAGAGGCGATAAGGCCTCCGGGCGAGACCATGGCCGATACCATATCCAGATCATATCCCCACATAGCTAAGATAGATCAGCACAAACCATTCTCCACAGACGGATGCAGACTGCTCGTGGACGCTCTTTCCCCCGATTTCGTGACCCATGAGATGATGGGATCGAGAACGGACGATGTGATCGGGGACTTCCTTCAGCAAAGGTCGTTCTTCCCCTGAGGTGACGAATCTTATAAATAATACTTCAATAATGGACTGCCAGAGGAATAAAAAATGGCACGTTTCAAAGAGGCTGAGCACAGGCTCCTTGAGAAAACTGTATGCATGAGCTGCTATGCTACGAACCCTAAAAAAGCAGACAAATGCCGCAAATGCGGTTACAGCAATCTCAGGCCCAAAGCCAAAGAGAGCAGGAAACAGTGAGCACGCCCTTTGCGACCCTGTCCGCAGTAAAAACGAAGGCCGGACGGCTTTCGTTCATTTGTTTAATATAGTTCAATAATGGTTAAGGTATCGCCTGATACCGGGAAGTATGAAGGATGAGGGTTCTGATAGTAGATGACAATGCTGCCCTTCAGGAGATCCTGACTGAGGTCGTCACCGATGCCGGCCATTCGGCCGAGGTCGCGTCTACCATAGACAGGGCGTTATCTCTCATCGCATCGTTCCGTCCCGACGTCATTCTTTTGGATACGGACATGCACGAGGGGCGAGGTCTCATACTTTTGGACAGGATGCAGGACAATTCGCCATCCGTCGGCACGCCCGTCATAATAATAAGAAGCTGGAACAGGCAGATACCTCGGGACAGCCCCGTCGCCACAGGCCGCATAGAAAAACCATTCACTGCGCAGGATGTCCTGGAAAGCATAGAAAAAGTGAGGGCGGAAGGGACAGATACAGGAGAGGCGCCCGTCGTCCCGGCAGCTAAACAGTCCGAGACCGATCAAGAGCCGCCGGGAGAGACACTGGCGCAGAAAGGGGTCTCGTACGGCAGCTCATACGTCATGTTCCGGAGCAGCTCGAATGAGATCCATGATCTGATATCGGCGTTCGGCAGCGAGGGCTGCGATGTGCTGGTCGTGACGACCAGAAAGAAAAAGACGGTCATGAAGAGATTCAGGAACAGCAACATAAACGTTCTGACAATGACGATAAGGCTGCTTGGAGGCCATTTTGATATATACGGGCTGGGCACGATGATCGATAACGTGGAAGAATTCATAAGAGGCGCCGGCAGGCCGGTCGTCGCATTCGACGATCTGAATAAGATAATGGACAGGAACGGAGTGAATTCCACCCTTACGGCGATACACCAGCTAGTTACAAAAAAATACGACAAGGACCACACATTCCTTGTTTCTTTAGACCCAAAAAAATTCACAAAGAAGGACAAGGAGATATTACTTAACCATATGGTAAATCACGACCCAATCGGAGAATAAGCATGAAGATCGAAAAGGTATGGGCAAGAGAAGTTCTGGACTCGAGGGGGAATCCCACCCTTGAGGCGGAACTCACAGTGGGCGGGAAGAGAATAACGGCGATAGCTCCGTCAGGGGCCTCCACCGGCACATGGGAAGCATATGAGCTGAGGGACGGGGGAGACAGATACGGGGGGAAAGGCGTCCTGAAAGCGGCGGATAACGTAAAGAATGAGGCGTCAAAGGTGCTGGTGGGTATGGATCCCTCGGACCAAAGGGCGATAGATTATGCCCTCATAGATCTGGACGGCACCGATAACAAGACCCGGCTGGGCGGGAACGCAACGACCGCTGTCTCACTGGCAGCGGCCAAGGCAGGCGCTTTTTCGCTTGGCATAGATGTGTATGAGCATGTGGGAAACGATCATGTCACTATTCCCGTGCCCATGTTCAATATCATCAACGGAGGGAAGCATGCGGGCGGAGGCCTCAAGATACAGGAATGTATGATAGTCCCTGCCGGTGCGGCATCGTTCTCGGAATGCCTGAGAATGTCCTCGGAGATATACATGGAACTTAAGTCCATCCTGAAAAAGAGATACGGGACAAGCGCCGTCAACATCGGCGACGAAGGCGGTTTCGCGCCGCCGCTGAAAACGACCGAGGAAGCGATGGACATAATAGTGGAATCGATCTCCGGAGCGGGGTATTCGCCCGGTGACGAAGTATCCCTGGCGATCGATGCTGCATCTTCAGAGTTCTACGACGACGGCATCTACGAGGTGGACGGCCAAAAGCTCACCGCTTTGGAGCTGGCGGATCTGTATGCGTCCCTGGCCGAGAAATTCCCTCTGATCAGCATAGAGGACCCGTTCTTTGAGGATGATTTCGACGCCACCGCCGAGCTGACCTCCATGATTGGCAAAAAAGTGCAGATAGTAGGCGACGACATATTCGTCACTAACACCGGACGCCTGTGCAAAGGGATAGAGATGGGCGCCGCGAACGCGATGCTCCTGAAGGTCAATCAGATAGGCACCATCACAGAATCCGCAGACGCTGCTCAGATGAGCTTTGACAACGGATACGGCGTGGTGGTCTCCCACAGGTCGGGAGAGACCGAGGACACGACCATAGCGGACCTTTCGGTGGGGTGGGGGACAGGGCAGATAAAGACCGGGGCGCCGGCCAGAGGAGAGCGTACGGCAAAGTACAACAGGCTGCTCAGGATAGAAGAGGATCTCGGCTCAAAGGCGGTCTTCCCGGGAAAGAAAGCATTCAGGCTGTGATAATCTGGAAAAACTGTTCATCGCGGATGAGAAGGATGTGCGGGACGGACGCACCATGGACATATACTTCGAGCGCACAAAGGAGATCCTCGAAGAATCAGGACTCTCCGGGACGAAGGTATGCGCGGAGATATCCGGCGGTTCCCTGCCGAAAGGCTGGGAGTGGGCCGTTTTCTGCGGGCTTGAAGAAGTGATAAGACTCACCGAAGGTCTCCCCGTATCGATATCGGCGGTTCCGGAAGGAACGATATTCAGGACTAGGACGGCAGGCAGCGTAAGGGTGCCCCTCATGAACATATTCGGCGCGTATACGGATTTCGGGGTCATGGAGACCGCGATACTCGGGATGCTTTGTCAGCCGTCGGGCATCGCCACCGCGGCCGCGCGCACCAAGATCGCGGCAAAGAACAAGACCGTTCTGGCATTCGGCAATAGGAGGATGCACCCCGCCATATCCGGAGTTCTGGACAGATCCTCATACGTAGGAGGATGCGACGCGGTGTCGTCAAAGATAGGAGGGGAAATAATCGGCAGCGAGCCCATCGGGACGGTCCCCCACACACTGATGCTGCTGATGGGGAGCAACGACGCAGCTTTCAGAGCATTCGACAGAGTAATAGACAAAGGCGTCCCCAGGATAATGCTCATTGACACGTTCTCCGACGAGAGAGCGGCCGCGCTGGAAGCATGCGCTTCCATCAAAGACCTTAAAGGCGTCAGGTTAGACACCCCCGGCTCCAGGAGAGGCAACTTCAAAGAATTGATAAATGAGGTACGCTGGGAACTGGACATGAACGGGCATAAGGATGTCGATATCATAGTCTCCGGCGGGCTGGACGAGTCATCTATCGCTAAGATCGTGGATACGTCCGTATCCGGGTTCGGGGTCGGGACATCCATCAGCAACTCCCCCACATTGGACCTTTCCATGGATGTTGTGGAGAAGAACGGACAGCCGGTATCAAAGAGAGGCAAATTCGGCGGGAGGAAGTTCACATACAGGTGCCCGCAGTGTTTCGAGATGGGTGTGTCCCTGAGACAGGACGACAGAATAAAGTGCGGCTGCGGCTGCGAGATGGACATGATAGAAAAGGAAGTTCTCAGCGGCGGCGTAAGGGTCGGCAGGGAGAGAACGCCGTCAGAGATCCGCGAAACCGTGCTTGAACAGCTCAGGACCATCGGAGAACTTTGAACGCAGAGCCGGAACCTCCGCAAAAAACCTCTTTTATGTACTATATAAAGGTTTCTCAATCAAAAATGAGTAGGTAATGATATTTTTTGTAAGTATAAATATGGCGGAAAACCAACTAACAGAAAGCTTATATGTACACTCATCATAGGTACAATTAGCATTTGTCTGTTGCACATTGGGTGGGATCTGTGACGCAAAGACAGCACAGCATGGGAGTGAATTAATTTGAGTCGCAGCCTTATATTCAGTGCGCCAGACCCTCTGGGTAACGCCAGCATCCGTACGCTGGATAACACTGGCCCAAGGACTCTTATGAAAATTTGCTGCCCATGCGGAAAAATCGTGGACCTTGACAGGAAGGAAATGAACGTCAAGATATTGCTGAAGAAGGAGCTTGAGTGCACCGCATGCAGGAACGCCCGCATAGCAAAGGAGATCGATTTTCTGAATGATCTTTTTGACGGGAACCTCGCAGCCGAAGAAGACCAATTCTGCTGATTTCCACGGAGTTCTATATAAGGCAAAGAAATATTACGAATGTATTCATTCGTATGTAAAAAAAGCAGTGCCAAGACGTCGAACACTTTTTATGGAGGCGGTCATCCTCAAGCGGTCTTTTCCTCTGCTTTTGCAGAGGTCTTCTTCTTTGGGGGGGAGGCCTTGACACCGTCTTTTTTGACAGGTGTCCTAGGCTTCCGGCTGCCGCGTGTCGCGCAGTCGGGGTTGATGCATTCCCTGGAGCCGTTGAACAGTACGATAGGGGAGCCGCAAATTTCGCACTGCTCCCATACGGGCGTCAGCATACCTCTCGGTCTGAGGGGATATGTCTGAGTGCACCCCGGCCACCCGGAGCAGCCCGCGAAACGCCTTCCCGCTTTGGAGAATGTTATCCTTATCGTACCTTCTTTGCATGCGGGGCATCTGCCGAGATCGTTCTTATCCGTGTTGCTCTTGCATTTCGGGTCTATGCACTGCATAGAAGGCGGAACGCCCTTCCTTATGATCTTCAGTTGCGCCAGGCCACATTCTTGGCAGGTAGTTTCCGTTGTCTGTATAAGCGCGCCTCTCGGAAGGGGGTACGCCCGTGCGCATTCCGGAAAGCCGTCGCACCCGATGAAGTTCCCGTTCTTCGATCTCTTGATCCTCATGTTGCTGCCGCAGGTAGGGCACAGTCCAATGAACTGCTGCGTCCTCAGGGCGGAGCGGATCTCATCGCCGAACTGTTCCTTTTCCGAGGATATCCCTTTGGCGACCTCGAACAGCATGTTCTGCGATTCTTTCACGACACCTTCCAGCGTGTTATTCCCCTCGCTGATGTCCACCATGTCAGACTCCAGCCGGGACGTCATCTCCGGTTCGGTGATCCCGCCGCCGTGTTTTTCAAGGGATTTCGTGAGCGCGGTGCCGCTGGCGGTAGGTACCATGTTATTCCCCTGCACGTAATTCCTTGAGAACAGTTTGCTTATGATCTCGTGTCTTGTGCTCTTTGTCCCCAGCTGCAGCCTGTCCATCTCCTGGATCAGGGATCCCTGGTTGTACCTGAAGGGAGGTCTGGTCTCGGAGTCCTCGAGGTTCATAGACCTGACGTCGATATCATCGCCGACCTTCAGTGCCGGAATTCTGATCTCAACGGTCTTAAGATATTTTTTATAATATTTCTTCCAGCCCAGTTCTTTCTGGACATAGCCGCGGGCCTTGAACATCTCTCCGCCGACGTCTATGGCGCAGTCCGTCTCCTCGGCCTCAGCATTGGGTCCGACGGTCGCCAGGAATCTTCTTACGATAAGTTCGTAGAGTTTCCATTTGTCACCTTTCATCTTGTCGGAACTGGCGCCCGCCGTCGGATAGATCGGAGGGTGATCGGTGGTCCTCTTCTTTCCCTTAGAAGGGAAGATATTTGTCTGGCCGAGGATCTCCTCGGCCTCGCTTTTGAAATCGGAATCCTTGAGTTTCTCCAGCACCCCTCTCAAACTGAGACTCTTGGGATACTCTGTGTTCTCGGTGCGCGGATATGAGATATATCCTCCCATGTAGAGGTCTTCGGCAAGCTTCATCGCCGTGGTCGGAGGGATACCTATCTTGTTGGCCTCCACCTGCATGAGGGTGGTGTCGAAAGGGGACGGGCGGTACTCTTCTTTTTTTGAGACCTCGTATGAGATTATCTTCCCCTTTTTAACTCCCGACAGGCCTGACATGACCGCATCCGCGTCCTCTTTGTTCCAGAACGGGTTCCTTTCGTGCTCTCCTTTGAAAGCGAGCATTCCGAATTTTCCTATGATGTTCCAGAACGGGACCGGAACGAAGCTCTCTATCTCTTCGTGCCGATCGACCAGCAGCTTAAGGGTTGGGCTCTGCACTCTCCCCACGGACATGAAGTTCTTCCCAACCTGTCCGGCGGATAATGATACGAGCCTCGTAAGCACCGCGCCCCACGAGAGGTCGATGATCTGTCTTGCCTCGGCGGCGTCAGCTAATTTTCTGTCAGGGGACGTGAGTTCGGAGAAGGCCTTTTCCACTTCCCCCTTTGTCAAAGCGCTGAACTTTGCGCGTTTCACTTTGGACATATCGGCGCCGACGGCGGTCACCGTTTCCATCCCTATCAGTTCGCCTTCTCTGTCAAAGTCTGTGGCGATGATGATCTCGTCGGCGGTCTTAGCGAATTCGTTGATCTTGCTCAGTATGGATTTCACTTTTACTTTCTTCACGGGTTCTGTGTAGACCATGTCGACCGGGGATATTCCGCCCCAGTCGTTGTATTCTTCAGGGTAATCCAACTCTATGATATGGCCTCTGAGGCTTACCACTGTATATTCGTCCCCGCCGGCGTCATTATCGGCCGGCGTAGTGAATTTGAGGACAGTGACCCCTCCTCCCGATTCGGAACTGGTCTTTCCGTCGGACAATATGGTGGAGATCCTTCTTGCGGCGTTCGCTTTCTCCGTGATTATCAGTTTTCTCATTCGCCAAAGCGACATCATAAGGATTATTTAACCGTTGGGAAGTCGAAACATTCCTGATCCAAGCGATAAAGAACCCGTGAAGTATCACAAGACATTGTTTTTGCAGGAAGTATTAGGTGCTTAACAGTATGTAGTGGTAAAGCGAATAGTCTACTTACGAGTAGTCTAATCATGAGTAGTATACGCATACTCTAACTCATGATTTTTATAATGTGCATGGCACTCCAATTCAAGGCCCACTCTCTTTCCAAGTTCGCGCATGCCGTTCGGGATGTCTGGCACGCGGTGCATCTTGACGGATTCTGAAAACCAGGACCTGCCGGTCAATGTCTTACTCCGATGTGGTGCATATGGCCCGTCGCCTGCGCCGCCATGGTGAGTTTGCACCTGAGAACACCTTTTATCGAGGATATCTCGTTGGCAAGCACCTTTAGCTGCCCAAGCTCCCCCTCGACAATCAGGACCTCCATGCACCTGTCGTGGTCGAGGTGAACATGTATGGAAGTGTTGATGTTCTGCATCTTGCCGTGCTGAAGTTCGGTGAGCTTCTCCGCTATGCCGGTGGTGTGGTGGTCGTATATCATCACGATCACGCCGCTCATGAACTCTCTCTCGTTCTTCCATTCGTTTTCGGCAAGGGAATCGCGTACTAGGTCCCTGATCGCTTCCGACCTGCTCACATATCCTTTTTTAGAAATTACCTTATCAAAATCCTTCAGCAGTTCGGGTTCCAGAGAGACGCCGATGCGCGTTACGCCTTCCATGCCCGCTAATCAGGATTCACGTTAATAATTTTAACTCAAAAAATATAGAGGTCACCATAGTACTTCATCTTTTACAGACCTCCCGTCTATCCAGCGGACGGCATGCAACCCATTGATCAGAGGCCGCTTTGGGGTGTGGGTACCCCTTAAGGAAATAGATGAACGCGCGAGGACGCACGGAGCGGTACGCATGATCATCCAATTCGGGTTATCCGTTGCTGTTCATCGGGACATGGTCATTCGCCGAAGAAGGTGCGAATATCTATCAGTAGGCGGCGGGCCACTGCATTTATCTCTGGAAAGTAGTTATGCCGGATGATGACCGACAACCTCGGACCGCTGAGAAAAGCTTTTGAGGAAGCGATATGCAACGCAGTCTCCGGCAAAGAGATCGCCATCGCCTTTTCCGGAGGGCTGGACTCAGGGGTAGTCGCCGCCATTGCGAAGGGACACGCGAAGAGAGCGACCCTTTATACGGCGGGTTCGGAAGGCTCGCACGATGTCAAAGAAGCGGGAACTGCCGCCGCTGAACTGAACATGCGGCTGGTGATCATACCGATCACAGAGCACGATGTAAAGGAAAGCCTGAGGGAGATGATACGAATAACGGGAATGAGGGACCCGGTCACCTTGTCGTTTGAGATCCCGCTGTTCCATGTGTGTAAGAACTGCGAGGAGGACGAGATCATCAGCGGCCAGGGAGCGGACGAGCTGTTCGCAGGCTATTCGAAGTACATCGGCCTCGGCGATGACGTTTTGAAAGAAAAGATCGCCGAGGACATGAGAAAACTGTTCGGCAGCACCCTTCCTCATGAAAGGATGATGGCAGAGCACTTCGGAAAAAAGATACATTATCCTTTTCTGGATGAAGCAGTGATGAGAGAGGCCGGGCGTTTCTGCCTGACGGCCCCGACAGATGATCCTCAGTCAAGAAAGAGGGCCCTCAGGGAACTTTCCCATTCGATCGGACTCACAGGCATCTCCGTGAAAGAGAAGAAGGCGGCCCAATACGGCTCCGGCGCAATGGCCATAATAAGAAAGATGTGCACGGACAGCGGTATGACATATACGGAACTCATCGAGGTCCTTTGCGGGGAGGCGGAGTAACATGGGCGGAGATATGCTGTCCTGGCTCTATTCATTCGTCCTGCACGGGATAAAGCTGGACCTTGAGAACACAAAGGACCTGCTGAGCAGGCTCGGGGATCCTCAAAATGAGATGAAACACATACACGTGGGAGGGACGGACGGAAAAGGTTCCATATCGTCATGCATCGCATCCATACTGATATCGTCCGGCGTCAGGACCGGGCTGTACACATCCCCTCACATAGAAGAGTTCAATGAGCGGATAACCGTTAACGGAGAGAGGATAACGGACGCGGAAGCGGAAGAGATTCTGGGACAGATGAAAGTATGCGTCGAAGAGATGGAGGCCGACGGGAAGGTTCCGACATTCTTCGAAGTGTCGACAGCCATGGCGTTCCTTTATTTCAGAAACAAAGGCGTAGAGTATGCTGTGGTGGAAGTAGGCATGGGCGGAAGGCTGGATTCCACCAACGTGATCATGCCGGAAGTGAGCGTGATAGGGAACATAAGCATGGATCACGAGGAATTTCTGGGAGACACGATAGAGAAGATCGCGTTCGAGAAAGCGGGGATAATTAAACCGTGCGTGCCCTGTGTCACATTGAACGGCGACCCTGTGTTCAGCGTCCTGAAGAAAGCGGCGGCGGAGAGGGGCGCGCCCCTCACCCGCATCCTTCCGCAGGACATATGCATAGAAAAGACGAGCGGGGACGGAACAGATTTCCTTTACAAAGAGGAAAGATATAAAGTGTCCATACCAGGCAGCCGTCAGGCCGATAACGCCTCGATGGCAATAGAGGCCGTATCAAAATTAAAGATATACGGCCAGTGCGTAAGATGTAATATCAAGAAAGGCCTTAGGGAGGTCAGGTGGCCCTGCAGACTCGAGAAGATAAGGGGACTCCCGATAATAGTGGACGTCACCCACACGACGGCAGGCTCTGAAGCGCTGGCCGAGGATGTCCTCTCCATGTACGGAAAAGTGGATCTGGTGATAGGGATGCTGAAGGACAAAGACCTTCAAGGCATGGCGGAAAATCTCTGTAAGGTCGCCGACAGGGTGCTGGTATCTCCCCTAAGGATAGAGAGGTCAGCAGATCCCGAGACCGTAAAGGAGATATTCGCAGGGAGATTTCAAGACATAAGGGTCTGCGGCAGCGTTTCAGATGCGATGGATATGGCGATGTTAAGGAAAGACGGCAGGAATATACTGGTCACCGGATCCTTCCACACCGCCGAGGAGGCAGTCTCATGGATAAAAAAGACGTACCCAGGATATTGGACATACTCTCAAAGGAATATGACAGGGGAGCCTATCCGGGAAGATCGTCGGAAGGCCTGAACCCGGAGTGGGAGCCGGACCCCTTCCATGTGCTCATAGCCACGATCCTTTCTCAGAGGACCAGGGACGACAACACCAGGAAAGCATCCGACAGCCTTTTCGGGAAATATGATTCCGTCGAGGAGCTGGCCGAGGCCGATCCGGACGACGTTGCGGCGCTGATACGTCCGGCGGGATTCCCTAAGCAGAAAGCGAAAGCGATTGTCGACTGCTGCGCGATCCTTAGGGACGAGTACGGATGTCGCATACCCGAAGAAACGGAAGCGCTGCTGAAACTGCCGATGGTGGGAAGGAAGACGGCCGCTTGCGTCAGGGCATATGCCATGGGGATCCCGGCCGTTTGTGTGGATACCCATGTGCACAGGATATCCAATCTCATGGGGCTGGTGGAAACGAAGGACCCGTGCGATACGGAAACGGAACTGATGAGGATAACTCCTGAGGACAGATGGATAGACATCAACAAATATCTCGTGAGGCACGGGCAGTTGGTATGTCTCCCCAACCGTCCGCGCTGCGATATGTGCTCAGTTCGGTCTATGTGCGGCCACTACAAAAATGATAGGCACCCCTGACGCATATTTAGTTATCCGTAAAAAATGTATGGCGGCTATTTATAATCGGCAAATTATTCATACACATGGGATACGAAACTGACCTTCCCAGAAAAATGGTAGCCGAGTTCCTCGGAACCATGGGGCTGATCATAGCTGTGATCGGCTCGGTAATGCTTGTAGATTTGAAATTCGATTCGTCTGAACCTGTATTCAACGCCCTCGTCCAAGGTCTTGCAGGCTTCTTGGTACTCTTCGCGATGATAGAGGCGCTCGGAAAGATTTCCGGCGGCCACTTCAACCCCGCAGTGACCCTGGCCATGATCGCGACCAAGGATACCAAGGCGGCGACAGGCGCATTCTATATGGTTGCGCAGGTGTTCGGCGGCCTGGCGGGAGTGTTCCTTCTTAATATATCATTCATAGGCAGCGGCGTCGATTCGGTGCTGCTGATAAGCGAAAATGCCCTCGCCAGCAATTATATTGTGCTTTCAGAGGTCCTGTGTACATTCCTGCTTGTTGCGGTAGTGTTCGGATGCGTCCGCAGCGGGTCAAATAAGACCTCGCTTGCGGTAGGAGCTACCGTCGGCGGTCTCATAATGGTAACCTCCAGCACATTCTACGCAAACCCGGCGGTGGATCTCGCCAGGATGTTCGCCCAGTCGGCGGACGGGATCGAGCCTCTTACAGCAGCGTACTTCATCATTGCGGCAATAATCGGCGCGCTGATCGCGGCGGGAGTTTTCAGCTGGCTTTATCCGAAAGATAAGCCGACCGATACCGAATAAACATACTTCACGCATCGGGGCGGACTTCCCGCTCCGATGATCTTTTTTCACTCTGCGTTCCGGATCTGTGCGGGAGCAGCGGACAGATTGGGTTTATAGTCGAAGGATGATACCTCCCCGATGCATGAGGTTTCTGTAATGGCCGATCTTATGTCCGCCATCAAAAAGGAACTGGAGAGATACAATGTCGTCTCGGTCAGGGAAGTGACCTTGACGATCGGAAAACTCACCAACCTCGGGGCCGAACAGATGGAATTCGCCTATGAGATAATGTCCAAGGATTCAATTCTGGAAGGTTCCAGACTTGTGATAGAGGAAGAGATCATTCAGGTCAGATGCGGGAAGTGCGGGTATGAAGGCCCCGTAAAGAACATTGATATGGGAGAAGACTCGCATTTTCAGATACCCGTACTTTCATGCCCCGAATGCGGCGGCGCCGTGGCTGTAACAGCGGGAAGATCGTGCTGTGTCAGATCCATGGAGATAGAGGAGGCGGACTGATGTTCAAATACAGGGATGAGGGAACGGCAAAGAAGATATTATCCGCCATAAAAGAGACGGGCATCGAGAGCAGATTCATGCACGTTTGCGGCACTCATCAGGACACGATAGTCCGATTCGGCCTCGAAGAGATGCTTGCGGAAGCGGGAATAGAGATATGCCAGGGACCGGGGTGTCCGGTGTGCGTGACCACGAGCAAAGAGATCGCCGACGCAATAACTCTCGCCCGCAACGGTGTCACCGTGACAGCGTTCGGAGACATGATGCGCGTTCCGACCACGATAGGCTCCCTTTTTGACGCTAAAGCGGACGGTGCGGACGTCAGGATAGTATATTCGATAGAGGACGCCGTCAGAATGGCATCCGAACAGACGAAGCCTCTTGTTTTCGTATCCGTCGGATTTGAAACCACCGCACCGTCGACCTGCGTCCCGCTGAGCAAGGGAGGTCTGCCGAAGAACTTCAGCATTTACAGCTGCCACAGGATATGCCCTCCGATACTGGAAGCGATATTCGAGATGGGCGAAATGAGCATGAACGGCATGATAATGCCCGGGCATGTTTCAGTAATAACAGGGCTGGAACCCTTCAGGCAGTTCTCGGACAGATACCGCATGCCGCAGGTCGTAGCGGGATTCGAGCCTCTGGACATACTCATGGCGTCGTACATGCTGACAAAACAGATAGAGGAAGGCCGCTCCGAGGTCGAGAACGAATATACGAGACTGGTGAAGGAGAACGGCAATCCCATCGCAAGGAAACTAATGGAAGATACCTTTATTCCGGCGGACAGAGAATGGAGGGGGTTCCCCATCATATCAAAGAGTGCGCTGGCACTTAAACCTCAGTATTCCGAACATGATGCGACAGCGGTCCATGCAGACATACTCGCTCTGACCCCGGAGGTAGAAGCGGAAGCGGCCGGATGCATGTGCGGAGAGGTACTGAGAGGGCTTATAAAGTCAGAAGACTGTCCGATGTTCGGTGCCGTGTGCAAGCCGAAGAGTCCGATGGGGCCTTGCATGGTCTCGGAGGAAGGAAGCTGCAGTATTGCCTACAGATTCTCCAGAGGGAAGGAGTGATATGAAGACAGACGGAACAAACCTGAGATCGGTGCTGGTGATCACAAACGATTCGACCGTGTTTCTGAAAAAAGGTTTAGCCACGGCGTTCGAGATGTTCGGCGGGCACGTGGAGGAAATAAAAAAACTGGTGGCAAGGCTCGATACCGCCAAAAAAGACGGGAGGAAGATGTGTGATGTCTCCTTTGGTCTCATCTCGACAAGGTTCGGGTTTGTTCCGGGGAATTATGTCATAACGAATTATGACGACGTCATGTCCAACAAGAAGGACTATGAAAGGGTTCAAAAGGAGAAGAACTACCTCGAACAGCTGAATCAGGTATCGATATATTTTGACAGGATCGTTCTCTGCGTGCCGAAGGACATGTTCGCTATGATGCTGGAAGATGAGACATTTATGCATGGTAAGGTCATAGCGGTCACGAGCCCCATATTCGAAGAAGAATGCACCAAGAGGGGCTGGGTCTATCTGAAAAGGCCGGGCCCGCGCCTGGGAGCGGAGAATGCCGAGAAGGTGTTCAAGATCATAGAGAAGGAGTCCTGATCAAAGGGATCTCTTCTTCGCCTTCAGTCTTTCCTTGTCTTCTTTGCTGACCCTGAAGGAATCAGATATCTTCTGTACGGCCTTGTTCCTTATCTCTTTGTCAAGCGTATCTGAGAACAGCAGAGGTTCTGTCCTGTCCGGGTATCTCATGAAACAGTACGAGAGCGTCCATGCGGCCCCCATCTTGTAGTAGTATCCGTTGTGATGTTTAGTTGTCATCAGCCTCAGCACTTCATCTATGTGCTCATCGTCAAGAAAATGTGACAGCATCATCACCGCGGACACTCTCATCTTGAATTCGTCGCCGGTATCGACCAGTTCCAGGCAGTAATTCCAAAGTTTTTCCCCCTCCGGCCCTTTTTTCATTTTCCACTCCATGCAGAACAGGTCGCAGACTGCCCAGTTGTCTATCTCAGGGACGAACCCTTTCGTCAGACCCAGGCGTTCATCGAAGCTCATCTTTGCGCCTGCTATGACCAAAGCCTTCAGCATGCGCTCCTCGTAGAATGCCGCCGGTTCGTCCAGGAAAGACCTCCAATCTTCTCCGCATATTTTCTTTGAGATGCTCCTGATGACGGGCATCCTCACGCCAAGTATGTCTCCCGCTCCGGGGATCATCTTTGCATGGTACTCCCGCAGCTTCGGATCGGCATTGTCGGCCAATTCTTCCCTCACGGGTGTCAACGCTTGATCCCCTCGATATCCATCAGCTTCCTTTTCAGCGCGAGTCCGCCGGCGAACCCGCCGAGTCCGTCCGCAGCAACGACCCTGTGGCAGGGTATTATCAGCGGTACGGGGTTGGCGCCGCAGGCGCTGCCGACCGCCCTGTAGGCATTCGGGCGGCCGATCCTTACTGCAAGATCCTTGTATGAAACCGTCTCCCCATAAGGTATTTTGCGCAGCTCATCCCAAACACTCTTTTGAAAAGCGGTCCCCTCCGCTTTGAAAGGAAGGTCGAATGTCATTCTCTTCCCGGTCAGATACTCGTCTATCTGACGTGCGGCCTCGGCAATGACGGGGCACTCCTCGCTCTCTCTGAAAGGAAGGTTGCTGTTCGGAAGATATATTCCGTCGATGTTCCCCCCTCCGTCATCGGAAATGCTCACTTTTCCGATCAATGTCATGTATGTATGTATCCTTCCTGCCATAGATAGTAATTTTTTCAACAATACTTATTTTCTCCTATCATATCCGAGAGATGATGATAGTGTGCGCCAGCCGCAGAACGGACATTCCCGCCTTCCATTCCGAATGGCTGATGAACCGCATCCGCGAAGGATACGTACTCGTCAGGAACCCAATAGCCAAGAATATAGTCCACAGGGTGGACCTGTCGCCGAAGAACATCGACCTCCTTCTTCTGATGACGAAGGACCCCCGGCCGATGGCGCCGTTCTTGGGGGAGCTGAAAGAAAGGAATGTGAACTTCCGGTTTCAGGTTACGATCACTCCCTACGGCCGCGATATCGAGCCAGGCGTCCCCCCGAAGGCCGACGTCGCGGAAGCGTTCAGAATGATATCCGACGCAATAGGAAAGAACAGAATGGTGTGGAGATACGACCCGGTCATTCTGAACAAAAAGTTCGATATAAAATACCATCAAAGGAAATTCGACGCGATATGCGGGGAACTCGCAGGATATACCGACAGGTGCATCTTCAGTTTTGTTGAGATACACGGGAAGCTGAAAAGGCTGTCCGAGGACGGAACGATAAGGAAAGTTTCTCCCGAAGAGGCCGACGGGATCGGGAGGGCCTTCTCTGAAACTGCAAAGGACAGCGGAATGGAGCTGACCCTCTGCTGCTCCGAATATGATCTTTCCGGATACGGGATATCGTCCAAAGGCTGTATCGACAAGGAACAGATGAAAGCCATGGGCGTCCCTTTCGAAGAGCCGCAGACACCCATCCGGGAAAGGTGCATGTGCGTGAAGAATGTTGATATAGGGGAATATGACACATGCGATCATGACTGCGTGTACTGTTACGCGAACCGCAATACGGACAAGGCCAGAAAACAGAAACAGTACGATCCGAAAAGCGAGATGCTGTACGGCAGCCTGCGGGGATGCGATGTGATCGTAGAGTCAGCGTCAAGGAAGAACTCGAAGATCACTGATTTCTGAATCTTCTGTCTGCAGATCGCGTGTTTTGTATCTCAAAAACAGCATTTCTCTCATTTTCCGAAATGATCTTTGAGCATCCAGGCATATCTGGGGGGTCAAATGATAAATATGGTTTCAATTATCAGATGTCATGGGATACGCAACGGCGGATGTTTCTTTCAGCAGAAGGGTGAATCTGATCTTCAGATTCAGTTATACGTTCCCTTTTTTCATGGCGTCCGTATGCGGATCGCTGTTCGCATATCTGTTCTACGAGCCTCCTCTGCACGTCGTGGTGCTTATGCCGGTCGTCGTTCTCCTGCTTGCGGTGTTCGTCAACTTCTCCAACGACTATTTCGACCACAGGTCCGGCGTGGATAAGATAAGGTTCAGCGAGAAGGAGGAGATGATGAAGGCGATGGATTCGAAACTCCTGAAGAAGATATATTGGGAAGGGAATCCCTTCGACAACGGCCTTGTTTCAGACAAACAGGGTAAAATCATAATGGCAGCGCTCGTCGGCATATCTGTTGTGCTGGCCGTTCCGATAATCCTGCACGGCGGGTGGATCGTCGCGGTGTTCGGCGCCGCCGGGATATTCCTGTCGTATTTCTACACAGCACCTCCGCTTGATCTTGGCGCAAGAGGCCTTGGCGAAGCGGACGTTGCAGTTTCGTTCTTCATGCTAGTGTTCTGTTCGTTCTATGTGGCAAACGTCGATTTTGACTGGGGGACATTCGCATTCACAGGAGTCTTCGACATCGAGATACTCGTCTTTGCAGTGATAGTCGGAACTCTTGTGGGAATGATGAGACTCACAGACTCGATGTCCGGTCAGGAGGCGCACATCGCAAACGGTGAGAAGAGCATCTCAGTACGCTTCGGGATCGACGGCGCGGTTAGGATGGCGAAAGTGCTGATAATTTTCGTTTACGTCATGGTCGCTTTGATGGTGTACTTCAATCCCTTGTATGCGCTGCTGTTCCTGACGCTGCCGCTGATGCTGAAGGCGTGGAGGACCATGAATGAGAAAGGCGAGCACTGGAGACTTAAGATCCCGCCGTTCTTCTTCGGCACAGCTTTCCTTACGGAAGTGCTTTTCATCATCGCCGCCACAGTAAAATTCCTATTTGATGTGGGATCACTTTTTTGACATGGCGAATATCGAAGACATTTCGCTGATCGTCGACACGCTGCCTCTTTTTATCAGATAATACTCTCTGACCGCCGCGAACCCGCACTGTTTGCATGACGGCGTGTCGTGCATGGGACAGCCGTTGTGGTGCGACCCGTCGGGGATGATGAAAACGGTGACGTGGTACGGACACTTCCCGCTCCAGTCCTCTTCTGTCAGAAGTTCAAGGCCGCGCTTCGAGTTCAGTATCGGATACCCGTTCTTCTTGAGCTCCCTTATCTTATCCACGGCCGCCTTCTTCTCTTCCGGCGTCAGCGCTATTTCATAGGGAGGGGGAGTGATGAAATTGAATATCACTCCAGCCAGTTTTTCGTTGTCCTTGACGATCCTCGCCGTATCTTCTATGCATCCGATATTATCTTTCTGAAGGACCATGTTGGCGTATATCGAACCGTTGAAATCTGCGAGAGATATGTTCTCCATGAGCTTGTCGAATACACCTTCCCCTCGGATCATGTCATGTATCTCTTTCGGGCCATCCAAGCTCACGGATATAACATCCGATTCGGTGAAGAATTTGTTCATTCCGTTGGTGGTATATCCGATGTTGTTGTACCCGATCTCCTTCGCCGTTTTGATAAGGTCGCCGAGGTCTTTTTCTCCATCGGACCACATGGTCGGCTCGCCGCCTTCGAAATAGGCTATCCTGGCGCCGTTCTTGAACTGAAGCTTCAGATCTTCCGTTATCTCTTCATACGAGAGTCTGTTCTTTCCGATGCCTTCGGTGATATTGCGGTGTATGCTGCAGTGCTTGCATCTGAGGTTACACTCGTAACCTATTATGAGTGTGTTCACCAGCGGCGCCTTGCTTCCGAATAAGGATCCCAACCACCATTTTGCATAACCGAACATCTCGCCTGCTGCCATACTCATCGTATATTTCATTCCGTATAAATGGGATTCGTATGGGGTTCAGAGGGGACCAGAGCCCAAAATTAAGCATTCACAGGTTGGGTACTGAGGCCGGAATGGAAGTATCGCTCACAAGTTAGATCATCTTACTGCCCATTCAAAAGTACGAACGCAACACATAAGGAAACGCATTCACACCTTCCAGAAGACACCGGCCAGCCTTATTTATGTTCCTAAAGTACCTGGATTATTGAGGGGGAGCACCTTTTTTAATATATTCCGATGCCTTGTCATGGTCTCCTATTTTCAAGTACGTGGCGCCTATATTGTTGTATGATCCTACAGTGTCCGGGTGGCTTACGCCCAGCACCCTTTCCATTATCTCCAGTGCTTTGAAGTGATATTCAAGCGCCTCATCATAATCTCCTTTGCCACAGTACGCAACGCCTATGTTGTCGTATGACTTCGCTGTGTCTGGGTGGTCTTCGCCGAGCACCTTTTTCATTATCTCTAGCGTCTTGAGGTAATACTCCAGCGCCTCATCATAGTCTCCTTTCATATTGTACGCAACGCCTATGTTGCCGTATGATCTCGCTGTGCTTGGGTGGTTTGCGCCGAACTCCTTTTCATTTATCCTCAGCGCCTTGAAGTGATACTCCAGCGCCTCATCACAGTCTCCTCTCATATTGTACGCAATGCCTATGTTGTCGTATGATCTTGCTATGTCTTGGTGGTTTGCGCCGAACTCCTTTTTCATTATCTCTAGCGCCTTGAAGTGATAATCCAGCGCCTCATCATAGTCTCCTTTCATATTGTACGCAACGCCTATGTTATCGTATGATTTCGCTGTGTCTGGATGGTCTTCGCCGAACTCCTTTTTCATTATCTCTAGCGCCTTGAAGTGATACTCCAGCGCCTCATCATAGTCTCCTTTGCTCCAGTACGCAACGCCTACGTTGCCGTATGAACCCGCTGTGGCTGGGTGGTTTGCGCCCAGCACCTTTTTCACTACCTCTAGCGCCTTGAAGTAATACTCCAGCGCCTCATCATAGTCTCCTAATTCACTAAGATACCGTCCCGCTAAACTATGCGTTGAGAAGGCATATGGATATCCACCCGCCATGTTTGCCGCAGATATCAGAACAGGCAGAGTCCGCATCTTCTCCGGCCAGTTGCTGTATATATCATCGCCGCCAAAGAATGTTTCCAATGAATCAAAGAAGACCTTGCATTTGTTCTCATCGGGTTCAAGCTTTTCTCGTAGCAGATCTGCGATCAGCGGATGTACGGATATGAAGTTCTTACCTAAGGTTTTGTCAAATGATACATCGACCCACCTCTGGTCTTCCAGAGATGCGAACACATCATCGCTGTTACTGTGATCCATCCCCGAAAATTCCCTGAATCTTTCCCGAGGCATGCCTGATGCGGGAAGCATGGATGCGATTCTGAGAACATTTTCTTCATCATCTTTCAGCGATAACAGGCCGAACAACTTAAGAAGATGTTCGTGGACTATTGCAGTATCATCCTCTCCGTCTTTTGTTTGTTTTATTTTTCTCTCAAGGCCGGACATTCCGGACGACATTATTTCAAGAAGATCTTTCGGTTCCGTTTCATAATTGTTGATATGGCCAGCCATCAATCCTATTGTGAGTGTGTGGTAATCTATGTGCCGCAATAATTTGCGAATATCCGATCCCCTGCTTTTTATCCAATCTTCCCCAGTCCTTAAGGATTTGGAGAACAGCTTGAATGAATCCTCCTCAGAGAGCGCATCCAGTTCCAAACTATGATGTGGTTCGGAGCAGTATTTTCTTTTCCGGCTTATAAATATCTTCTTGAAGTTGTATGATGAGACGTGATTCAAACATTTGTCACTGGTGACGTTGAAGTTATCGATTATCAGCAGTGTCTGGGGATTTTTATTCAGATCTGACATCTTTTTTCTGAACAGCTCCTCCTCATCTCCTATTTCGCGCTCAATTACTCCTTCTACTTTCAATTTCCAAGCTATAGTGCGTTTAAGGTCCCCCTCGTAAACAAGCCATGCCACTGATCTTCTGCCAGACTCATTTTCTTCTTTCATCCACTTCTTGGCGAAGTCCCTACACAGTTCAGACTTCCCTATCCCGCCCATACCACATACGAAAATGGTGTTATGTTCCTCTATCAGCGAAGATAATTTGAGTGTTTCTTCATTTCTACCCATAAAATTTGACGTGGGCTCTAAAAATGTTGTTTCAACGGGGTTTGTTTCAACAGCGGTCGATCTGTTCTCAAGGATCTCTACTGCATGGTCAATCTTTTCATCTATAACATCAATCTTTTTGATGATTTCCTTTAGACTTTTCCTGACTTCTTTGAGATCATTTTTGATATGGCGTTGTACGCTTGTGTCCCTCATCATCTTTTTCATTTCTTTGTTGGACCATATTTTTGCACGAATGTTGGATATTAGGCCTTTGATCTCATTCCTCACCTGTTCTTTGTCTTCTTTGGCCTTGATTCCTTTCATGTCCAACAAAGCAAGTTGTCTTTCGAGACGGATACTGCGGACAAATACGCATGTGCAGATGAGTTTTTGATTTTCTGCGCTGCGGATCACCTTTATAGTATTCCCGCCGATACTCACTCCAGAAAGTTCGGAGAGGGTTAACATGATATCCTCTATCATAAGCTCTTTTTCATCAGCAGTGAGGTCCTTTCCCATGTATTTTTTGAGTCTTCCAATGATCTTTGAAGAACCTGCTTCAGCCACTTTCTCAATAGCATATGTGCCTAAAGCTAGACCAAGCACTTCCGCAATTGGGATCAGTTCCCCCACCATTTGACATTACCAGCCATACATAGCAATATATGGTTTATATAGACAGCGAAACGTCAAACACATATGGAGCGATCAACGCCGAGGCCAGGTTCGAGCGTAAGAAAAAGGGGGGTGAGCTCCGGCTCACTTCTTTTCCTGTTTGCAGCAGTAGAACGCATGTATCGCTTTGTACAAGAGGTACACGTCGGTTTTTGAGGTAACTTCGAAAGGCGAGTGCATGGAAAGCACAGGCACCCCGATGTCTACCGTATCCAGATTGTGGAGGGAGATATCAGAGGCAATGGTTCCGCCGCCGCCTATGTCCACCTTTCCGAGCTCTCCCACCTGCCACGGTATTCCGGACTCGTCCAATATCCTTCTGATGAAACTCATCGTCTCCGCTGAAGCGTCGTTCGTTGAGTACTTACCTCTGCTTCCTGTGTACTTAGATACAACGGGCCCGCGGTTCAGGAAAGAACAGTTGTTCTTTTCGAACACATCTCCGAATGCCGGATCGATCGCCGCGTTGACGTCGCAGGATAAGCAGAATGATCTTTTCAGCACGTGGCGTACCTGGAGACCGTAAGCGGACACGAAATCCTCAAGGAAATCCCTGAAGAAGAACGACCTCATCCCCGTATTCCCGTCGGAACCTGTCTCCTCTTTGTCCGCGAAGACAGTGACCGTAGTGAATTCCGGCTCCTCGCAATCGATCTCCGCCATGAAGTTGGCGAAGGCGCAAGCGCTGTCGTCCTGTCCGTACGCTCCGACCATCGACCTGTCGAGGCCGACGTCGACCGGTTTGAAGGCCGGGACGGCGCATAGTTCCGCGCTTAGGAAATCTTTCTCGACGATCTTGTACTTCTCAAAGAGCAGATTCATTATGTTCAGCTTCACTTTGCCCGATACCCTCTCATCTTTGAATGGCCAGCATCCCACAAGTATGTTCAGCTGTTCCCCCTCGATGACCTCGGCGGCGGATTTCTTCATTTGATTCATGGCGAGATGCGGGAGCAGGTCCGTGACGCAGAATACCGGGTCCCATTCTTCCTCCCCCATCCTGACCTTTATGGTCTTCCCGTTCGTGAGCGATATAACGCCGTGCAGCGACAGAGGGATGGCCGCCCATTGGTATTTCTTTATCCCTCCGTAGTAGTGCGTCTTGAAATATGCCAGGTCGGTGTCTTCGAACAGGGGGTTAGGCTTGAAATCGAGCCTCGGGCTGTCGATGTGGCTGACCCCGATCCTGAGGCCGTCCGCCACCGGCCTCTTTCCGACCGTTACCATTATCAGGGATTTATCCCGGTTGTTCATGTAGAATTTGTTTCCGGGAGAATACTTCTTCCCAAGCTGGAACTCTTTATACCCCCTTTTTTTCAAAAGAGGGATAGCGTTGTCTACGACCTCCCTCTCTGTTTTGCAAGACAGGAATTCTTTGTATCCTTCGCAGAACACTTTGGCCTCGTCAAGAAGGAATTCGTCGGTCTCTCCTATGTTCTTTGATCTCATCAAAAGTTTCTCTTCCAGTTTCTGCCCCTCACTCCTTCTTTCTACCATGATACCCCTATATGCTGGTCATTACTTGATGTTTGTGTATGTTATATACTTCTCATGACCCCGCTGTTTTTAGTGTAGATGCCAGTTTCGACGTCCTCAGCGTCCTTACTGAATTCAGAATGGCAATGACGGCAACGCCGACATCGGCGAAGACAGCCTCCACAAGCGTTATGTGACCCAGCGCGCCAAGCGTCAAGAACAGCACTTTGACGCCTATCGCGAATATTATGTTCTCGATCGAGATCGACCTGGTCTTCTTTGCTATCTTGATGGCGATGGGGACCTTTGAGGGCATATCATCCATTATAACAATGTCCGCGGCCTCTATCGCGGCGTCGGAGCCCATGGCACCCATCGCGATGCCCACATCGGAACGTGCCAGAGACGGAGCGTCATTTATCCCGTCCCCGACGAAAGCAACGGATCTCCCCTCCGACAGCAGCTGTTCGACGATCCCGATCTTGCCGGCGGGAAGGAGGTCGGTATATACCATTTCGATGCCCAGCGACCCCGCGACATGTTCTCCGGTGGCCTTTACGTCTCCGGTAAGCATCGCAACGTCCTTTATCCCCGCATCCTTCAGTAACGATACTGCGGACCTTGAGTCATATCTTATGCGGTCCGATATAACAAAGCATCCTCTGTGCTCTCCGTCTATGGCGATGTGGACGGCGGTCCCGAAGTCGCCAGGTCTCTCAAAGACAATGCCGTTCTTTAACATCAGCGATTCATTTCCCACCAGAACCTCATGTCCGTCCACTTCGGCGGCGATCCCGCTGCCTGCGGTCTCTTCGGCAAGACCGACCGCCGATCCGTCTATGTCTCCCTCATAGGCTTTCCGTATGCTAACGGCGATAGGGTGATTGGAATGGAACTCCGCATGGGCGGCGAACCTCAGCAGCTCTTTTTCTTCTATGCCGTTGGGTATGATCCTCTCCACATCGAAGGTCCCTTTGGTGAGGGTCCCGGTCTTGTCGAACACGACCGTATCCACGCCGGCAAGGGCCTCCAGGTAATTTCCTCCTTTGACAAGTATCCCCATGCGGGAGGCACCGCCGATCCCGCCGAAGAAGGCCAGCGGTATGGAGATGACCAAAGCGCATGGGCAGGATATCACGAGGAATGTGAGCGCACGGTATATCCACACCTCGAACGAGGCGCTGAGTATCAGCGGAGGGACTACCGCAAGCAGAAGGGCGGAAAGGACGACCACCGGAGTATAATATCTGGCAAACTTTGTCACGAAATTCTCCGATTTGGATTTTGCTCCGTAGGCGTCCTCTATCATGCTGATGATGCGGGAAGCGGTCGAGTCCGCATACAAAGAGGTCACTCGTATCGTCAGGGCCCCGTTGGTTGAAATGCAGCCGCTAAGCACAGCGTCGCCGGCCGAAGCCCTTCTGGGAATGGATTCCCCTGTTATCGACGAGGTATCGACCATCGACGACCCTTCTTCCACCGTTCCGTCGAGAGGCACCCTTTCCCCCGGTCTGACAACGATGAGATCGCCGATACCCACATCCTCCGGCTTGGCTGATACGACAGCTCCGTCCTTCAAAAGGTTCACGTCCTCCGGCAGAAGGTCCGTAAGCGAGGATATGGACCTTCTTGAACGGTCGACGGCATACTCTTCGAACAGCTCTCCCACTTGGTAGAAAAGAAGGATCGCGATGCCTTCGGGAGCCTCTCCTATCGCGAAAGCGCCCAAGGATGCGACCGTCATCAAGAAGTTCTCGTCGAACGGCTGCCTGTTGTAGATCGCTTTGAGAAAACGGATGAATACCAGGTACCCCACGGCGACGTACGATGCGGCGAGTATCATCAAGGCTAAGGAGTGATCAAAGCCCGCGAACAGTCCTATCACGAGCAACGTGCCGGAGATGAGGATCCGCGCGATGGCGGCGGCGCCGAACAACTTCACACCCTTCTGAGTTTTACGCCGGATTCGATCCGTTTTATGGCTTTTTCAATTTTAGGTTCTATGGATCCGATCTCGGCTTCATCGGCTTCGACCGTCAGCCGCAGGGTCATGAAAACGAGCTTCGCTGAAACAACACCGTCGATCTTGTTGATCGCATCCTCTATCTTGGCCGCACATAAAGCACAGCAGAGATTCTCTAAACGATATACGTACTTCATATGTCATTCCCTCATATGTTCCAGCGCAATATCCAGCAAGATCCTGACGTGATGGTCGTCAAGCGAATAGTAGATGTTCCTGCCTGCCCTTCTAGCCTTCACAAGATGCGCCTGTCTGAGTGTCTTCAGCTGATGCGACACCGCCGATACGGACATTCCTAGAAGTTCGGATATGCAGCAGACGCAGACCTCACTGTCTCCGATAGACCATAATATCTTCAGACGGGTAGGGTCGGAAATGACCTTGAAAAGATCGGACAGTTCTTGCACGCTTCTCTCATCCAGCATGTGTTCCTTCGCATCCTTCGTTATACGATCGTGCTCATCCCCGAGGTGGCCTTTGTCGTTATTCATGTTGTCACCATATTTGAATATTTGAACAACTACTCAAATATAATTTTACAATATAAAGGTTTTCATCCGGTCACGCAGAACTCTTTATTACTGCCGTTCATATTTCCTATGCGGTGATTCGGCGGAGACAGGTTTAGGGACGTTGACAAAAATGCAGCCAGTCCTGATAATCGCCGTGGCGCTGGCGGGCATACTTATCGGGCAGGCGGTGTTCTTCTCGGAGAACATGGGAGGTCTGATAGAGCCGTTCCTGATGGTGCTTCTGTTCTTCATTTTTTTGAAAGTGGATATAAGGGAGATAGGACACTCGTTCAGGAACATACGTTTTTCTTCAACCTCTGTTCTGATCAACTTTGTTTGGACGCCGTTCGTAGCCGTTCTCTTAGGATATGCGTTCCTCGGAGGGTCCATGGACATGATGATAGGGTTCCTGATGCTGCTGGTCACTCCGTGCACCGACTGGTATCTGGTGTTCACGGGAATGTCGAAAGGGAACGTACCGCTCAGCACATCCATACTCCCGCTGAACCTCATTCTGCAGGTCCTTCTGCTCCCGCTGTATCTTTTCCTGTTCTTGGGAACAGGCTCGTCATTTGATATCAGTTCCATATTGGTGAGTATAGTATTCGTCCTCGCGATACCCTTCACCGCGGCGAATTTGGTCAAGATCGCGATGAACGCCCGGGGCAAGAAGAACGCAATGGAAGAAAAAATAGCGAAGCACGGTGACAACCTGCAGCTGGCCTTCTTGTGTCTGGCAGTGTTCGCGATGTTCGCCTCCTGCGGCGGCCTGATCGTGGACGACCCGATGGTCCTGGTGCAGATGCTCATCCCGCTGGGGATATTCTTCATACTGAACTTCATCATCTCAAGGGCGGTAGGAAAGGCGATCAAACTGTCATTCGACGATACTACGTCGCTCACATTCACGACAATGGCCAGGAATTCCCCCCTTGCTTTGGCGATAGCGGTGGCGGCTTTCCCGGATTCGCCCCTTATTGCTTTGGTCCTGGTCGTCGGCCCTCTGATAGAGCTTCCCGTTCTTTCCTTAGCTTCTACAATTGTCCTGAGGATGCGGAAAAAAGAAGATTCGGCCGCGACCCCGTGACCTGTATTTTAAAAATAATGTAATACAGTAAGTTATAAATGCAGCACAAACACATGATCGATAGGAGATGGATATATGGGCAAATTCGTCATAAAACCGGCAAAGAATGGAGTGATGTTCAATCTTGTGGCAAATAATGGTAGGGTTATATGCACATCTCAGACATACGCGAACGAATCCTCTTGCCTCAGCGGCATAGAGAGCGTAAAGACCAACAGCAGGTCCAAGATAGAAGATCAGACCGTAGAAGGTTACAAAAAACTTACAAACCCAAAGTATGAGATATTTTTTGACAAGGGCGAAAAGTACCGTTTCCGCCTTAAAGCGATGAACGGAGAGATAGTCGCGGCGTCCCAGGGATACAAGAGCAAAGAATCTTGCACCAAAGGGATAGCCAGCATATCAAAGAATGCCGCCGACGCTCTGATAATCAAAGAAGAAGAGTGAACTCCGCATGGGTAACGGCGGGGTCGCCCCCGCCGGATCATTTTCTTATCAGGTCAGCCGCGGCTCGTCATTTTCAGTTTGGCTGCGATTCTGCATGCGCCTGTATGCCCACAATATCAGCGGCGGCGCTATGACCGACGTGGCCAAGACCATCAGTATGACGGAAGTGAACATCGAATTGGAGAACACTCCCAGCGCAAGACCTATGCTGGCGACGATTATTCCCACTTCGCCTCTCGGTATCATGCTTACGCCTATGAGCATGGAGGAATCCTTCGAGAGCTTTCCTTTCCTTGCGCCCCAATATCCGCTTACGAACTTTGTGAGCACAGCGACGACCGTCAAAGCGGCGAGCAGAGGCAGCAACCCCAGATCGAAATCGTCGAATCTGACCATCATACCCACATATATGAAGAAGAACGGAAGCATGAATGAGGTTACCGCATTGAAATTCTCTTCACAGGGTATTGTTTCTTTGAACTCAGCGAACAGCATCCCTGCGATGAATGCGCCTATTATTCCTGCCAGACCGATGGTCGTAGAAAGGGCGGCCATTCCTAAACATACCAGAACGGCTATGCCGAGTATGCTGAGCTCGGAGGGATGCGACCGCTTTTCGTGGAATTCCGAAACATCGCAGCCGACGGCAATGTCTCCGTGCATGTCCGCACTCCTGTATCTCTCTATCATCTTGCGTTTTCTGCGGTCCGCTATTTTTCTTATGTAAGAGACGAACCCGAATGCGGCGATCAGGAAAATGGCGACTATGGCTGTGTTGGCGACTATGGACGCCATATCGATCCCCGGCGTTACGATGCCGCTTATCACCGCAAGCAGAGACAAACACAGTATATCGTCTATCACCGCCGCACCGATGATCACTTTGGCTTCCACACTGCCCATGGCGTTCATGTTCCTGAGCACTTCGATCGTTATCCCGGTGCTCATCGCGAACATCGCGGTGCCGATGAGAAGGGCGAGGTTGAAATTGTTCGGGTCGAATGCCAGCATCAGCGCCAGGCCTCCGAGCAGAGGTATCACTATACCCAGCACGGCGACGTACATCGCGGCTCTGCCGACTTTCATAAGATCGCTGAATTTTGTTTCCAGGCCTACTATGAACAGCAGGAATATTATTCCCAGCTCACCCATCACATGCAGGAAGTGGCCATCGTCGTGCATGAACTCATCGGGATCGAAATGCAGGAGATCGCCTATTCCGGGGAAGAACAGTATAAGATTTATGAAGATCACTCCGGCCAGTATCTCTCCCGTGATGGACGGGATCCTGAAACGCTCGAACAAACTTCCCAAAACTTTCGCTGCCAGAAGCAATATGAATATCTGTATGATGATATATCCGATGGTTTCCATTTCTCATATCCCCCGCATCATGCCAATTCCAAGCGGTAAGCCTAGTCTTCTCCTTTGTTTTTTAAAGAAAGGGTCGCGTCAGGCGGCTGTTCATGATCTCTAATGAGGAGGCCAGAGACATTATTTGCGTATTTATAGTTTACTTATCAACTTGCTTTCAGGAAACTCTGAGCACACAGGAAAGCCCTTATCAACTGTCTAAGGGAATTGTTCCTTCAGAGAGAGTTCTTCCATTTTGTGCTTGATCTTTGACAGCGCCTGCTCCATTACCGTAAATTCTTCATCCGTAAGATCATCCAGGAGGAGTCCGAAAAGTTCGTCGAACGCCGCGGCGGCCATTCTTTTTGCCTCCGTGCCTTTCTCCGTCAATATGATAGAATGTTCCTTTCCAGATTCGGCGATGTTTTCGACGAACCCATTTCCGAGAAGATGCTTGACCGCCCGGGTGGTAAGAGATTTGTGCACTCCGACCCTTTCCGTCATCTCTTTCAGGGATACCCCGCTCTCGCCGTCAAGGATCATAAGAAAAATAACCTGGCTTTCAGTAAGGCCGGTCTCCCCCATGCGTTCCGTGATGAATCTGCTTATGAAGGACTTGAAGGGTTGGGGATTCATATCGAAAGATCCGTTCATAAGGGTCCTTGATCGTGCAGCGTTCTCCCTGACCATACTCAGCGGGAGGGACTTTGCCGTTTATTATAGTTGCTTACCAAATATTCTTACCCAAGAACAAGGATCACGAGCCGCGGCCGCACGGCATCCGTATCTGAGGAACATTTCACCATTGAGGTCTCCGGACATTCTTGCTTCTCAAACTTGGAGACCGCGTTCTTGTGTTGAGCTACTGTATATAGTTTGTAATGTACTATGGTGTTAAGTAAAGAGGACACAGCGGTAATACGCAAGAAAACCCGGTCGATGTCCGAGTAAAAAACATAAGAGGAGAGAGATACTAATGGCACAAAAAAGCTTATTGATCATCGCGGTTCTTCTCGTCACGGCGGCGGTCGTCATCGCCGCAGTAGCGATACCGAAGAACTCCGATCAGGATTCCGAGAATAATTGGACCGCTCCGACCATTCCGCCGATAGGGGCTTTTGACGGTGTCGGGCCGCGCGGCAATAATTATGATGACCCGGCGGGCGGGATTTATGTTTCCCCCAGCGGTAACGACCAGACTGCGGACGGCTCTATAAACAGGCCCTATAAAAGCATCAACACCGCTTTGGGAGTCGCCGAGCCTGGCGACACCATAATCCTGCGCAGCGGCGTCTATAAAGAAGGGTACAATGTACGCGTTCAAGTATCGGACATCACCATAAAGTCTGCAAAGGGCGAATGGGCGGTGATCGACCTGACGACCTTCGATCCCGGAAACGAAGAACACTCGGCGATCGAGTTCTACGCCGAAGACAGGAACGGCGGCGTTGTGTCGAACTGTCTGCTGCAGGCTGTGGAAGTAAGAGGGGGATATTACGCCGTTTGTTTTGAGACCAAATGGGAATGGGGCCAGAGCGACCGGAGGGGAGTACACGACATCATCGTTGAGGACTGCGTACTGCATGACTCCAAGAACGACGTGGTCAAAGTAAAACCGAACTGCGACAACATAACAATTCGATACAACGAAATATACAACTCGGGGCGGGATTACGTCAAACACCCGGATTTCACAACAGGAGAATGTAACTCCGAGGGCATAGACAACGTCAACGGCGACAATATGAAAGTGCAGAACAATTACATCCACGATATCTGTTCGAACGCGATATACGCCAAAGGAGGCGCGATCAACTCGCTGATCGAGAACAACCGCATAGAACGCGCGTACGGGGCCGGGATCATGGCCGGGTTCGATACCAGCCCGCAGTATTTCGATACTTCCGTGAACTCGCAGTATTATGAGAACATCAACGGCGTGATACGCAACAACCTGATCATCCACACGGGCTGGGAAGGCATAGGTCTGTACGGCTCCAAGGATGCCCAGATCTACAATAACACACTGGTTGACGTGAATTACGCCCAGAACTACCACAGTGCGATCTATTTTGGTCTCACCTATCAGGATTGGGAAAGCTATGCAGGCCGCCCCGCCAATATCGACCCGAACATCCACCATAACATCGTAAGCCAGCCGGCCACGTTCACCCAGCGTCCGATGATAGAGATCCGTTACTCCTCCGATCTTGGCGGGATGTCGGCACTGTCCGGAAATCCAACTATGAGCAATAACTGCTATTACATAGATGGTAAAAATGCAGAATTTGTGGACATGCGGTCGGCCGGCATCAACCCGAACATGGGGCTTGCCGAATGGAAATCCCGTATCAGCGGCGACAGCGGCTCGATAGAGGTCAATCCCGGCCTTGACGCAAACTACAAGCCGACCAATTCTCTGTGCGCGGGGATGGGGTGTAATTTCCTTTGAAACTCTAACAAAATAAAGTTGGGTACGCATACAGCCGACCCAACTTCGATCTTTTTTCCGCAGATGGAACGCGAACCAGATGCATGGGCGAGGGAATGATTTGAAAATGACCGCCCAATTAAAAGTTGGTCCGCGTATTCAGGTTTGCAAACATTCGAACAACACGGACCGTGTTCGATATGGTGCGGATCGAAGATAAAGATTCGTAAGGTACGGAGGTTGTCCGGATGTTGCGGCCGGGAGGCTGAGGACAACGAGAATAGCAGTAGGAATGGATCTTCACAAGAAGACGGCCGTCTGCCATGCGGTGTACGCAGGCGACAGGGGGCCAAGCGAAAAGAACAACGAGTTCCTGGAGGATTTCAACAGGAGGTTCGGGACACAGGGATCCGAGCCCGAAGATATGGCCGACATAGCCGCGGCCCTCCGCGGCCATGAGGCCCACATCCTCATCGAGAACTCCACCAAGACATATGAGACATACTGGGTGCTGACCAACCTGGGGTGCAGGGTGGTCGTGGCGAATCCGGCAGACCTTTTCCGGATCACCAGGTCCGTCAAGAAGACGGACAAGAACGATTCCATCGAGCTTGCGGGATACATGCGAAGATATCTCGCCGGGGAGAGGGAGTTCGCGGTGTGTCTGATGCCGCCGAAGGAATGGATGATGAGACGTGAAGTGTGCAGAGTAGTGTTCGGCGAGAAGCTCCATCTTGCGGATCTGAAGAGAAGGGCCAGAGCGCACATGCTCCTTCACGGCATAAAGCTGTCCAGGGAGTACTCGGACATCTTTTCCAAGAAGGCGATGGAAGAACTGAGAGCGACCGGGGACCCGTGTCTTCTGATCTTCGTCAGCGAGGCAAGGGACATCAAACACAGGACGGACGAGGAAGCGAGGCTGATCGGGCATATGTTCAGCGGGATCGGGATGTACAGCCTGATGTTATCGATACCGGGGTTCGGTTCGGTATCGGCGGCGTATCTGACATCCCTGATAATCGATATCGGACGGTTCGGAACATCTAACGAGTTCACGGCGTACTTCGGAGTTGTCCCCAAGATGAAGGAGTCGGCGGAGACGTCGCACAGGTGTGCGACGACCCATCGCGGCGACGAGGCCGCCCGCCGCCTCCTGTGCCAGGCGGCGTTCGTCCATATCCGGACCGTGGAGAACTCGGTCGTGACGAGGATGTACGAAAGGCTCAGGGGCAGAGGCACGGCGCACAAAGAGGCCCTGGTTGCCTGTGCGAGAAAGCTGCTGACAGTGGTCTGGTCGGTGCTGAAGAACAAACTTCCGTATACGGATGACGAAGGGCTGCTTGCCCGCGCAGCCGAGAAGGAAAGCGAGATGGAGGAAGAGCTGGGAGCATGACCGCACAATGCTGACAGCCCGGGCGGACATCCCGACAGGAAATATCACAGAACACCTGTTGTTCCGCCCCGGCGTGCCGGGGCCGGACGAAAAAATGATTGTGCAGTACTTAAGGGACGTCGAATGCGGAAAGGCTCTCCGTACGGGTGTGCGGATGAACGGATAATATGATGACGGTCCGGAAAGGAACGGTCAGCACCGAGACCGAGGAACGGTAAAGGAACAAGAAGGAGCGGCGTATCGATAGCGGATGCTATGCAAACATTAATGACAAACAGTGTTAATTATGGTCTGCGGACCAACTTTTAATGGAATATGTGAATGGTCCCCACCCCCAGATTTGAACCGGGGACCTGCTGATTTCAGCGGCTGTATCGGATTCTTCCGAGAACACTCTACAGTCAGCCGCTCT